>NZ_QQAI01000001.1:0-462630 GCF_021023115.1 Psychrobacter sp. CCUG 69069
TAAACCCTATCGAGAAAAAATGGGCTCAGGTGAAGTTTCTACGCCAAGGCTGGATGGAGAATGATTTATCCAAATTGTTTTATGATATTTGTCCAAGGCATAACAGTTTTATTTTAAACTGACTATAACAAGCGCTGCAATAACGACAACGATCAACCCTTTGCCCGTACCCTTTGGAAAGGTATCTGTAAATAAATACTCATTGCCATCTTTAGGAAGATGGCTATCTAGTTTTTGCTCTGACATAAAATGTCCTTAGTTCCTCAAAGACAGTGGGGAAATCCCATATATAAAGACGTGTACTACTCGTCAACCTTCTGTTTCTCGTACCCCAAAAAAATACGTCGCCATCATAGCAGATATACAACAAAAAAATCCTTTGATGAAGCATGGGTTTGCTTTATATCAGCCCCTACTTCGAATTAGGCTGTAAATTTAGACACTGATGTGCATTACATTTCTATCTAATCATAAGTTCTAGCCCCGTTTCTTACTCAGTCGCCACAGGGTATTTTGTTACACAACGTCACTAAATAAGCCCATATCCTATATGTACAACACAGAGGCCATATCTCATACTAAACTGTTGCAATTCCACTAAAACACCAATAAATAGTTAATAATAATAGATTGAAACCATAATTTTGTTAGAGCTGAAACATTCATAAAACGTATAGGAGCACTTTATGACAGACACAAATAAAACCGACTCGACCACCAAAATGGCGCGAAAAGATATCAACCAAGATGGTCTGGCCAAAGAAGATCAACAGCGCACCGATGACTCAGCACTTGATATGATGCAGGGCATGCACGAACATGAAGATCATAAAGAAGAAGACGAAAAGTAATTTAGTGCTTTGGCACCCAAATACCCATTGTGCGACTGTAAGATAAAACGTATACAACGAGAGGCACTTATCTTATGATGAGTGTCTCTCGCGTTTTGGCTCTCTTTTTTCTGGCAAGCGATCTGAGGCATAGTTATATATAAATGCCGCTGTTAAAACGATCGTAATCGGTACAAATAGAGCCTCATAGCCAACTTTGGCAAACAAGTACGCCCCGACTGCACTACCCCCGCAAAAGCAATACCAAATAACCGCTTGAAAACCCAATGTCGGCTTACTAATCGCGCGACCAGCCAGCCAGTTACCGATTGCAGCCCCCATATCGGATGTTAGCCCTGTCAAATGAGTGGTACGAATAACTGCACCACTATAAGTCGCTACCATGGCATTTTGTAAGCCACATGCCATCGCTGCTGCCAGCTGTCCCAAAAAATCATGCTGCTGGTACAGCCAATAACTCACCAATAGTAATGCCGCTTCAATATACAGCGCCTGTCCATAGCGTTTGCCCAATTTCAATGCGTCTTGTCCAATGATAAAGCCACTCAATATTGCCCCTGCTAAAAAGGACAACAGTAGCGTACCGATATATAAAATACTACGAGCATCCAAATAGGCAATGGCCGCTGCAAATAAGCTCACATTACCCGTAACATGCGAGACCGATAAATTCGCAAAACCCATTAATGCTGCTGTATTAACGCAGCCTGCACTAAATGCCAGTACCGCACCGCCCCACAATATCCACCTTGGTAACTTAGTTATCATATGTATATAACGCCTAAAGGCTGGTCTCAAAATTGCCCCTAGTATAACCAAAAAAGGCAGCCAATTGGCTGCCTCTCTCTTATATCAAACCCTATAAATGCTAATAACAAACCGTTATTTAGGCTCATCAAGCGTCATTAACTGCTCACTGATAGCGACCGTATTAAAGCCTGCATCTACAAACATAATCTCACCAGTAATACCTGAAGCCCATGGCGACAGTAAAAACAACGCTGCATTACCTACTTCTGTTTGGGTAATATTACGTTGTAACGGCGCAATTTTTTCACTGATATCGAGCATCTTACGGAACGATTTGATACCACTGGCAGCTAGCGTACGGATAGGACCTGCTGAGATCGCATTAACACGAATGCCTTCACCGCCCATAGAGGTGGCAAGATAGCGTACACTGGCCTCAAGACTGGCTTTGGCCATACCCATCACATTATAGTTTGGCAATACTGAGATACTACCTTCATAAGTCAATGTCAACATCGAGCCATGACGCATGGCCAGCAACTCACGAGCTTCTTTAGCCAAAGCCACAAAGCTATAGCTTGAGATATCATGGGCAATGTGACTGCCTTCACGAGTCGTGGCGCTGACAAAATCGCCGTCCAGCTGATCCATGGGTGCAAAGCCAATCGCATGTACCACACCATCAATACCATCACCCCAGTGAGCCGTGACTTGCTTAAAGCAGGCAGCAATAGACTCATCAGATGCCACATCACATTCGAGTACCAAATCCGCCTCAAAGGCTTCTGCTGCCATATCCACGCGTTTTTTGATTTTATCGTTTGGATAAGTCAGGATCAATGATGCACCCTCACGGTGTAGCGCTTCAGCAATTGCCCAAGCGATAGAAAGTTTGCTTGCGATGCCAGTTACGACAAAACGTTGTCCTTGTAGTAGCATAGTATTTCCTTTTGAATCGAACGAAATTATTTAGAAGATAAAGTTATTTAGAATAGTCAGATGTGAGAAATAACGTGTAGTGACCAAATACAAATGAAAGAAGATATTATACACGAATTGATTTAAGTAAACAGTCGTAAACTGTATTCACTTTTTCTGGGGCTGAATATGGATTAAACGTACAACTGCTCACCACAGCAGTATGAAGTTAAGCAGATTTCAAGTATAATCACAGCCCTCCCAGCTTGCACAATTTTTATAAAAATCCTTTACATAATAGGATTTAGCGTTAAGCTACACCCACATTTTGGATGGCTGCCAAACTTATGAGTATCACCCCAACCATAACATCAGATTACCAAGAAAGCGTTGAGTCTTATCGTCAACTGATTCTCTCAACGGGCGAAGACTTGGAACGTCCTGGTCTTGAAGAGACCCCGATGCGGGCCGCAAAAGCGTTTGCTCATTTGACCCAAGGCTATCATCAAAGCTTAGATGAAGTCGTCAATGACGCCCTATTCCCCTCGAACAATCGCGAGCTAGTATTGGTACAAAACATCGAGTTTTATTCATTGTGCGAGCATCATATGTTGCCGTTTCATGGTATTGCACATGTGGGCTACTTACCCAACGGTCAAGTACTGGGCTTATCAAAATTTGCCCGTATTGTCGACATGTTCGCCCGCCGTTTGCAAGTGCAAGAAAACCTGAGCGATCAGATAGCACAAACTATTATGGATGTGACTGGCTGTCGCGGTGTCGCTATCGTTATGGATGCATCACACATGTGTATGATGATGCGCGGTGTGAGCAAACAGCACACCACCACTCGTACCACCTCGATGCTGGGCGAGTTTGTTCATGACAATCAGGCACGCATGGAGTTTTTGAGTGCGATTCCTAGACGTCAACCAGCGTTTTAAATTACTGGGTTAGCACGCATTAAATCAGTACCTATCAAAAAGGACACTTATGCAGTGTCCTTTTTTGTTTTACCGCCTTTAAGTGCCTTATGTATGAATGATTACTAGCACTCTTTATTGGTACTACGGTTTAACAGATGTACCATCTTAGCGACACTACGTTCTTTAGCAACCCTATGTTTTTAAGCCACTTTATTACCTTTAATATCAGTATCAGTATCAGTATCCACACGCTCGTCACTTACCTGCTTAATTTTCGTTAGGATATTTTTTATCTCAGACGCTGATAAATAAGTGGGGACTGCATAAGTATCACTGACTTCTTTAGCAGCTGCTTTGGCAATATGATCAAAATCACTGGCCTGCATACCCTTAACGGTTGGATCAATGTTTAGGGTATTAATCAGGTCACGTACTTGAGTAATAAGATGGTCTGCAATATCACGATCATTACCAATGGCTTGACCATCCTTTATCATACCGGTTTTTTTGGCCAATTCAGCCAATCTTTTTTTGCTGGCCTCACGGTTCACTTCAAGTACATAAGGTAACACGATAGCATTGGCACGACCATGAGGAATACTATAATACGCTCCTAATTGGTGTGCAATGGCGTGCACATAACCAAGACCCGCTTTGTTAAAGGCGATACCGCCATAATGCGCTGCTATACCCATCTCCTCTCTTGCTTTTAGATTCCCGCCCTCTTTATAAACCACTGGCAAGTAATGCATCACTGATTTAACAGCTGAAGCCGCATAGTAATCGGTTTCGACGCTGGCATTGACACTCATCCATGCTTCAAGCGCATGCGTCAACACATCAATACCAGTGTCCGCTGTGATATGTGCTGGCATGCCCTTCATAATCGTAGGGTCAATAGCCGCTGCCAATGGCACCATTCTTGGGTCGATTGACAGTGCTTTTTGATGGGTTGTATCGTCTGACACAACTGCCCCAAGCGTCGCTTCTGAGCCAGTACCAGCAGTGGTAGGGATACAATAGAGCGGCACGGAAGGCTTTCTTGCCTTCAGAATGCCGATGAGTTTTTTGGGTTGGCAATTATTACCTTGCGCCATCGCAATCATCTTAGCCGCATCAATCACTGAGCCGCCGCCAATGGCAAGTATCGAATCGCACTTAGCCGCAACTGATTGGCGCAGTCCTTCTTCAATCACCTTAAACGTAGGATCTGGCGTAATACCGTCATAGACTTTATAGCTGATATTTTTTGCCTTTAAATAATCGATGACTTTAGCGGGTATGCTAAGCTTATTTAGCACCGAATCAGTGACGATAAAGACATTGGTACTACCTTCATTGATGAGCATATCACATAGCTCATCACAAGAAGTCTCACCGACAAACAACATTGGTCGTCTAACGGGTATGACGTAAGAAAATACTTTTAATACCTTGGCGCGCGTTTTGGCAACCGCCACATAACCTGCATACTGTAAACCATTGGTACTGACTAATTTGGTCATACTGTTTTGTTTTTTCATGGGCACAAAATCCTTTTTAATAATGTTAACAATAGCAATGACGATCATGCGAAACAACCATGTTGGCCGCTGTTATCATAGATAATACATAAATAGCGTGAGCGTCTACATTAAGTCAACGACTGTCCAAACTTATTGTACCACTGCCATTTTTAGTATGCCGCTATTATTGTGAACTGCTATGTGTTGCTTGCTTACAGCGTATAAAGATATAGGTATCGTCAGTTCATCATAAAAGAGCCCCATTGTAGACAGTGTTTTATTTGTGTGAACTAACTGATACTCGCCTGCAGTAACTGCTTAGCATACGGATGTTGGGGTTTATTGAAAATATCTTCGGTACGTCCAGACTCCACACACATACCGTCTTTGAGCACCACAACATGCTGACACAAGGCGCGTACTACCTTTAAATCATGACTGATAAACACATAGCTGATACGCTGCTTTTCTTGAATTTCACGTAATAGACTGACCACAGTCACCTGCGTGGTACTGTCAAGCGCCGAAGTGGGTTCATCCAATATCAACAGACTGGGCTTCATAATGAGGGCACGCGCCAATGCCACGCGCTGACGCTGCCCACCTGATAGCTCGTGGGGATAACGCTGCGCAAACTCAGCTGGCAGATGCACCGTGGCCAAACTATCCATCACCGCTTGCTGACGAGTCACTTTGTCGACACCTTGTACTAGCAGTCCTTCTTCAACGATTTGCAACACAGTCATACGCGGGTTAATACTGGCAAATGGGTCTTGAAAGACCATTTGTATCTGCGAACGAAACTGCCGTAAGGCTTTTTTAGATAATGCCGAGATATCTTGATCATTGACTAGTATCTGACCACTCACACGCGCCTGAGTGCTAAGTAATTGACTGAGCGTAAGGGCAATCGTGGTTTTTCCAGAACCTGACTCCCCAACGACACCTAGGGCCTGCCCTTTTTGTAGCATCATATCCACATCTTTGATCGCATCAAACCAACACTTGGTACCGCCAAACAAGCTTTTTTCGATTGGAAACTGTACCCTAAGATGGTTCACTTTCAGTACGCTTGCTTGCTTATTTTCGTTGTTGTCTATTAGATTTAATGCTTGCCCAAAGTCTTGCTTGATAAGCGTACGCGTATATTCGGCCTTGGGATACTCAAACACAGACGCAGTGTCGCCTTGTTCGATCGTCTGTCCTTGACGCATCACGATGACCTCATCACTATAACGCCTGACCAGATTTAGATCATGACTGATTAGCACCATCGCCATATTGTGTTGGCGCTTGAGACGCTCTAATAGTTCAAGTATTTCATGCTGCAAAGTGACATCAAGTGCGGTCGTTGGTTCATCAGCGATTAATATGTCAGGCTGCTGTGCCAATGCCATGGCAATCATCACGCGTTGTCGCTGACCCCCTGATATCTCATGAGGGTAGCGTTTTAGTTTATCAGCAGGGTCGGTGATATTGACATCTTCTAACAAAGCGATACTTTTGTCTCGCCACTGCTTTTTGGGCACACCGCTTAGACGTAGTGATTCAGCGATTTGCTTGGCAACCGTATGTAATGGGTTTAATGCCGTCATCGGCTCTTGGAAAATCATACCGACACGCCACCCTCGGACAGAGCGTAACGCAGCGTTACGCGCCTTGTCATTGTCTATTGGCAGCGTAGTCATTTCGGTGGGACAGGCTAGCTGCACCTTTCCTGCAACCATCAAACTGTCTGGCAATAAACCCAACAGTGCAAGACTCGCAATCGATTTACCGGAGCCTGATTCACCAACGATAGCCAAGGTTTGCCCTTGTCTTAGCTCATACGACAGCTCGTCAACCAATTGGACGCCTGTGACAGTAGTGATACTGAGTTTATCCACGCTCAGCATGAGCCTGTTTGGTGCATTGCTATGGTTTTCTTTTAGACCATTATTTTTTTGTTCAGTAGCTACGATCATATTAAGAGCGCCTCGGGTCAAACGCATCACGCAGTGCTTCACCAACGAAGATCAGCAATGATAGAATAAAAGTTAAGCTAAAAAATCCTGATAGCGCAAGCCACGGTGCATCAAGGTTGTTTTTCCCTTGCACCATCAGCTCACCCAGTGACGGTGAACCAGGTGGCAACCCGTACCCTAAAAAGTCGAGCGCCGTTAAGGCGATGATGTTGGCGGTTAAAATAAACGGCAGTTGCGACAAACTCGACGCCAACGCATTGGGTAGAATGTGTCTTAGCATGATTTGACTGTCCGAAACGCCAAGGTTGCGAGCAGCCCGTACATAATCAAAATTACGCGCACGCAAAAACTCTGCCCGCACCAAACCAACCAACCCCATCCAACCAAATAACAGCATCATGGCAAAAAGCGTCGTGATACTAGGACTAAACAAGCTGACCAAAATAATGATCATAAACAGCTGCGGCATACCGCCCCACACTTCCATGAAGCGCTGTCCTGCCAAATCTACCCACCCACCATAATACCCTTGTATCGCACCGACGATAATACCAATCAAAGCGCCCGCGAGCGTCAAGGCCAGTCCAAATAATAAAGACACTCGCATCCCATACAGTATTCGCGCCAGCACATCACGGCCCAAATCATCGGTGCCAAGCCAGTTTTGACTGTTGGGCGCCGCTGGATATGGCACCCCCAGCTCAACATTGGGCGTCTGATCAGCAAATGGAATGGGCGGCATCACATAATAGCCCTGCTCATCAATTAGCGCTTGCACTGCAGGATCTTTGTAATTGGCTTCGGTTTCGAACACACCACCAAAGGTTGTCTCAGGATACGCTTTTAGAATGGGGAAATAATAGTCACCTTCATACTGCACAAAAAGCGGCTTATCATTAGCAATGACATTGGCTGCCATACAAATAATGAATATCACCACAAAAATAAACAGTGATATCACACCAAGTCGATTGCGGCGAAATCGAGTGAAGCGCGCCTGCCATATAGGATTTAAACGACGTTTCTTTTTTACAAATGTAGCGGATGGGGTTAGAGATTGACTTGACATTAGCGCCCCTCAAAATCAATACGGGGATCAATTAAGTGATAGCTTAAATCACTGATTAACTGTAGTAACAGCCCCACCAAAGTAAAGATAAATAGCGTGCCAAATATCACTGGATAGTCGCGTTGCTGAATGGCTTCAAAACCAAGTAGTCCCAAACCATCCAATTTAAAGATAATCTCAATAAGAAAGTTGCCCGCAAAGAAAATCCCAACGATTGCAGCTGGTATGCCCGCAATAATAATCAACATCGCATTGCGAAACACATGCCCATATAAAACCTGACGCTCCCCCAACCCTTTGGCGCGAGCGGTGAGCACATATTGCTTACCAAGCTCCTCTAAAAAACTAAACTTGGTCAAATACGTCAAGCCAGCAAAGCCACCAACCGTACTTGCCAACAACGGCAGTGCCAGATGCCAAAAGTAATCTTTAACCTTGCCAAGGGTGCTTAATTGATCAAAATTCTCAGAGGTTAGCCCTTGAAGCGGAAAAATATTCCAGTAGCTACCGCCCGCAAAAAACACCAATAAGATGACCGCAAAGACAAACACGGGGATCGCATGACCGATGGCGAGGAGCATGGCCGTGACTTTATCGATGCCTGAACCATGATGCATGGCTTTATAAACCCCAAGCGGAATGGCTATCATATAAATGAGCAGCGTACTCCAAAGTCCAAGTGAGATAGAGACGGGTAGCTTCTCTACAATAAGCTCTGTCACTGATTGCCCTTTAAAAAACGACTCACCGAAATCTAGCTGAGCATAATTTTTTAACATCAGCCAAAAGCGCTCAGGCGCAGACTTATCAAAACCGTACTGCGCATTAATAGCAGTAACCATCTCCTCCGATAAGCCACGCGTCCCTTGATAAGTACTGCTGTTGCCACCTGCACTACCCGCACCAATATTACCACCCAGTGCGTTATCTTTTGCCCCTTGCTCAATGAGTGCCAGCTGTTGTTCCACAGGTCCACCTGGTGCTGCTTGTACAATCACAAAATTTGCCAGCAATATCAAAAAAAGCGTCGGTAATATCAGCAATAACCTTTTTAAGATATAACGACCCATAGTGGTGGCTTCCTACAATAAATGTTTTTGACAACAGAGAAAATGAGCAGTATAGCGTTCCCAAAGCGGGGCGGTGATTAAAACATACGGGTTTAAAAGTTGTTTTTAAGCTCACGTAGCGCGGCAAACACGGTCAAAGACTTATCATCTTCAATAGTCATCTTGGATTTGACGCCTGCGATCACACTCGGCTCTTGGGTGCGTAAAAACACATTAACCGCGCGCTCATGCTCTAAGGTCACGGGTAAGGTTGGTATGCCTTGCGCTGTTTTTTCTTCTGCTTGTCTCAAAGCGTGCTGCATGGCGGCATTGTCAGGCTCAATAGATAAGCCAAAACGTAGATTGCTAGCGGTGTACTCGTGAGCAGGATACAGCAGCGTCTCGGCTGGTAGGGTGTTTAAGCGTTTAAAGCTGTCATATAACTGTTCAATCGTACCAGTAAAAACACGTCCACAACCCGCACTAAACAAGGTGTCGCCGCAAAAGCAATGCTTACCACCATCGACATCTAGTACATAGGCCACATGACTAGCAGTGTGACCAGACACGTCCCACACTTGGGCCGCACAGCCCCATGCACTCACCGTACTACCGTCCTTTATCGTCTGATCTTCATCTACATTGTGCTCAGGATGGGCGACCAAATGCGTCATGGGATAAGACTCTTGTAACCCCGCGACGCCGCCAACGTGATCATGATGATGATGCGTGGTCCAAATCGAGGTCAGCTCCAACGCATGCTCTTCTAAATAGGCGGCGACAGGCTCGGCTTGACCCGGATCAATGACAATCGCTTGCTTATTGCTTTCATTAATTAATGTCCAAATGTAATTGTCATTAAACGCTTTAATCGGGTGAATACGAATACTCATGTTAAATCCTTACCAATCGTTGTTTTTATTGCGAGTGCTTTTTGTTCAAATACTAATGACTAAAAATTTAGTGACTAAATTAGTCACTAAAGATGAGACGTGCTTATTGCTTTAAGTAATTATTAACCCGTGCCTCTGCTGCTTTATCTGTCCACCAATAGTCAATACCAACGGCGTTGGTAGGCAACTTTTCAGTATGCCGGTATTGATCCCAGTAAGCGACATTGGTACCAGATTTGCCGTATAGTGGCACGACATAGTGACCTGCGCGCAATAAGCGATCCAGCACATGAGTGTAGAGCACAATCTCTTCACGGTTCTTAGCCCCACCTAACTTTTCTATTACTCTATCAATCACCGGATTTTTGATACCAACGGTATTTCTATTACCCGTTTGATCAGCGGCAGCGCTGCCCCAAAAGCTGAACTGCTCTGCCCCTGGTGACAGACTTTGGGCAAAGACATCCACCACCATATCATAGTCAAAATTGCGCATGCGCTCATAATATTGTGGTCCATCAACTTGGCGCAGCGTCGCATCGAACCCTAACCGCTTTAAGTGACGAATATAAGGTAGCAACACACGTCCCATCGTTTCGCCCGTCATCAACAGCTCAATTTTCGCAAGCTGTCCATTCGGTTGATACAGTTTCATATCATCATAATAAAATCCCGCATCTAACAATAACTGCCGTGCTGCAAGCAACCCTTGTCGATTAAAACCACTACCATCACTGGTTGGCAGTTGCCATTCTGCTAACACTGCTTGACGCTGCGTCGGTTCAAGTTTGGATAATAATGGATTGAGCACTTTCATCTCGGCCACAGATGGCGTTCCTGTCGCTGCCAGCTCCGAGCCATGAAAAAAGCTTTGCAAGCGTTCATACTGACCATGAAACAAAGTCTTATTCATCCATTCAAAGTCATAAGCGGCTGTTAATGCTTGGCGCACTCGAATGTCTTGAAAAATAGGCTGGCGCATATTCATAACCAAACCTTGCATCGGTACTGGGTTTTGACTGCTTATCGTTTCTTTTTTGATCATGCCTGCTTTGACGGCAGGAAAGTTATAGCCCGTTGCCCAGTTAGAAGCTTTGTTTTCGGGGCGAAAACGATACTGGCCAGATTTAAACCCTTCAAAAGCAATCTCATCACTTTGATAATACACAAACTTAATCATATCGAAGTTATAACGACCACGATTGACCATCAGATCACGCCCCCAATAGTTGGGATCACGCACGTAGCTGACCGAACGACCTGCATCGACGCGACCAAGCTTATAAGGCCCACTACCCATCAAAGGCGTCAGAGTAATTTTTTCAAAGTCAGCTTCGATAGATGACTTAGCAAATATCGGAAACTGCCCGACGGTTAATAAAATCTCTTTATTGTCATCAGAGGCAAAAACAAACTTTACTTGTTGCTTGTTAATAATCTGCACTTCTTGGATATCACCCAAATAACTGCGGATGTACATCGGTCCTTTACTTAATAGCGCATCATAGGTCGCTTTAACGTCATGACTCGTCACCGGTGAGCCATCCCAAAAGCGCGCATTGGGGTCGATATGATAAATAATCCAGCTGGTGTCCTCTGGATCATAGGTGACCTTGCTTGCCAACTGCGGATACATGGTAAACGCTTCATTTAATGAACCAGTCATCAAGGTATCATACAGATAATCAGTCCCAATCATCGCCACACCAGTGGTCATCCATTTATTGGCACTATTGAAGGTACCGCGTGCATCTAATGAGAGTGTGCCACCTTTTGGTGCATTTGGATTGGCGTAGGGCATATAAGCCGCGCCCATATACTCAGTCGGACTGTTATGACCAAGCGCCGTCGTTGTCATTGGTGCGGCAAAACTGACTGGCATCCAGCTGAGGACAGTGGCAAATAAGACGGTTTGTAACCTAGTATTTTTTATCATAATAAAGTTATACAAACCCCTATGCCAAACCAATGGATGTATGAGAGTTTACCTAATGACTAAAAGGTATGGTAAATGACTGCAGAATACTAAAAACGTCAGTATCGCAAAATTTTATCATAACAAACTTAGGTTTTTTAACCTAATGGTTTGCCATATTAAGACAGGCATATCACGTTTCGATACGCCAAAGGGTACACGAGAATCAATAAAAAAAGACACAGTTCATAAGAATTGCGTCTTTTTTAGTTTAAACGACATGGGTCGTTATGCGTACTTTTTTTCAAATGCTGTCATAAAGCCAACCAATTGCTGTACCCAGTCAAGAGGCACCGCATTGTAAATACTAGCACGCATACCACCGACATCACGATGACCTTTTAGATTCATCAAACCCGCGGCTTCTGACTCCTCTAAGAAGCGTTTATCAAGACTACTATCAGCGAGAGTAAACGGTACGTTCATGATAGAACGATATTGAGGGGCTACGGGGTTACTATAAAAACTGCTATCATCAATAGTCTTATAGAGTAGCTCTGCTTTTTGCTGATTAATTTTACCCATAGCTGCCACGCCGCCCTGCTCTTCTAACCAATCGAAGACCAGTCCTGCCAGATACCAAGAGTAAGTCGCTGGCGTGTTTGACATGGATTCCTTATCAGCCTGATGTTCATAGTTTAGAAGCATAGGGCACCACTCGCTTGCCTGTCCCAATAAGTCTTCACGGACGATAACAATGACCAGTCCTGCCGGGCCAATATTCTTTTGCGCGCCGGCATAAATCATACCAAACTTAGACACATCGATGGGCTGAGACAAGATACAAGACGACATATCAGCGATGATCGGTGCATCGACTTGAGGTGGCTCAAATATCTGCAAACCATGAATGGTCTCATTGGCGCAGTAATGGAAGTACGCTGCATCATCGCTCAAGCTCCAACCACTTTGGGCTGGCACATCGGTAAAGTTACAGTCTTTACCCGTGGCCACCAAGTTAATCTCACCAAGGCCTAAATTGGCATAACGCTGCGCTTCCTTGACTGCTTTGCCTGACCAAGTGCCAGTAGTCAGATAGTCTGCGCGACCACCATTTAACAGATTTAATGGAATCGCTGAAAACTGTAAGCTGGCACCGCCTTGTAAAAACAGCACTTTATAATTGTCTGGAATGTCCATCAATGAGCGTAGTTTGGTTTCCGCTTTTTCAGTAATCTCCATGTATTCTTTACTACGATGGCTCACTTCCATTACCGACATACCGCGGCCTTGCCAGTCGAGTAGCTCTGCCTGAGCACGTGATAAAACCGCAGTCGGTATCGTGGCAGGTCCTGCAGAAAAATTAGGTAAACGATTAGGAGTCGCAGTATTGAAAGTTGGTGTAGACTCTGGGTTGGTAGACATAGCTTTCATCCTAAATATGATGAGGTCATCGTTGTTAGTGGGATTTTAAAAACTGAACGTTAAAACATTCTAAACTGGGTCTTAAATTTTTCACTTGGCTTAAAATAACTATATATAGCTAATGAGAGAGCGTCTCCCAAAATTGTCGTTTCAAAAGGCTATCCTTAAGCATCTCATCCAATGTCGGCACAGTGGTCATATTGGGATGCTCAAGTCCCTCAGGTAGCGCGGTCAATGCGGCTACTTGTATCTCTTCACTTCTCCCTATTTTAAACACATAGCCTGCTAGGCTGGCATTGGCAAGCTCGGCAGTATCCATACCTTCGCAGATGGGGAACGATGTTGTCTCACAGGTTATGGACAATGCCTGCGTGATATTTTGCCACAGTTTTTGGCTATCATTATTAAGGGCTTGGATATCAACAAAAAACACCCAGTCCCCATAGCGGCCACCTTGTAAATCAAATGGCGCTATTTTAAGATTGTTAGTGTCGTGACTTCTTTCAGGAGGATGGATTGATTCAACGGCTGCTTGTGGGACAGCTGGCTCTACACGAGAGGTGGTAGCGGTGTCAGAGGTACTGGTATCAAAACTATAGATTACAGGGCTTTGTTCATGAGGGCGGCTTAAGCCAGCATCGTTATCGTCATGGTAATAAGTGCTATAAGAGTCCTCATCGACTAGAGCTGATCCAAAGTCCTCAGACGTGACATTTGACATATTACCGTTTGTATTGTCAATACTTGGTTTTACCATATGAGGCTGCTCAAGACTTGTGCTCGAAGCAACAGGCTGAACGATACTATCGGCGACATTAGGAGCAGAGATGTCTGCGATATTAATGGTTTCTGAGCTTGGCTGCACCCACTGATTAATACCCATTAACGCTAAAATCTGACGCTGCTGCATACGGTGTTGCAATACAACTAACGGGTCTTGGATATCACTCATGCGGGTCTACTATCCTATTTATCACAAATGGGTTTACAAACGTCTATTTTAGACAATACCTTCATATAGGTAGCACCTTGGCAGCCAAATATTGGCTACATCAAGCTTGTTTTAAGTCAGTCAAAAAAGCTGCCGCACCCTGAGCCCGTGCTCTGACAGTAAAAGCCGACAATCATACTCATCTTGACTGACTATCGTATCGTGTAACACCATCGTATGCAATGTACCCAGCCACTGTTGGTCATCATTATAAGTATAATAATGATTTATTCGTGGCATTATCAGGATGGCGGCTATTTTTACCGTTATTATAATCTATTTGAAGACTGCCCTGTTGTTTGTCTCAATAATTATCAACCGTATGATCGGTTTTACGGATGCCGGTTAATAATGTGACTGAAACACAATTTTTGTATTTTTTTGCTTAGGCTATTTACCTTCACACCATTATCTAGTCAGCGCTGCTCGTATCGTTGTCCTATTCTTTGCCCAATTAAAATGCCGATCATCAGCAGTTTGTACAATACACAATGGTCCCCACTGATTAAAAAATCGTACGTTCAGCCAATCTAAGGTGATTGAACAGACCATGAGGCGCACTCTCAATCCGTCCCACAGTTGGCAAAGAAGAAACAACTGAGTCCGTTAGTACAGAATCAGACAAATTCAGAGCAAAAAAAAAAGCCCTTTATAATAAAGGGCTTAATACAATACACGAGCATTTTTAGTTATTTATAGAGACAGATGTCAAATTTTAGACAAAAAAAAGCGACTCCAAAAGCACATCCTCGGCACACATTGTGACTATTACCGTTGCTACCTTCCGGTCCTGGCGGGATTCATAGAACAATGTTGCGAGGCTACCAATGGAGCCACCAGTTGCAAATTATACAAGAATTTTTCATTATTACAACCCCTATTATAAAACTGTTTTTTATGGCCTAAAACAAACCGTAACCTAGGTGACAAAATTCTCACAGCAGCGCAGCTAAATTTTGCTATTTTAGTGACTGAAGCTGAGCGCTCACTGTCATCTAACAAATAAAATGAACAGCTTCTAATATGATTATGAGTTGTATTTACGTTTTATCTAAATAGAATTCATATCTGTACTATTAATATTCCCTTAGGAGATCACATGAAAACCACGTTACTTAATAAAGCGGCTCTAACGACAGGCACTGCACTTCTACTAACCACTATGATGGGCTACGCGCATGCAGAACCAACAGGCTATGATCAGCTTACTTTTCAGGCAGAAGTAAAAGAAGAAATCCAAAACGATGAAGTGCGTGCGAGCTTATATAAAAAAGCACAAGCAACGGACTCTAAGACTCTAGCCACCACCCTCAACACAGCCATTAACAATGCGATGAAAATAGCCAAGCGCTACCCCAGCGTTACGGTCAGCACCGGACAGCAGCGCACTTACCCCCGTTATGATAAAAACGACAAAATTATTGGCTGGACAGGACAGGCAAATATCGATTTAAAGAGTACAGATTTTGCTGCGACTAGCCAGCTTATTGCTGACTTGCAAGAAACCTTAGTCATGGACAATTTAAACTTTGGTGTCTCCGATACCAAAAAGGACACTCTAGAGCAAAAGCTGATGACTGATGCTTCACGCGCCTTTCAGCAGCAAGCTAAAAATCTCTCCCGTGCGTGGGACGCTCGTGGCTATCGGGTGGTGAGTGTCAACTTAAACACAGGGAGCAACTACCCACGTCCAATGTACAGCAGCATGAATATGAAAGCAGGCGTAGCAGATGAATCCGTACCAAGCCAAAACTTTGAGTCTGGCAACAGTACTATCTCAGTGACCGCTAATGGGACGATTGAGTTGAATAAATAAAGCCGCTTATCTCTAAAGTGACGTTAGCCATGCGTATTAAAAAAGGCAAGCACCATTATAGTGCTTGCCTTTTTTAATACGCTCAATGAAGACTCAGTTATGACTAGTAAACGGTTAGATTTATAAACCCACTTAAGGCTAAGGCGTAGCAGTTTCTTTTTGACGCAATTTCAACAAGACTTTTTGGTGCCACGGCAAGTTCTGATAAGCCAAAAGCTGCTGAGCAATTTTCTTATTATTTTGTAGCGTTGTATTATTTTGGATCACATAAACAGTACGGGTCACTTGTTGAAGTATCTGATCCTTCTCGTTTTTTACCACGGCTCTTATAGCATGTGACCCTGGCAAGAGATCTATAGTCGCAATTGAGGCACTTAAACCTTGCGCCACTTCACTCTCATCAAAATAAATACTGATACTATGACCTGCTTGTAGAGCGGGTGTCACTTGCACTCTCACATTGATGGTTTGCGCTGGACGGCGATAAGCACGTTCCTCGCTAGGCTCAGTAATAGCAAGCTGATAATTGATGGGAGCTACCGTTTTAGGGTTTGAGCTCGGCACAGCAGCAGTTTGCCGTGTGGCAATAGCAGCAGGCTGACTGTTGGTATGACTGTTATTTGGTTGATTGGTTGTATCACTGGTGGCATCAGTCGTAATAGCGATCTGACTCACTTTTTTATCAGCTTGCTGCTCATAACTTTGCGGGCGGTCAGTGAAAGTAACTTGACCCGTTTTTTCATCGATAACCTTATAGATAGGTGCGGCATTTGCGAACGTCACACACAGAGTGGCAGCGCTAATAATCATAGCCCCTAGTAAACCTACTGTGAAGCCACCTTTTAGAAATCTCGGTTTTGATAATGTAGTCATAGTCCGCCTACCTGATTCGTGTCGACTGTTAATGGGTTTTATAAAAAACCATTATGCGATAATTTTCTCATGAAATCAGTAACGACTTCTGAGAAACTTTGTCAATGAATGTGGTGGCCTTGGCAACAGGTATAAAAAAACCAGCCAAGCTCAACTTGACTGGTCCTTCTTAACTGAATGAATTAACTAGAGTAATTTTGAATCTATACGATAGATTAGCAGCTATAGTACATGTCAAATTCAACTGGATGTACAGTCACGTTCAGACGTTGTACTTCTTCTTCTTTTAACGCAATGAACGCTTCTAACATGTCTTCCGTGAACACATCACCTTTTAACAAGAACTCATGATCATCACGTAAAGCTTGTAGCGCCACATCCAAACTCTCTGCAACTGTTGGGATTTGTGCTTCTTCTTCTGGTGGCAAGTCATACAAGTTTTTGTCCGCAGCTTCGCCTGGATGCATTTTGTTCTGGATACCGTCAAGGCCAGCCATTAACAATGCAGCAAACGCTAGGTATGGGTTCGCCGTTGGATCAGGGAAGCGCGCTTCAACACGGACCGCTTTTGGGCTACTCACATGTGGAATACGAATAGATGCTGAACGGTTAGAGGCTGAGTAAGCAAGCTTGATCGGTGCTTCATAATGTGGCACTAGGCGCTTGTAGCTGTTGGTTGATGGGTTGGTAATCGCATTCAACGCACGAGCATGCTTGATCACACCGCCAATGAAGTACAATGCTGTTTCAGACAGACCAGCATACTCATCACCAGAGAATGTGTTTACGCCGTCTTTTGAGATTGACATATGTACGTGCATACCTGAGCCATTGTCACCAACGATTGGCTTAGGCATAAAGGTGGCAGTTTTGCCAAACTGATGCGCGACATTGTGCACAACGTATTTTAGTTGCTGAACTTCATCCGCTTTACGCACCATGGTGTTGAATGCCACACCGATCTCAGACTGACAAGAAGCCACTTCATGGTGATGTACTTCAACTGAGCCTTCACCAACAATTTCTTCGATACGTTCACACATGACCGCACGCATATCGTGTGAACTATCGATTGGGGGTACTGGGAAATAACCGCCTTTAACACGTGGGCGATGCGCCATGTTGCCCCACTCGTAACTCTCATTGGTCGACCATGCTGCTTCTTCAGCCGTGATTTTGTGGCTAACGCCAGACATATCGACTGACCATTTAACATCGTCAAATACAAAGAACTCAGGCTCAGGACCGAAGTAAGCAGTATCACCGATACCTGTAGACTTCAAGTATTCTTCAGCACGACGTGCGATAGAGCGCGGATCACGATCATAGCCTTGTAGCGTTGATGGCTCGATGATATCGCAAGTCACTACCACTGTCACCGCGTCAAAGAACGGGTCGATAAAAGCGGTCTCTGGATCCGGACGCAAGATCATATCTGACGCTTCGATACCCTTCCAACCAGCGATAGATGAGCCATCAAACATTTTGCCATCTTCCATCACATCTTCGTCAACGGTAGACGCTGGAAAACTGATATGTTGCTCTTTACCGCGTGTATCCGTAAAGCGAAAGTCAACCCACTTAGCGTTAGAAGATTGGATAAGGTCTAGTAGTTTGTTCGACATGAATAGTCTCCGTTGTGTTGATCATGTTATTGCGATTTCAAGGTATTGGTGCAATTTTTTAGTTTAAGAATATGAGATATGCTTCTGAAGCTAAATAGCGCATTCAATATTATGCTTATTATTAGCACTGTCAATGTTATTAATCAATATACTCGTTTAAAACAAATCAGTCATAAGACTCATAGGCATCTTAGCAGAATCACCATAAGCCAAGTCAATCCTGATATTATTCTAACAACATATGACGTATCGTGCTGAACTCTTCTGACACTGACTAATAATGAGCGTTGACCCACTCTATAGCCATAAGCAATCTTAACTGTAATATTGCAAACGCTGTGCCAACTCTCTATGCTGGCTATTTACTAAAGCGCCAAAAACTGGGTTAATTTTTATATTTTTCAGCCACTTATAACGCAATAAAATATATATTTAGCGTGTCTTTTAGTAGCTATCTTACTGAACGTTTTTTATTATCAGCAGAAAAACGTTAAAAAAAGCACCAAATTAGATCATAATCAAATGTAAGGTTTATAATTGTTGCTATTTTATGGTGCATTTATAATGCTTATCTGGGTTACAACGCCTGGTCGTGAACCTATCAGACAAAAAAACATTACTTTTCTTTAGTCCTTATTTATGGCGCCTATACAGCACATTTGATAGACAGCAAAATAGTGGTAAGATAACGGCGTCTTAAAAAAGCACTCAGCCCCGTTAAAACAGCTTAACGCCAAATGTTGAGAGACATTAAAACGCATGTAGATATAGAGAGCCTCCCAAAATACCTGCCCGTCAATAAGTTGAAAACCTAATGATTCTGATGATCGATAATTACGACAGTTTTACGTACAATCTTGTACAGTACTTCGGTGAGTTACAACAGGACATCACCGTCTGGCGTAACGATCAAGCCACTATCGAGCAGATTAAAACACTGGCACCTGACGTTATTGTCATTGGCCCTGGCCCATGCGACCCTGACCGTGCTGGTATATCGCTAGAAGTTATCGAAACGTTTAAGGGTCGCATTCCTATGCTAGGGATTTGCTTAGGACATCAAGCCATTGGGCAAGCGTTTGGCGGACAAGTGGTTAAAGCTGGTGAAGTGATGCACGGGCGTTTATCAGCCGTTTACCATAATAACCAAGGTGCCTTTGCCGGCCTACCAAACCCCTCGCAAGTCACACGTTATCATTCACTCGTCATCGACAAGACCTGTCTACCTGAGTGTCTTGAGCTGACCGCGTGGACACAGAGCACCGATGGTAGTATCGAAGAGATTATGGGTATCCGGCATAAGACATTGGCCATCGAAGGCGTGCAATTCCATCCTGAGTCTATTTTAAGTGAAGCAGGCTACCAGCTGCTCAATAACTTTTTGCAAACGTATCATTTGGCCGTACTAACCTCCGATGAGTTACCGCAAGTCAGTTGATTGCTTTCAGTTGACTGCTTACAGATGACACGTTGTTAACAACAAAATCAAAGTAACCCCTCATTTATTTAAAACCAATACATAAAAATATTAAGCGAGACAATAATGAATACCGCCAGCGTAAAGGATACTCATACCCCAGATAATGTTGCTCAACTGTCTGACGAGGACACGCATAAAGTACTGACGACAGCCTTAGGTAGAATCTTTCAGCATATTGATTTAACCTTTGATGAGATGTATCAAGTGATGCTTATCATTATGCAAGGAAGATGTAGTGATGCCATGATGGGAGCGATTTTGACGGGTTTGCGGATGAAAGGTGAATCAATCGATGAAATCACGGCATCTGCCAGTGCCATGCGCGCCTTAGCAGCCAACATCACCCCAAACAACTGCGATAATCTGGTCGATATTGTTGGAACGGGAGGCGATGGCGCTAATTTATTTAACGTCTCGACGGCATCCGCTTTTGTCGCCGCAGCTGCAGGAGCACAAGTTGCTAAGCATGGTAACCGCGGTGTATCGACTAAGTCTGGTAGCTCAGACTTACTCGAAGAAGCAGGTATTAGTCTTGCGCTCACGCCTGCACAAGCGCAAGATTGTATCGAAAATCAAGGGATTGGCTTTTTGTTTGCGCCGAATCATCACAGTGCGATGCGTTATGCCAACCCAGTGCGCCGTGAATTAAAGGCCCGTACTATTTTTAACATTTTAGGTCCACTAACCAACCCTGCTGGCACCCCCAATCTAGTCATTGGTGTCTTTACGGCCCAACTTTGTGAACCCATCGCTAAAGTAATGAAGAATTTAGGCGCGCGTCATGTCATGGTCGTCGGCGCAAAAGATGGCCTAGATGAAATCAGCCTTGCAACCTCTACTACCGTCGCTGAGTTAAAAGACGGCGAAGTATCCGTTTATGAGATGATGCCAGAAGATGCGGGTATAGAATCACAGACACTTATTGGTCTGGATGTGGACTCTTCGACGCAAAGTCTTGAGCTGATTCGTGCGGCGCTATCGGGTTTAGAAACTAACGACCGCTCCGTCCTAAAAGCCCGTGACATGATTGCGTTAAATGCAGGCGCGGCTATATATACCGCAGGGCTTGCCAGCAATTATCCTAATGGCGTGAGCCGAGCACAAAAAATCATCCAAAATGGGGATGCTTTAATGAAGCTTGAGACTTTAGCCACCTACACGCAGCAGCTGGCATCTAAAGATTAAGGAATAAACACCATTAGTACACAGCCCTAGCCATCACGGTTTGTTTACATTTAACGATATTTGGATACCAGTATGACCACAACCAATACAGACATCCCCTCAGTATTACAGCGCATTGTCACCACCAAAATAGAAGAAGTGAAAGCGGCTCGTGAGGCGCTATCCCTTGAAGACTTGCAAGCGCAAGTCGATGCTGATAACAAGCCACGTCGAGGCTTTGCTGCTGCTCTACGTGCTGCCAGTTCTCATAAAAACGGTATCGGTATCATTGCCGAGATCAAAAAAGCGTCACCTTCTAAGGGTGTTATTAATCACAATTTTGCACCTGCCTTATTCGCACAGCAGTACGAACAAGCTGGGGCCTGCTGTTTGTCAGTATTGACTGACCGTGATTACTTCCAAGGCGATGATCGCTATCTGCTTCAAGCATCTAATGCCGCAAGCCTGCCGATACTGCGTAAAGACTTTATGATTGATACCTACCAAATTTATCAATCCTATCTCATGGGCGCAGACTGTGTATTATTAATCATGGCCTGCCTAGATGACGCGCAAGTAAAAGAACTACATGCGCTCAGTATCCAATTGGGTATGGATGTGCTGATCGAAGTACATACCAAAGCTGAGCTTGAGCGCGCGCTCCAATTACCTCGTTCTGAACACAACATTTACGGCATCAATAATCGTGATTTAAATACCTTTGATGTTAGCCTACAAACCACACTGGATTTAAAAAACATCTTAACAGACGCACTAGCGGTTGACGCTGATAGCACCACACCTAAACCGCTGATTGTCACCGAGAGCGGTATCCATAGCAGCGATGACATTCGTTTGATGTTAGATCACAATATCCCACACTTTTTAATCGGTGAGCAATTTATGAAAACCGATCACCCTGGACAAGCGTTACAATCCTTACTTGCGGGCGTTGCAGCAGACGGGTAAAGTAGCTAGACAGTCTAGACCTTAACTATGAAATCATTCATTCATCAACCAACGATACGTTAACTTTTATGTCAAACTCTCTATTTTCAAAAGAAATGCAAGACCAACTCAAAGAGCTAAAAGGCCAACTGAGCAAAGGCCGTGATACCAACTCGCCTGAAGGTGAGAATCAAAAGCCAACAGAGCCTGTTGCCCTACCAACCCAAAAGCAAGTCAAAAAAACGGTAAAACAGTTAGACAGTGAACATATCGATGATGATAAAGTGCTGTTTATGCAAGCGATGCACGGTGTGAACCAGCTTGAAGACAAAAACGTTCGCCCCCCTTCAAACGCAGAAAAAGCGCGCAAACCTGATGCTGCCACCCTGTCCAAACGTGCTGCGGCTCAAGGTAGTGAGGCAAGCGATTTGGGGGCAGGCCTATCAGATATGCAAGCCCTACTGAACCCTGTCGCTAGTGAAGCATACTTGTCTTACAAACAGCCAACTTTGCAAAACAAAATTTTTGATCAACTCAAAAAAGGCAAGCTGCGTTGGTATGATGCTGTCGATATTCATGGCTGTACGATTGAAGAAGCTCGCGAGGCCATGACGCAATTACTGAGTCAAGCAAAGCAAAAAAACGAGACCATGGTAAAAATCGTTCATGGTAAAGGTAGTGAAGCCATTCTAAAAACTTGCGTCAATGGTTGGCTACGTCAGTTGCCAGAAGTATTAGCGTTTTGTTCTGCCCCACCAAAAGACGGTGGCAACGGTGCTGTACTGGTATTGCTCAAAAAGCCAAAAGTGGATGGTGAGTAAGTACTCCTGTTCTAATACAAAAAGGACTGCCCATCAGCAGTCCTTTTTTGTATCATTGAATGGTACATTGGTGCCATCACTACCCTAAAGTGCATCTTCCTACTCTCTTTGTACCCACTGTTTTAACGGTTAAGGCAAGTCCATTATGCGCCCACACATCATTGAAAACCCTCACGAGTTAGAGGAGCACATCACTGCATTGGTCGCTATCGAGCCAAAATTTGCTGCTGTCTATAACCAAGTTGGGATGCCAAGCCTGAGACACAATACCGGCGGATTTGAGCAATTGATGAGAGCAATGGTCGGTCAACAGCTCTCTGTCGCAGCGGCAGCCAGCATTTGGCAACGTTTGATTGATGCAGATATGACAGCTCCGCAGGCTATTAATAAAGCGAGTGATGAAGCTTTACGGGCACAAGGGCTCTCTAAGCAAAAGACGCGTTATATCCGCTCACTGGTAGAGCATGATATAGACTTTGGCGCATTGGTTGCCATGCCCGATGAAGACGTCATAAAAACACTGACCGCTGTTACTGGTATTGGCCGCTGGACGGCTGAGATGTACCTGTTGTTCTCATTAAAACGAGCAGATGTACTGGCTGTCGATGACTTAGCCATTAAAGTCGCAGCGATGCATTTACTAGATTTGGCTGAGCGCCCCACACCCAAACACCTAAAGCGGCTAACCCAAGACTGGTCACCACATCGTAGCGCTGCCAGTCTGTTGTTATGGTCCTACTACGGTTCGTTACGCAATAAAACGGCCATTCCCTTGTAAGGCAAACAATTCACAATCATCCTTATCTAAGACATTTGTTTAGTTGATACTTTTAAGGCTGATTCCATTTGACATACTCCCACCACTTTCGCCAAGCTCAAGTGGGGGATTCTAAAAGCGTTAGCCTTTAGGCGACTTTCTCACGACCGTCGCAAGTTTTCTGTTTCATCGGGCGACCTTTACTGCATCCTCCCTCCGCAGACAACACGGCATGTCCTGCCGATAAAATATTACGAGCTGCATTAATATCAGCGTTGGCTTTATGACCACATTTGACGCACTCAAACTTTGCTTGAGTTTGTCTGTTATCTTTAGAGATATGCTTGCATTCAAAGCAGGTCTGGCTGGTGTATCTTGGATTTACCTTAATGAGTAATCCACCCCGCCATTGCTGCTTGTACTCAAGCATATTGACCATCATGCCCCAGCCTTGATCTAAGATAGCTCTGTTTAATCCTGCCTTGGCTTTGACATGACGGCCTTTATTCTCCACCGACCCGCTGGCTGATGTCGACATATTGGCGACTGTTAAATCCTCACAAGCAATCATGGCGTGGTTTTTGCTGATGCTGGTGGTGATTTTGTGCAAGTAGTCATGACGAATATTGGCGATATGGTGGTGTAATTTTTGAATCTTACGGTTGTGTTTTTTCCAGTTTTCACTGAATGTTACTTTTTTTGCCAACCCACGTTGCAGCTTGGCAAGTTTGAGTTGGTTGGCTTTAAAGCTGTTCTTGGGTTTGATGGTTTCACCGTTTGAGGTGGTGAGTAGTTTGCTGATACCCATGTCCAAGCCAATGGCGCTTGTGGCAGGGTGGCGTGGGTTCTCATCCAGTTCGCGCTCAGTGCCAAATGACACGTACCAGTGCCCTGATTTTTTGCTGATGGTGACGTTTTTAATCGTGCCGATGATGTCTTGCGATTTTCTGAATTTCACCAGACCAATGCCATTCGGGAGTTTGACGCGATTGCCCTCAACACGGCAGTATTTATCAAACTGAACCAAGCGAATGGAGTCACAGCCATCTGCTTTGTGTTTAAATTGTGGCATCAGTGCCCGTCGTTGAATCTCTGTGCCATTAGCCAGCTTAAAGAACTTGGGCTTTTTGGGTTTCTTTTTATTCTCTTTGAATCTGGCGTGTACTTTGGGGTCAAAGAATCGTGACCAAGCTGCTGCTAAGTCACGTACCTTTTGTTGTAAGGACACGGCATTAGAGCTAGATTTCAGAAAGGCAAAATCAGGATTGTTCTTTAAACTAACGATTTTATTAACGAGGTTGGTGGCATTGATAAACTCATTTTTAGCAAATATCTCAAACGATATTGCCAGCATTTGATTCCAAACAAAACGTGCTGAGCCGACAAGATTATTTAAGATAATCTCCTGCTCTGCATTAGGCTCAAGCCTAAATTTGTACGCTTTGTTGATTTTCATAGTGCCGATTCACTGTGTTTTTTAAAATAATTTCTAAAGTTTATTATAGCTTGTTTCAGTACATAATTTGTATGAATACATAATAAGCGCTAGGCAAAATTCACCGCCACCCTAATGTCGGCTGGCGTCCTCTTTCGCGGTTTTGATAGAGAAACCAAACTTTTCTCTTACGTGCTTAAATTTGCTTTTCTGTAACAGGCGGTGTCTATTTCTGAACGCTCTGAATGAGCTGCTTTTTTTACTTTTGGCTGACCCAGTCCCTTTCCGATTAGATTTTTCATCGTCTTTAGTGCCGTCGTGATCTTTATTTAAATCGACCGCACCATGGTCATTACCATTATGGTCATCACTGTTATTGCTGGCAAAGGCATCCGTGTCATCAGACGGCTGCCCGTCTGTCGTCTCTTCTATTGATTCAGCAACGTCATCTTCAACGCCACTTCCCCTATGATGCTCAAGCTCCGCTTGATTAACAATAAGCTGCTGCGTTGGTAGCGCGTGCTCGACCTTATATTTAGCCACTTGGTTCAATATATCGACAAATAAAACGTTTTGTTTGTCATAAAACTCAGTAATACCATTAGCATTAATGTAAGCCTGCAATTGAATGACATAGCAGTCTTGTCGCAGCTCTAAGATATTGACTTGATTCCATTCTTGGTTGGTTAAATAGTGCTCATTGATAAATTCATCTAAGTCTTTTACCATCTTGAAGACCACGTCAATATCCGCGGTACGCTTAAGATATAACTGATGAAAAAAGCGGAACATATCACGAGAAGTAAAATTCTCAATCTGCATCGATGAAAAATCACCATTTGGTACAGTGACAATAGTACGTGTCAATGTGCGCACACGCGATGAGCGAATACCAATATCAATGACAGTCCCTTCATAAGTACCAAACTTACAATAGTCCCCTATCCGTACTGGTGAGTCTGCCACTACAACGACACTACCAACAAGGTTTTCAATGGTCTTTTGTGCACCAAGTGCTAACGCCAAACCACCCACACCCAAGGCTGCAATACCCGTCGTCAAGTCAAAACCTAAATTACCAAAGATCACAATGACAGCAAATATTAACAGTAAGGCTTTGACGACCTTGCGTAGCAGTCCCAAAATTGAGACTCGCTCTGTATAGTTTTTCTTGTAGCTTAAATTGACCGCTCGCGTAAATATGGCGTCGATGACCCGAAGAAGCAGCCAAGTTAAGGCAAGCCAAGACGCAATCTCAGTAAAGCGGTTGATGGGCTCACGCAGCGTCACTGACACGCCAGCATAAACCATCACCTCAGACAATATCAGGGCCATAATAACCACAGCCAATGGCAGTATGACCTTGTCTGGTAATGGTAAGGGCACACCGCGTACGCGTGGATAGGCAATTCGCAATAGATGGTACAGTAGCCACACCATAATATACGTGAACACAAAGCTACTGACGATCATGGTTAGTGCCGCCACTAAGTCAGCCATTTGATAGCCAAAGAGCTTTTTCCCTTCTAGTGACTCAAAGGTGTAACGAGACACCAAGGTTGGTTCCGTATTTTCTATTACTTCTGGTATTGAGCTGAGCGTATCAGTCGAAAACTGCCAGTACTGCTCACCTTGGTCAGACACCACTCTTTCAAGTAGCAGTGGCACGCTTTTCTCCCCGACATTAATGACCCCAACATTCTCTTGGCTAGGTGGTAATTGGTCGGTTAGATTACCGTCAGGCGTATTGTTAATCTGCAAATCCTGCTGAAAGCGGCCGCCAGCATCCAGTGCTTGCTTAAACTGCCTTACAATGGTGGTCGGATTATCAGACTTTGATAAGTTTAGATAATTACTCGCCAACAAATAGTCATTTTCGCCCAGTGCACTGATAAACCCCTGTACCGTGTGCCGCGGTGTGTCTCGCCCAAACGAATCTGGTAACGGGGTACTTACCGACTCTTCACTGCTGCTACCCCCGATCCCAAGCGCTCCAGGTTCAGCAGCAAAGGCCGGATTAGGTAATAGCAGACTTGCTAACATCGCGAGCAAAAACACCATTACCATTAAGGGCGTTTTGATGCTTGGATATGGAGGAGACAACTCAGTGTTCAGAATCAGATTACGCTCAATAGACAAAACAAACCTCTTAATTTGATAAGTACTACAACCCAAATAGATAAAAACTGTGACTATAATAGCAATTATTTCTAACAGCAGTACTTTTGATTATGGGTTTTTATAACCGTTTATATCATCGTCCACATAGTCATGTGTGGGCTACTTTATATCCTCATTTGTCATGGCCACCTCACCCTATTGCCAATATACAACGCTTATACTGGATAATACTTGCCTTCAAATACTCAAAAGCCATGCATCATGAAGACCCCTCAGCTTAGCGTGAAGAAACATTAGGTTAAAGTGGTTTATAAATGAAGCACTTTTATAGATAATGGCGACGTATAATTTGCTTATTACATTTTGTAATTTTTAGCTGCTCAACTCTCGCTTCTGTAATGTCTTTATTTGATTAATTTGGAATTAAACATGGTTTTATCACGTTCGTCTTCGGCCACTTATCTTCGGTTGTGTATTCTAAGCGCGCTTGGGGTCTGTGCCGTTAGTGCTACAGCTGCCACTACTGATATAGAGGTTGTCAACGCTAAGGAGTTACCACAGGTTGAGCTTGATGAAATTGTCGTAACGGCCACGCGTACGCCTACCAAAACCAGTAATGTCATTGCGCAAACGCGAGTGATTGATAGTGAAGACTTAAAGCGTTTCCAAGGCCAAACCGTAATGGAAGTTCTGAGGCGTCAGCCAGGTTTTAGTATTAAACAAGATGGTGGTATGGGTCAAAGCAGTAACTTTTATCTTCGTGGCTATGATAGCAAACGCGTATTGGTGCTAATAGACGGTATTCGTTATGGCTCAATGTCAACTGGACAACCCGCTTTAGGCTTATTGCCTGCTGACCAAATCGATCGTATCGAAATATTATACGGTGCTTCAGGCTCTAGTATTTACGGTTCTGACGCTATGGGCGGCGTTATTCAAATCTTCACTAAAGGTAATAATGTTGAACAAACCAACTTCTCAGTTACTGTAGGTGTTGGATCGCATGACCACTATGTATATGGTGCAGCAGCACATTTTGTAAATGAAGAAGGCGCAAAACTTAGTCTTTCTGCTAGTCGCAATCAAACCAAAGGTATCAGCGCTCTTGAAAACCGACCAGGCAATGATAAAGATGACGACGGCTTTAAAAGTGATAACTTTGCACTAAACGCAAGCATACCTTTAAATCAAAATATCAGCGTTGGCGCAACTGGGCTTTTCGCTAAGTCGACTACTGAGTTTGATAATTTTAGTTTTGGACCAGGACCAAACGCGGAGATTGATCATGAAAATGGTGTAGTATCAGCATTTTCACAATACGAAAATGACAAGTTAACAGTACGTTTATCAGCAGGTCAAAGCTTAGACAAGCTTGATAATAAAGTTGGTGATGCGTTTGATACCAAACAGAAACAAGCGAATCTAATAAGCACTTATAAATTACCTCTAGGAAAAGTACAAGCTGGTGCAGAATGGTTACAGCAGGAAGTCGACCTGACAGATAACACTCCTAGTGCCAGCGGTAAAGATAAGTATAAAATAAATGACCGTGATATTAAGGGTGCTTTTGCTGGTTATCAATTGAATGAGGATACTTACGATTTCCAAGCCAATGTCCGCTTTGATGATAACTCACAATTTGGTAACGAAACTACATTTGGTCTTGGCTACGCTGTAAAGCTAGCACCCGGTTTACGTCTAGGTACTAGCTTCGCTACTGGTTATAGAGCCCCTACTCTGAATGACTTATATATTGAAAGCTTTTACTATGTTCCAAATGCAGATTTAAAAGTTGAAAAGAGTAAAAATGTAGAAGCGTTTATTGAGACTAACACAGCCATACAGAACACACGTCTGACTGCATTTAATAGTGATGTCGACAATCTTATTGATAACAGATACGATAACAATATTAAAAAATATCAAGCACTTAACATTGATGAAGCAAGATTATCAGGTTATAGCTTTACTTCAGACTGGCAGCTAAGTAATATTTTATTTGGCGGTCAATATACTCGCACTAATGCCGAAGAGAAGTCAGGAACTAATAAAGGTAAACAATTAGTATATCGTCCTGAAAATACGGGCTTAGTATATGTAGGTTACCGAGCTGCAAACTTTGACATTCGTACTGAAGCAGAGTATGTGGGTAAAACCTATAACGTTGCAGACAATAGCACTTTTATAGATGACTATACGTTGTTCAACATTAGCGGTAATTATTATCTGAGCCCAAACCTGACATGGACAAGTCGTATTAATAACTTAACCAACGTAGACTATTCAACTAATGAGAGTTTTGGACAATATGCTTCGCGTTATAATCAAGACGGCACTAATTTCTTCACCTCACTCACTTATAATTGGTTTTAATCTTTGAATTCATAAAAGCCAATAACAGTGAAGAAGAATCAAGGTCATCAATCGATGGCCTTTATTATGGTTATCAAAATCGCAACTGCCTATCCGAGCATGGCCTATCATTTACACTATCCAATAGGTGACAAGCTCGGCCTCATCTATTACAATAACGACCTCCGAGAGGTGTTGCGCCATAAGTACTAATATCGGCTTTCGTATTCAAAAGCCCACTCTTCATTCCTTATGTTAGGCTCGGTTAACTGTTAGTGATCCTTCTTTGGTCATTCACAGCGCAAATAACGGCACCTGCGTTTTTATTCTTTTTATCATAACTCAACCACTGATAGGAGCATATTATGGACGCAGTGTCTAACACCCCATCTGCCCATACGATCGACCCCTCTTTCACTGACTATAAAGTCGCTGACATCAGCCTTGCTGATTACGGCCGCCGTGAAATCACCCTTGCCGAAGCTGAAATGCCTGCCCTGATGGGCTTGCGCCGTCGCTATGAAGCCGAGCAACCGCTTAAAGGCGCTAAAATCGCTGGCTGTATTCATATGACGATTCAGACTGCCGTACTTATCGAGACATTGGTCGCGCTAGGTGCAGAAGTACGCTGGACCTCATGTAACATTTTCTCAACCCAAGATCATGCTGCGGCGGCCATTGCTGCTGCTGGTATCTCTGTTTACGCGTGGAAAGGCGAAACGGAAGAAGAGTATGAATGGTGCCTACGCCAGCAAGTACACGTTGGCGGCGAAGCATCAGGTCAGCTTTGGGATGCCAACTTAATTTTGGATGACGGTGGTGATTTGACCGCGCTGATTCATGATGAGTATGCTGAGCTTCTTGACAACATCCATGGTATTTCAGAAGAGACCACCACTGGTGTCCACCGTCTGGTTGAGATGTTGAACAAAGGGACGCTAAAAGTACCAGCCATCAACGTCAATGATGCCGTTACCAAATCTAAAAATGACAATAAATATGGCTGCCGTCACAGCTTAAATGACGCCATCAAACGTGCGACTGATATGTTCCTTGGTGGTCGCCGTGCTTTGGTTATCGGTTATGGGGATGTGGGCAAAGGCTCTACGCAAAGCTTACGTCAAGAAGGCATGATTGTACGGGTTTCAGAAGTCGATCCTATCTGTGCGATGCAGGCTTGTATGGATGGTTTTGAAGTCGTGTCTCCTTACCTCAATGGCGACAATACGGGCGGCGCAGACAATATCAATACCCAGCTGCTCGAAAACACTGACATGATCGTCACCACGACGGGTAACTATCATGTTTGCGACAGACATATGCTAGCGGCGTTGAAGCCTGGCGCAGTGGTTTGTAACATCGGTCACTTTGATACCGAAATCGATACCCAATTTATGCGTGACAACTGGCGCTGGGTTGAGATCAAGCCACAAGTTCATCAAATCTTCCGCTCAGATGATGAAAATGACTATTTGATCTTGCTTGCTGAAGGTCGTTTGGTGAATCTAGGTAATGCGACTGGTCACCCATCACGCGTGATGGACGGCTCATTTGCCAACCAAGTATTGGCACAAATGTACTTGTTCGAAGAAAAATTCGCTGACCTGCCAGTTGATGAACGCTTTGATAACTTGTACGTCAAAGTATTGCCGAAGAAGCTTGACGAAGAAGTGGCTGCCGCTATGGTGGCAGGCTTTAATGGTACGCTGACTAAGCTGACCCAAAAACAAGCTGAGTACTTAGGTGTGCCTGTCGAGGGTCCATTCAAACCTGACGCTTATAAATACTAGTCAACGTACTGAGGAGCGCAACTATGAGTAAGCCTGCTTTCTCATTTGAGTTTTTCCCTGCAAAAACAGAGCAAGGTCACGAAAAGCTACTGAGTACTTTTGATGAGCTAAATAAGTTGTCACCGACCTACTTTTCAGTCACCTACGGTGCGGGCGGCTCTACCCGTAGCCGCACGTTAAATATTGTTCAAGCCTTATGTGCGCGCGGTGACACTGACATTGCGCCGCATATGTCTTGCATTGGTGATGACAAAAGTGAAATCGCTGAGCTACTGGAGCTTTACAAAGGTTTGGGCATTAAGCGTTTGGTAGCCCTGCGTGGTGACTTGCCATCCGGTCAAGTTGGTATGGGTGAGCTGCCATTTGCTTTAGACTTAGTTAAGTTTATTCGCGAACACTCAGGCGATCATTTTCATATCGAAGTTGCCGCTTATCCTGAGATGCATCCACAAGCGCGTAGTTTTGAGTTTGATGTAGACAATTTAGTCAATAAATATCAGGCTGGTGCGAATGCTTCTATTACGCAGTTTTTCTATAACGCCGACAGCTATCTGTACTTGCGCGACACGCTAGAGAAACGCGGTATCGATACGGCTGCCCAGCCTTTGGTCGCTGGTATTATGCCAATCACCAATTCTAGCAACCTAGTGCGTTTTGCTGATAGCTGTGGCGCTGATATTCCTCGCTATGTACGTAAACGGCTGGCTGACTTTGGTGATGACAGTAAAGCCATTCGCGAGTTTGGCTTCGATGTAGTTTACCGCTTATGTGAGCGTTTAATCGCCGAGGGTGTACCAGCCATGCATTTTTACAGCATGAATAAAGTTGAGCCCAATAAACGCTTAGTGGAAGCGCTGGGACTGACTGCGTAAACGACGATTCAATCATAGAGTGAATAACTGGCGTTCTTAGGAGCGCCAGTTTTTTTATTGCTGCCACTATTTATTGCTTGGGCAAAACTGTTGATAAAAAATATTCGGCAACCTCTACTAGCAACAATCCCTTTACCCACGTAAATGATATTCTGCTAAGATATTTACACACACTATTCAAAATATAGGACTAAGCGACTGTGCGACGTTTTTTTTATGCCACCAGTAATGACATCAATGATGAAAAAGAACCCAGCTACCCTCAGCTGAACACTTTACCTATTGGTGCTAGCATCGAGCTGACAGAGAGTATTGTCCATCATTGGTGCCGCGTCTTACGGGCAAATACGGGCGACCAAGGTGTCTTATTTGATGGCTTTGGCGGGGAGTATCAGGTACAGCTACAAACCATCAGTAAAAAACATGCCTCTGTGACCTTACTGGCTCATTTGGAGGATGACCGCAGCGCCTCTGTGCGTACTAAAATTGGCCTAGTGATGAGTCGCGGTGAACGAATGGACTATGCGATTCAAAAATCGACTGAGCTTGGTGTCACTGCCATTCAATTACTCAGCAGTCATCATGGCGAGGTCAATCTAAAGCCAGCACAAGTAGAAAAAAAGCTGGCTCACTGGCAACAAGTCGCTATTGCGGCGTGTGAACAGTGCGGCCTCAATCGGCCGCCGCTTATTATTGCCCCTATCTCTATTCATGAGTGGCTACAACGCCTAAATACAAGTACTGTAGAGGCGCAAATGACTGTGAAGTCTCTTGATGTCAGCTCCATTGTCTCTACACTGAGCCAAGATCCTTATTATCAAATATTGCAGCAATCATCTGACTTGCGTATGCAGCTAAGCGTGCCAGCAGTGGGACAATCTGCCATGCCAGCCTCGCTACCCGCCGTCCTAAAGCAAAAAACACCTTATATCGAGCTGTTAATTGGCCCTGAGGGCGGACTTAGTCAAGATGAATGCAAGCAAGCAGCAAGTGTTAGTTTTGAGCCATGGCAAATTGGCACAAGGATCTTACGTACCGAGACTGCGCCGGTGGTAGCACTGGCGACGATGCACGCTTTGAGCCACTGATAATTCTGACCCTGTGTGCGTAACCCTATTTATTATTTAATGTTGACGTTATGAGCCCAATTATGACTACTTTTGCTCCTATTCCAGTCGCAGACAAACAGCAGTTGCTGGCCAAATTATGCGAGCAACTTGATGACGCCATATTTATCTTAGATGCTAACTTACGCTATTTATGGGTCAATGCCAGTTACGAGATCATGATTGGCTACCGTGAGGCGTTTATGCTTGGGCGGCCCCTTGGTATATATGCAGCAGAATTTTTATCTGAGGAAGAAAAAGCGATTTTAGCAGATATTATTAGCCACTTAGACAGTAGTGGCTTTTATGAAAACCATTTTTCGATGCCAAATCGCTACGGACAGATACTAGAATGCCATATGACGTATCGCAAGATTTGTATCGCACAGACTGTTTATTACGTTGGTATGGTGCGTGATGTGTCATCAGCCATCAAAGACCAAAGACAGGTAGCGCATTTGCTCAACTATGACCAACTGACGGGCCTCCCGAACCGTAAAGTGTTTTTGAGCCAAACCAGTGACTTGCTATTGGACAGCTACCAAGAAGTCGTCATCGTGCGTTTCAATATTGACCGTTACCGTAGTCTTGCAAGCTTACTAGGGCCTGATGGCATCAACCTCTTAATACAAGACTTTGTCACACGTGTCAAAGCACTCAAACTGGATAATTTGCACTGTTTTTCTCACTTTGGTGGCGATGATTTTGCCTTACTGTTTGAGTGCAGTGATGCCAATATGATACGCCACGAGCTAGACAGTCTGATGCAAATGTGTGAACGCCCTTTCACCTTAGGGGAAAATGCGGCAACAGAAGCTAATATCTATTGTCGTATCTCCGTTGGTGTCAGTTATTTTCCTGAAAATGATGACACGTTAATAGGATTGTTAACCAAAGCCGAAAAGGCGCTACACTATGTCAAACAGCAAGGTGGAGATGATATCTGCTGGTATGATACCGCTATTGATGAAGCCACTGATGGCAGCTTACAGTTAGAATCCGAGCTTCGAGCTGCCACAACGGAAGGACAATTTGTTCCTTATTATCAACCAAAATTTGAATTAGCGACCGGAATTATTACGGGCTTTGAGGCTCTAGTGCGCTGGCAACATCCAACGCGAGGACTCCTAAAACCAGTACATTTTATCAATGCGATTCTCACCCATAAGCTGTCGTTTGAGCTTTTCTCACAAATGGCCATCCAAATTGCCAAACAGCTGTCTGCTTGGCAACAGCAAGGCTTTTGTCAGCACATCTGTATCAATGCTGACGCCGCTGAGTTTAGCCACCCTGACTTTTTTGAGATGGTGAGCAAGCTATTTATACAGCATAATATTTCTGCGCATCAATTACATATTGAGGTGACTGAATCCTCCTTAATTCAGCGCCATGCCAATGTCAAAAAACAGCTTGATTTGCTCAAAGAGCTAGGGGTCTTTCTTGCGTTGGATGACTTTGGTACTGGTTATGCTTCCTTAAGTTATCTGCAAGAATATCCGTTTGATTTTATTAAAATCGACAAAAGCTTTATCACGAATATTGAAACTGATCGTACCCAGCATGCCATTGTAAAAGCCATTTTAGACCTAGCCGTTGCACTCGACATGCAAGTGATCGCTGAAGGCATCGAGACTGAGGAGCAGCGTGACGTGCTATTGGCAATGGATTGTCAGTATGGTCAAGGGTATTGGTTTGGCAAACCAGTAACCGCTGACGTTGCCACCAAGATGTTGATTCAGCAGGACGCTACTAAATGACCCCAAGTTCGTTGACGTTTATTTTCTCAGTATCACGAGTGTTTTCATACGGTTATTTGTCATAAGCTTTAGCGTCTAACGTTGATTGCATAACGGATGCAACATAGGTTCATGACTTATCAGTGCTGTCACCAAACTTGTATAATCGCCTACGAAAGCCTATCTTTTACAGTGAATTTGTTAGATCTTGTTAAGTCTCAAGCCGACTCTGACAATCACCATTCTTTTCAATACATATTTTATGTAATCGATAACGTCACCAATCTGCGTTACTGCCTAGTATTTATGTAAATACATTGGTTCAGTGCAAGCAGGACTATGCGCTAAGTGATAGTGCAGACGTGTGCCTATTGTGAACTATCATCGATTACATACTAAAAAGGACAGGAAGTTATGCAATACAAAGCACCCTTACGTGACATTCAATTCGTGATGCATGAGCTACTTGACAGCGAAAGCCACTATAAAACTTTGCCGGCCTTTCAAGAAGCGGATCGCGAGCTGATGGACAGTCTGTTTGAGATGGCTGCCAGCTTTGCGGAAAACGAGCTATCACCATTGAACCAAAGCGGTGATGCCGAAGGCTGCCAGTTTGACAATGGCAAAGTGACTACGCCAAAAGGCTTTAAGGAAGCTTATGACGCATATTGCGAACTTGGTTTCCCTGCTCTGTCGGCTGAAGAAGAGTTTGGCGGTCAAAACATGCCATTTTCATTGTCTACTGTTATCAATGAGATGGTTGGTACTGCCAACTGGTCATTCTCTATGTACCCTGGCCTATCACATGGCGCCATTCAAACCATCGAACATCACGGTACTGACGAGCAAAAACAAACGTATCTAGAAAAAATGGTGACTGGCGAATGGTCAGGCACCATGTGTCTTACTGAAGCCCATGCTGGTTCTGACTTGGGTATTATCCGTACCAAAGCTGAACCTAAAGAAGATGGTAGCTATAGCATCACGGGTCAAAAAATCTTTATCTCTGCCGGTGAGCACGATTTAACAGACAATATCATTCACATTGTATTGGCTCGTCTACCAGGCGCACCTGCTGGCACAAAAGGCATCTCACTATTTATCGTACCTAAAGTGATGGTCAATGCAGACAACAGCTTAGGCGAAAACAATAACGTCGTTTGTGGCTCTATCGAACACAAAATGGGTATCAAAGCTTCTGCAACTTGTGTGATGAACTTTGATGGCGCAACAGGTTACTTAATCGGACCTGAAAACCGTGGCCTACAGTGCATGTTTACCTTTATGAATGTTGCCCGTATCGGTACCGCTGTTCAAGGTCTAACCGCTGCAGAGTATGCGTTCCAAGGTTCATTAACTTATGCCAAAGACCGCTTAGCCATGCGTTCACTATCCGGTGCTAAAGCGCCTGATAAAGTTGCTGACCCTATTATCGTACATCCAGCCGTTCGTAACATGCTATTGACCGAAAAAGCCTTTGCTGAAGGCGGACGCGCATTGGTTTATTACCTCGCACATTTTGCCGATACAGTGGCAAAAGGCGAAGGCGATGATCTGAAATTTGCTGATCAAATGCTGTCACTATTGACACCAATTGCTAAAGCATTCCTAACTGAAACGGGTCTTGAAGCTGCCAATCATGGCGTACAGGTCTATGGTGGTCATGGCTTTATCAGTGAATGGGGTATGGAGCAAAACGTGCGTGATACGCGTATTGCTTGCTTATACGAAGGCACCACTGAAATCCAAGCACTTGATCTGCTAGGTCGTAAAGTGTTGGGCTCACAAGGTAAGCTGCTTGCAAATTTTGTCAAAATCATCCAAAAATTCTGCAACGAGCACAAAGAAAATGATGAGATGGGTCAATTCATTCGCCCACTTGCCAAGCATCTTAAAGAATGGGGTGACCTAACGGCTCGCATTGGCATGCAAGCCACTGAAAACCCAGACGCTGTCGGCGGTGCTGCTGTTGATTACATGTACTTCAGTGGTTATGTGACCCTTGCTTACTTATGGGCTCGTATGGCGCTGGTTGCTCAAACAGCTATTAAAGACGGCAGTGGTGAAAAAGCATTTTATGATGCCAAGATTAAAACCGCTCAATTCTACTTTGCGAAGTTGTTACCGCGCACGACCACACATGTCCAGCGCATCAGCACAGGTGTTGAGCCGTACATGAGTATGGACGTTGATCAGTTTGCCTTCTAATTAACAGGCTAAAATATTAAATACTGTATTCGCTATCGGCAACATACTTCAGTGTGTTGCCGATTTTTTATGGACATAGGTGTGTCGCATTGTTTATAAACGCTTATAGACGTTGATGGGCTCTCTTTGTGCGTGGCGGTGGTTTACATTGTGCTTAAGCACTGCAATAGTCGCTGCTAACTTTTGGTGCACGCACAATTCACGAAGAATTATCCCTGCGCGCAAGCTTATTTGTTAAACTTTGACTATGAACCGCTAATGTTATCCCTTAAGAACCGTTAACACTCTTAACAACTACAATTTTATTTATTTGAACCAAAGGAATGTTTATGGCTGTTTATAATGCCCCTCTAAATGACATGCGCTTTATCTTAAATGATGTCTTTAAAGCGCCACAATTTTGGCAAAATAACGAAAACTTAGCGCATGTCGACATGGAAACAGTCGATATGATTTTAGAAGAAATGGCAAAACTGTCAAAAAACATTCTACTACCTATCAATCGCAGCGGTGATGAAGAAGGCGCAACCTTTGAGGGTGATGGTGTCGTCACCACCCCGACTGGCTTTAAAGAGGCTTATAAGCAGTATGCGGAGTCAGGCTGGGTAGGTTTGAGTGGTAACGCTGAGTACGGTGGTCAAGGCTTCCCCAAGATGGTCACGATGCTTACTGAAGAGATGGTGTTTACGGCCAACCAATCTTTTGCCCTTTATCCAAACCTGACAGTGGGTGCAACGCTTTGCCTAAATGCAGCGGCCTCTGAAGATCAAAAGCAGACTTACCTAGAAAAAATGTATAATGGTGAATGGTCTGGTACCATGTGTTTGACAGAGCCACATGCCGGTACTGATTTAGGTATCATCAAGACCAAAGCCGTGCCTAACGATGATGGCAGCTACAATGTTTCTGGCACCAAAATCTTTATCACTGGCGGTGAGCACGACCTCACTGAAAACATCATTCACTTAGTATTAGCAAAAACGCCCAATGCCCCAGAAGGCTCAAAAGGTATCTCACTGTTCGTGGTACCAAAATTCTTGGTCAATGAAGATGGCAGCTTAGGCGAGCGCAACACGTTGGCTGTAGGTTCTATTGAGCACAAAATGGGCATCAAAGCCTCTGCTACTTGCGTCATGAACTTTGATGATGCCAAAGGCTGGATGGTCGGTGCAGAAAACACCGGTCTGTCTTCAATGTTTATTATGATGAACTATGAGCGTGTTACCATGGGTCTACAAGGCCTGGGTGGTTCTGAGCTTGCTTATCAAAACGCTGCTTTATATGCCAATGACCGTGGTCAAGGCCGTAGCGACACGCAGCTACAAAGCCCAGAAAAGCCGGCTGATGCCATTATTCACCATGCTGATGTGCGCCGTATGCTATTAAACGCCAAAGCCAATACTGAAGCGTCACGTTGCTTTGCGATGTACGTTGCCAAAAACCTTGATGAAGAAAAATTTAGTACCGATCCTGAGTCAGCCAAAGCAGCCGCTGCTCGTGTGGCGCTACTAACGCCAGTGGCTAAAGCGTTCTTGACTGATAAAGCGCTAGAAGCAACCGTTGATTGCCAGCAGGTCTTTGGGGGTCATGGCTATATCCGTGAATGGGGTATGGAGCAAATCGTCCGTGACACCCGTATCGCTCAGATTTATGAAGGCACCAATGGTATTCAAGCGCTTGACCTACTAGGGCGTAAAGTGGCTCGTAACAATGGTAAATATGTCACGCATTTCTTAGGTGAGATTCGTGATTTTGTCAATAACATGCAAGCAGACCATGGTATCAAACAAGCCACGTTAGATGCGGCGGATACGATTGAAGATCTCACTACAACGGTTCTTAGCAATATTGGCGAACGTAAGAATGAAGTGAATGGCTGTGCAGTTGACTATATGCATGCCTTTGGCTACCTCGCCTATTCATACATGTTTGCATTGATGGTGGAAGCGGCAAATGGTAAAGAAGGTGACTTTTATACCAACAAAGCCAAGCTTGCGGATTATTTTGTCGGCCGCATCTTGCCACGTATTGATGCTCACGCACAAATGGTCAAAGCGGGTAGTGATCCAATGATGAACTTTGATTTAGATTACTTTGATGTACCTGCTAGCTAGGTAGTCATTGTGATTGCCTGATAATTCTCTCATAAAAAGGACAGTAATATAACTGTCCTTTTTTTTGTCAAAATAACTGCTAACAAAATAATTCACTATCCATGCACAGTTATGATTAAAATAACGCAAGATAAAGTGTCTCTCAAATTAAACTCAGGTGTGACCAAATTTTTAGCAAATGCCATTATTATTATCACTTATACGATGCACAGTATTAAATAATAAAAGCGATTGAAACAACGATAATAAAAGGTGCGACGTGTCAGAATTAAAACTCATTTTACAACAGATTACAGCGCTAAGCGATGTGCCCGACGCTGCGGTACTGAAACGCTTGATAGATGAGCTGCGAGTAAGCGACAAGGAGCCTGCGTTAGCGAATGAAAAGATTCAATCGCTTATTGATATCCTGTATCAGCACCCAGAGTATGGAGATGGGCTTTCTAGCTTTGTTTTAAGACTTATTATCCAGTATCGTCAGATCGCCCTATATACCGATACTGGTATCATGTCAGATCAGGGGTTTTTTAACAGTTTACGCCGTTTGGTTGGTCATCGATTTTTACCACTACTCCCCCAAGAGGACTCAGTCGTTGAGCTGGTCGGATATTTGTTTAGCAAGCGTTCTGATGAGCGCTGGCTCGCCAATATCGAAAAAGAGAAATGGGATGAGCTGGTTGCATTAATTAAAGTAGAAGCAAAGCATTTAGACTTAGTGGCCACGGCAAAAAACAGTATTTTAAACGCTATTATCATTTTATCTTATCGTGTCAGTGGTATCGGTTTGCATCCTGACTTGATGGAGTCTTATCCACAAATTCTAAATTACTCAGCGTCTTTTGTGGCTCAAAATCAAGAAGCCGTGCTATTTGTCAATCAGTATAGGCAAGCGCATGAGCTCGATACTTTAACAGATATTACGCCTGAAAATGCAGTTGATCCAGCGCCATTACTGGTTATGATTGAGCAGTGCGAAGACATCGTGGCCACAGTCCGCAAACGCATCTATAAAACGGGTATCTCTATTCGTTTGACCAATATGATGCTGCGTTTAGATCAAAGCTTACAACGCATACGCATCTTAACTCAACTGGTGACAGACGACTATCAAAAGCGTGATCGTGCAGTGATTGAACTGATACAAACGCTAATCACCACTTCTAATCGCCGCTATAGTATTGGTTATCTGATCGATAACAATACCAAATTGCTCTCGCGTAAAGTGACTGAAAACGCCAGCCGCGTTGGTGAGCACTATATCAGTACCGATAGAGCCGGCTACAAACAGATGTTTAAAAAAGCATCTATTGGTGGCTTCGTTATTGCTTTTATGGCTACCATCAAAATATTGGCATATCAGTTGGCACTCGCACCGATGGGCCGCGCGTTTATTAACAGTATGATTTATGGTTTGGGTTTCGTATTTATTCATGTCATTCGTGGCACAGTGGCAACCAAACAGCCAGCCATGACGGCGGCGGCGATCGCCTCCACTATCTCTGACGGCTCTGGTAAAAAATCCCATCAGTTGACCAAACTATCAGAGTTGGTCGTCGATATTTTACGTACTCAGTTCATTGCGATCATGGGTAACGTCATGCTTGCCATACCCGTTGCTCTTATGATTTCTTTTGCATGGCTACAGTATACGGGTACGCCGATGATTGACTCAGAAAAAGCTGGGCATCTGCTCCATGACCTTGATCCGTTTCACTCCCTAGCCCTCCCTCATGCTGCGATTGCTGGTGTTTATTTGTTTCTATCCGGTCTGATTGCAGGCTACTATGACAATCTCGCGGTTTATAACCATGTGGGCGCACGTATCCAACGCCATAGACTACTAAAGGCGATACTGCCCAAGTCATGGCTTCAGCGTTTAGGAGGGTTTGTAGAGGCCAACTTAGGCGCCATTATGGGTAACTTTCTATTCGGGGTCTTTCTTGGCAGTACGGCGACCCTTGGCTACATATTTGGCTTGCCAATTGATATTCGCCATATTGCCTTTGCCTCTGCGAACTTAGCCCATGGCTTATTCAATTTATCGGCTGATCAAATAAGCTGGAATATTATTTTAGTGTCCATACTGGGTGTGGCGCTTATTGGTATCGTCAACCTAATAGTCAGTTTTTCACTGGCATTGTTTGTGGCACTGCGTTCTAAAGAAGTACGTTTCTTCGAGTGGGGACGCCTCACAAAGTTGATTTTTGGTCATATTATTAGCCATCCTTCTGACTTTTTCTGGCCCCGTGATAAGCCCATGAAGTACGCACGTATCGATAGTCAAGGACACATGATATTTGACGATACTTCAATGCAAAAAGATGGAAAAGCATTGCCCAGTAATTATGTAGTGCGGCGCTTGTCTGACGTCAGAGTCCTGCCTGAATCTCGGCAAACCAGTACGCAAAGTGCACAAACAAACACAGACATATACTATGACAATCAACCCAAAGGCAGTCATACACAGCCTCATGTCTCTCCGGAGAAAGTCGTGGATCTTGATGATGGTCTGGTAGATGAAGAACTAAACAGCGTGCCTTATACCGATGACATACAGTATGACAAGGCAACCAAAACGCTAAATACCTTTGACAGCGACAATAGTAACGACACTAGTGATAAGCAAGGTGGCGCTGAGCACGACAACAAAACCACGGGCGATGCCAAAACCCCACTGCCAAAACCTAAAAAACCACCCAAGCTGCCCAGTTAAACGGACAGCTTAGGCGGTTTCTACGGCCTGACAACTTTCATGGCCGCTCAAATAGCAACAAGTCAGTCGTCGTTCGTCTCTGATGATGGAATCGGACAGTACGCCCTTGATTTAACGACTTTTCCGTCACTCAATCTATAAGCTAATAGATAGTTGCCCCAAACACAGCCACCATCAAGCGCGCGAGCATGGGGAAGATCGACCTCACCTTGCAACGCGGCCCAATGACCAAATAATATCTTACGCGTGCGAGGTACTTGCCACTCAAACCAAGGTAAAAAGTCCTTTGGCATCGGTTCAGTTAAGCTGGCATTAAAGCTAAACTCCAGAGTCCCATCCTGCTTACACAAGCGCATACGGGTAAAGTAATTGGCAATTGCGCGCATTTTGGTAAATCCGTTAATATCTGGGTGCCAGTCATCAGCTTGTTTGCTGTATAGGTTCGGCAATAACCGATCGAGCTGTGTTAAGCTGCTTTGTAGCTGTGCTTCCAACTCCTGCGCGTAGCTCTCTGCGGCCTTAATGCTCCAGTGCGGCGGGATACCAGCATGCACCAACACCGTATCCTCGTCAGGATAAGCCAGTAACGGCTGCTGGCGCAACCACTCAAGCAACTCATCGCAATCCTCAGCAGCAAAAATCGGTGCCGTTTTATCTTTTTTCTTGATTTTGGTCGCACCGCGCCAGACAGCAAGCAAATTGAGGTCATGGTTGCCAAGTACCGTCGCTGCTGCTCCTTGTTCACATAACGCTTTGACATCACGCAACGTATTCAGTGAGTCCTCACCGCGGGCTACCAAGTCACCGGCAAACCACAGCTTGTCTTGGCTTGGATCAAAATTCAAGGTTTCAAGCAACTGAAGATAGGCCGCATAGCAGCCTTGCAAGTCACCGATGACATACTGATGGCGAAAACTCATAATACCTCAATGGTTTAGATGTAAAAATGACAAGAAAACCAACATCAAAGTAACAGCAATAAGCTAATACTCACTACACTTCTAGATGCCGCGCACGATTGCTTAAATTCACAAAATCTGTAACGCTTAACGTCTCAGGGCGCGCTTGTGGGTCGATACCGCAAGTAGAGAAGTCCTCCTCGCTAAGCGTCGGTAACAAAGTTGACTTCTTAAAAATAGCACGTAGCGTCTTGCGACGATGATTAAAGGTTTCGCGTACAACGATAGCAAAATGTTCTTCATCTTCTGCAACGACGGGCTTATCAACGTGCGGTGTCAAGCGAAAAACAGCACTGGTCACTTTTGGCGGCGGATTAAATGCACCACGCGGAACCGTTAGCAGATAATCCGTATCACAGTGATACTGCATGATGACCGATAAACGACCATAAGTTTTGCTACCGACGTCAGCGGTGATACGCTCAACCACCTCTTTTTGCAACATAAAATGCATGTCTTGAATCACATCGGCATAGCTGAGCAAATGAAACAGTATCGGCGTAGAAATATTGTAAGGCAAGTTGCCCACCACGCGCAGCTTACCGCGCTCCTCACTATACAGCTCACGATAATCCACATGCATGGCATTGTCTTTGATGATCGTAAAATTTGGATGACTGTTGGCACCAATACGAATACGTAAGCTGTCTGCCAAATCCCGATCCAGCTCGACCACCGTCATCGCCTCCACCTCTGCCAATAATGGCTCAGTCAGCGCACCCATACCTGGCCCAATCTCGATTAAATTATCATCACGTTCTAGGCGTATACTGTCAACGATTTGGCGAATGACACTGGTGTCATGCAAAAAGTTTTGACCAAAGCGTTTACGCGGTTGGTGTTTGGCAGCTTTTAAGCTGTTGGAGATGGTTTGAGCATCAAACGTAGTTTTGGACATAAAAGAGTCTTCATGTATAAATGATAAATGGGCTAAGCGCTGTGGCAACAACGTACTTTTTCTATAAGAACGAATTATAACACAGCTCATAATTAGGAGGTTTTTTCGAGACACTTTATCTATAAACCATCCGCAATGTAGCGCAACCAACACCATGGATTTTTGTTCTCAAACGACTTGCCATAACGTTTTTTATACACCAAACGGGAATGTATCGAATGCTCCTTCTTCCATCTCTTTTGTCAACGCTTCAACTGCACGGGTTTTATCAAACCAGATATATTCATCAAACTGAGATGGCAAAGAGGCGTAAAAATAATGACTTTGCCGCTCAGTTTCAGGTCTATAAATGACACCGATCGCTCGCTCTAGTCGCTCTGGGAGTAATTTTTTACGGATGTGTTCATTCAGTGGGTAACGTAAGGGTAAAAGAAAGTTATCCGTAGGAACATCGTGAAAAATACGTTCATAACTGTCAATATGCGATGGCTGAACTTGTTTTATCTCCATTGGCCCTCCCCAGTCAGAAGCCGCGGCAACCGTACCATGATCGGTGCCAAAACCTATATTATAGACTTTTTCACCATATTTTTGCCGTGCCAATTGGCCGATGTTGAGTTCACCACGGGCGCTCATTTGGGTGGCGCGCGCATCACCAATATGAGAGTTATGTGCCCAAACAACAGCCTTTGATTTGGGGTCTTTAAAATCAAGCACCGCCTGTAAGACTTTAATCATATGCTGATCGCGCTGATTCCATGAGTTCTCTTCAGCATAATACATGGTTCGGTAATAATGTTCGGCATCGACTATCAGCTTAGCATTTTGTTCGGCGTCAAAAAACTGTTCCTCATTGGCCGCAGAATACTCTAAACGTTTTTTGAGCAAATCCTGTAAATTTCTAAGCACTTCTATTTCACAGTCCTTGTGTTGCTGGGTGATCACAGCACGACCGTACAAAGAAGGTTCATCTGACCAAGGCATCAGACAGCCATAACGCTCGCGGGCAGTCTTTGCCATCTTAGGATCGACTTTTTGTAAATAGTCCAACACACTGTCAATAGAACCATATAAGCTGTATAAATCCAGACCATAGAACCCTACTTTTTGTTCTGAAGATTTGGTTTTATTGTTATAGTCATGAAGCCAATGGGTAAGTTCAAGCGTAGATTGATTGGCCCACATCCAAGTAGGAAATCTAGAAAAAGGTTTATTTTGAAGCGCCGATTTCTGTTGTTGTCCTTGAATATAACGATTGATATGCGCGGCATCTGGCCAGTCAGCTTCAGCGGTGACGATAGTAAAGCCCTTCTTTTCTATGAGCTCCTTGGTTATACGGGCACGCATGTCATAAAATTCAGCAGTACCATGTGACGCCTCCCCAAGCAATACAACACGGCTGTCACCGATACGCTCTAAGAGATTATCCAGATTAACGTTATCAATACTGGTAAAAGACTCACTCGATTGACCAATCAATTCAGGCAAAGTCCTAGCCCTTGATGTGCCATCACTTTTCTCTTTCCAACCTGCAGCGCCAATCAGCGGCACAAAACGAACGTCTTCCAATTCTTCTGTTTTATATTCGTTGTTACTGATGCGCTGAATACGAACCAGTTTTTGTGACTTTAAGGAGGTGCCAACGGGAATGACCATACGCCCGCCAATGGCTAACTGCTCTTTGAGCGTTTGAGGTACTTCTGGTCCTCCTGCAGCAACGATAATGGCATTAAAAGGCGCATTTTCAGGCCATCCAAGCGTGCCATCGCCATGCCTGACCTGAACATCTGTATATCCCAGCTCTTTAAGCTTGGCTTGGGCTGTATCGGCTAAAACTTTGTGGCGCTCAATCGTATAGACCTGCTCACAGATCTCCCCGAGCACGGCGGCGGCATATCCAGATCCTGTCCCAACTTCAAGTACTCGGTCATCTGATTGCAACTCAAGTGCGGCCGTCATCAATGCAACAATATAAGGCTGTGAAATGGTCTGATTTTCCTCAATAGATAAGGGTGCATCTTTATAAGCAAATTCGACGAGATCGGCAGGTATGAAAGCTTCACGTGGTACCGCATTTAGCGCATTGAGCACAGTTTGATCACGAATGCCGCGAGCCACAAGTTGGTCATTTATCATTTGCTGTCTTAGTTCTTTAAAATTATTCATGATAATTTCCTTAATTTTCATTTCGGAATATTTAATACCATAGATATATTTAGTCCTAAATAAAACAGATGAACATACATAGTTAAGGAAAAATTATTTGTTATCTGTAAGTCTTCACAAAGGCTATGTAAACTGTTTTCAGCTCACCTATACTCTTTTTAGAGTGAATTAACTGTATTTATTATTTAACTGACAAAAGCCCCATGGCTTAGTATGATAAGTAGATTGCTAAATAAAGTTACCATTTTAGGTTATTGTTAATAGTTACTTATTTCAATATATTCTTATCTAACTTTTGTCATATTAAAGTAATATAAATAAAGGTAGGCTTGAGGTTATAAGAACAGGCAATCACACTACTTTGCATTGCATATTATCGGTTCGCTATACAGGTATGGAACTATCAGTCAGTGACGACTATTCTCCATTAATACTGTCTTCGCTATTTGCTCACCAATTTTCGCAATGACAGCGTTTCTTTCTTCAAACGAGGCGTCTGTCTCTGTAATGTATAGAGCGGCTACGATAGACTTGCGATTTGGAGGCCACATCACCGCAGTAATAGCACGCGTCCCATAACCACCAGCGCCTGTTCTATCTGCGACTATCCAGTCATTTGGAACGCCTTTACGAAACAGTGCATCGCCAACCTCATTACCTTTAAGCCAAGCTACTAGTTGTTGACGAGATTTGATAGATAGCGTTTCGCCAACTAGTAACTTTTCAAGTGTCGTCACCATTGCAATTGGTGTTGTCGTGTCTCGTTTATCTCCAGGCACCGCTTCGTTGAGTTCTGTTTCCCAGCGATCAAGGCGCGTCGTATCATCACCAACGGAACGCAAAAATTTCGTTAGCGCCTTAGGTCCTCCAATGGCTTGTAGAATAAAATTGGCAGCTGAATTATCACTGGTTGACAGTGTAGCCTGACACAGCGCGGCAAGGGACATCCCTTTTTTGCCTACGTGTTTTTCTGTCACAGGGGAGTATGTCACAAGATTGCTCTCAGAGAATCTCACAACTCTATCCATTCTTTCCTTACCCAAATCAACTCTTTGAAGAACGTTTGCACAGGCAAGTGTTTTAAAGGTACTACTTAGAGGAAAACGTTCATTAGATTTATATTCCCAGCGTTTTCCCGTTTCCAAGTCATGCACAGCTAGACCGATTCTAGCGCCCAATTCAGTTTCAGCATTGGTAACCGCTTCGAGTATTGAGTTTGTTGCATTAGCATTTAATGACAGCGTGAGACATAAAAAAGTAATGATTACCCTAAAAAAATGAGCCTTGTGTTGACGTGCGTTCATGATGAGTTAACTTTCCTTTTGGATCAAATTTTTAGATTATATGATGTGTATGTAATAGCATAGTTATATCTCATTCATTATTAACTTAGCTTACTCTAGATTAGTGATTTTAGGGTATAACCCAAGGGAAGCAACCATTTCACCCTCCAAACCTATTAATAGACCACTCAAAATAGAGCTTTATAATGAAACCGCTTATATTAGGTAACGTTTGATAATTTGTGAATAGGCATTACTGATATTAGAGCTATCTAATACTGCGGAACAAATCTCACTAAGCCACCGCCTTATGCAAGAGGTCTACTGACAGTGGATCTGTCTGCCATCTCATTTGCCATCACGAGTGCTTGGTACAAGCTGGTGGCACTTGCGCCGCCCCGTCCTGCCAAGTCAAGGGCAGTACCGTGATCGACTGACGTGCGAATATAAGGTAGCCCCAACGTTAAATTAACTGTATCGCCAAAACCATGCGACTTTAGTACGGGTAGCCCCTGATCGTGATACATGGCGATGACAGCATCGCAATTTGCCAAATGTCTGGGAGTAAACAAAGTGTCAGCAGGCATCGCCTCTGAAATATCTACGCCAGCCTTGATAAACTCTTTGAGCACTGGGTTGATAATATCAATCTCCTCAACGCCAAGATGGCCACCCTCGCCCGCATGCGGATTGAGACCACAGACCAAAATACGCGGCTGCATTAAGCCAAACTTTTCACGCATATCATCAACGACGATTTGTACCGTTTGTCGCACATTGTCAGCAGTGATGGCCGCAGGTATGTCTTTGAGTGGCAAATGAGTGGTCACAAGCGCGACTTTCATGGCTTGATTGGCAAGCATCATCACCACTTTTTTACAACCACTTTGTTGCATAAAAAACTCGGTATGACCACTGAACATCGTGCCATCTAACAGCTTAATACCGGCTTCTATTAACGCTGATTTTTGCAATGGACCTGTGACGATAGCCGCCGCTGTCTTGTTGGTGGCTAGTGTATGAGCAATCTCTAACTGTTTTGCTACCATCGCTGAGTTACTGATGTTGATTTGACCACAAGATACGGGCGCTGCACAAGGAATGTTCAGTAGAATAAAAGCAGGATCGGCATCCGCATTTTGTTGTGATATCTGCTTCGTTAAATGCTCACTGTTTACATCATCAGTATCTATATTAATGGTTTGCCAAGTGGGGCAGCGTTTGAGGACACCTGTCGCCATAAGCTCATCTGCGCGTGTTTGCATGGCGGTAGCATCTGCCGTTACCCAAATTGGACGCTGAAAATCTTGTAACTTATTCTCCGCCGCCAGTAGCAGCACAACATCCATACCAATGCCCGCAGGTTCACCCGTGGTCAGTAGCAACGGCTGTTTTTCTTGTATAGAAATCTCGTTTTTTTTCATCTAAGGCACCGATTTTATTGCGTTTTTAGTCATAATATTCTTACCAAAGCTATCGTTTTGAGCCGTTGTCTGACGACTTTAGCACCAGATAATTTTGTCATCATAATCATCAGAACAGTCATAGTGTGGTAGAATTTCGCTTCTGATTGTAGCATTTACTCGCAAGCATTAAGACCATGCTTTGATACTTCTATCGTAGCAGTCTGACGCGTCTATTGTGCTGTATCACCACCAAAATACATTCGTATAACAAATAATTTTTTATATCGACTTTTCAAATATTGGGCACTCATGGCAGACACCGAAAAAACCGACGACTTACTCAATCAAACACCGCCGCACAATATCGATATCGAAAAGGCATTGCTCGCGTCTTTGATGAGTATCGAGGAGGCATACGATAAGATTGCAGACATCGTCACCAAAGATGACTTTTATGCGGGGCGGCACCAATATATTTTTGACGCCATTGCGCATCTAGCCGCGGTCAATGAGCCTTATGATACGGTCATGGTTCACGATTGGTTAGAAGCACAAAAATTGCTTAAAAGCGCAGGCGGTGACAGTTATTTGGCGGATATTTTGAGCCAAAGCCCGGCGACATTATTCAACCTCACCGCTTATGCCCAGCGTGTCCGTGAACTATCGACTCTGCGCCAGCTGATTACCACTGGGAACGAGATGTTGTCGCTCGCCTATAATCCAAAAGACCAAACCGTCAGCGACATTTTAGACAATGTCGAGGGTAAGATATTTAGCATTAATGAGCAACATAATAAACGAGCTGAGCAGCGTGGGCCTGTTGGAATCACTTCAGTCTTGACCAATGTCATCGACAAAATCCAAGAGTTAAAGTCTAATCCTGACGGTATGATTGGTTTGCAAACGCCCTTCGCTGAGCTAAATAACAAGACACAAGGTCTACAAGCGGGTGATTTAATTATTGTGGCGGCCCGTCCTTCTATGGGTAAAACCACTTTTGCGATGAACTTAGCAGAAGGTATCTTATTTAATGAAGACTTGCCAGTCGTGGTATTTTCGATGGAAATGCCCGCTGAGTCTATCGTCATGCGTTTACTATCATCGTGGGGTGCGATTAACCAAACCCACCTACGCTCTGGGCAAATGAACGAAGATGAATGGGCAAAAATGATGAATGCCATTCAGCATTTGCAATCTAAACACTTATATATTGATGACAGCACGGCACTGCCACCGTCTGAGATGCGTTCACGCTGTCGCCGTATTGCCAAAAACCATGACGGGCGTTTGGGTGCTATCGTAGTCGATTACCTCCAATTAATGAAAGTACCAAGCTTAGATGGCAACCGTGTTGGCGAAATTTCTGAGATTTCTCGTAGCTTAAAAGCGCTGGCACGTGAGCTTGAATGTCCAGTGATTGCTCTATCCCAGCTTAACCGTAGTCTAGAAAACCGTCCCAATAAGCGACCTATTATGTCAGATTTACGTGAATCTGGGGCCATTGAGCAGGACGCCGATTTGATTATGTTCATCTATCGCGATGAGGTTTACAATGAAAACTCAGACCATAAAGGTGTGGCTGAAATCATTATTGGTAAACAGCGTAACGGCCCTATTGGCACCATACGATTGGGCTTTGAAGGACAATTTACCCGCTTTATTAATTTAACGCCAGAGTATTATCAAGGGGTTAGTTTCGAGAATGATGAGTAACTGTCTAAATAAAAAGAAACGCGCAACCATAAGCCACTAACACCCCTAAACAGTGAGTAATAACAATAGCCAGTGATGCCTCAGCCTGATTGATGCGTCACTGGCTTTATACCTTCATCTATAATTTTGCTAATAAAGAAGCCAATTATGCGTACCATTACTATCAAACCAATAGCCATCACTCACAACCTCAATCAAGTTAAAAAACGGGCGCCACACTCCAAAGTCCTTGCTATGGTGAAGTCCAATGCTTATGGTCACGGGGTGGCAGCCGTACTACCAGCGTTAACGCAAGCAGATGGTATCGGTGTCGCTACTTTGATAGAAGCATTAGAAGCCAGACAGTTGGGATGGGACAAAACGATTGGTTTGGTAGAAGGGGCATTTACGGCTGATGAGTGGCAGCAGGCCATTGATCATGAGGTGAGTTGCGTGATTCACCATGTGCCACAATTGGAGTGGGCACTGGACAACGTTCCACCAGCTGCAAGCGCAACTCGTGTGGTTTGGCTAAAATACAATACTGGTATGAACCGCTTAGGCTTCAATGCTGAAGGCGTGATTGCCGCTGCTAAACACCTGCATGCGGCAGGCTACCAACTGATTTTAACCACCCATTTTGCCAACGCTGATGACCGAAATCACCCACTAAATGCAGTGCAAATTCAGCGTTTTAAAGATATGTTAGCGACGTTAAAAGAAACCGTTAGCAACGACGTTAAGGGCTCGTTGTGCAACTCAGCTGGCGTGGTAAACTTCTCAGATCATCATTATGATTGGGTACGTCCCGGTATTATTTTGTATGGTAGCGCCCCTGTCATTGATAAAAGCGCGCAGGAATTAGACTTGCAACCAGCCATGAGTTTTAGCGCACAGATTATTGCTCTACAAACGGTCAGTGCGAACGACGCTATCGGCTATGGTAGTCGCTGGATCGCACAAAAAGACACCGAAACAGCCTTAGTGAGTATTGGCTATGGAGACGGCTATCCTCGTGTGGTTAGTGAGGATGCTTATGTGTCTGTTATTGATAGTACGAATAACCGAAGCTACCCGTGCGCTGTGCTTGGGCGTGTGGCGATGGATATGATTGTCATTGATGTCAGCGCAGTACCAGACAACACGTCCTTATTAGATAGCAAGGTCATCCTTTGGGGCGACGCCCCGCACGTCGATGAGGTTGCAGCACATGCCCATACTATCAGTTATGAGCTGCTATGCCGCCTAAGCATACGGCCAAAGCGTGTACAAGCATAATCATCATCAGACAACGATGAACTTACTGTTCGCTTAAGTGGCTTATCACTCATAGCAAATTGGACGTTTACATTGGAAGTAATTGCGCTATACTAAAAGTTTGTTGTCACCCCAGTATACGCACTGACGCGATGCTATTGAAGACTGATAACGTTTCATTGACTGCGATCGACTGCTAGGATTACTATGAGTTTGCGCCATTTTTTGACCCTATCTGATTTAACCAAACAAGAACTAGAAACCCTTATCAAACGTGCCAGCGAATTACGTAAGATGCAACACGCGGGCGAGATATATCAGCCCTTTGTTGGTCGTACGCTTGGTATGATTTTTGAAAAATCTTCTACCCGCACGCGTATTTCTTTTGAAACGGGTATGGGACAATTTGGCGGTAGTGCGATCTTTTTATCGCCAAATGATACCCAGCTTGGACGCGGCGAGCCATTAGAAGATTCAGCACGCGTGATCTCAAGCATGGTCGATATCATCATGATTCGCACCTTTGGCCATGAAAAAGTGGAAACCTTTGCAGAATACTCCAGTGTCCCCATTATTAACGCCCTGACGGATGAATTTCATCCTTGCCAGCTGCTTGCTGACATGCAGACTTACTATGAGCATCGCGGTAGTATCGAAAACAAGATCGTAACGTGGGTCGGTGACGGCAACAATATGTGCTCATCCTTTATGCAGGCGGCCAATCAATTTGGCTTTGAGCTACGTGTGGCCGCGCCTTATGGCTTTGAGCCAGACCCAAAACTGATGGAACGTTTCTCTCATTGCGTAAGCCTGGTAGAAAACGTCCAAGATGCAGCAAAAGACTCTAACTTAATCGTCACTGATGTATGGGCCAGTATGGGGCAAGAATCTGAACAGAATACCCGCGCACGCCGTTTTGCGCCTTATCAAGTAACACCGTCATTGCTGGACAAAGCCGACCCTGAAGTGGTGTTTATGCACTGCTTGCCTGCGCATCGCGGCGAGGAAATCTCTCACGATATGCTAGATGACCCACGGTCAGTGGTGTGGGACGAGGCAGAAAACCGCTTACACGCACAAAAAGCCCTGATGGAGTTTTTACTAAAAGACAAAATTAAGCTGTCTACCTAAACCAATAGCTATCATTAAAAGCCATTTCTCAATCACACAATACAGAAAAAAAGAAAAAAGGCAGACCACATTTATCGTGATCTGCCTTTTTACTTTTTGTACAACCATTAATGACTAATTAACGAGTGAATGTCTCTACCCCGTTACTGCTGGCCTTGAGCAGTACATCTGCTTGATTGGCCGCAAAAATACCATTACAGACGACGCCGACGATATTATTAAGGGTTTTTTCAAGCGCTACCGGATCACTAACATCCAAATCATAAGTATCAAGAATCACATTACCATAATCAGTGACAAAGTCTTCACGGTACACTGGTTCACCGCTCAAACTAGCCAACTGGCGTGCTACGTAAGAACGCGCCTGCGGTAGTACTTCTATCGGTACTGGGAACGCGCGTCCTAATGTCTCAACGCTTTTACTGGCATCTACCATGCACACAAACTTATTGGACGCCGCGGCCACGATTTTTTCACGAGTGAGCGCGCCGCCACCACCCTTTATCAGTTGCAGATTCGCGTTGACTTCATCAGCGCCGTCAATATAAACATCAAGCGTACCGGCAAAGTTCAAATCTACTATCTCGATACCAAGTGCACGTAATCTATCTTCCGTCACCTGCGAGCTTGCAACGGCTCCAGCAAGCTTTAGTGTCGGCAACAGCTCTATCAAACAGTTGACCGTACTACCCGTTCCTACGCCAAGTATCATGTCATCTTCGATATAGCTTAAAGCAGCTTTGGCGGCGGCTTGCTTTTGTGCTTGCTGATCACTCATCATAAATCCTTGGTAAAATAAACGTACTGTTTTAAAAATAAAAGGCTAAAAGCGGTAAAATGCGCGGCTATTATAACCGATGACTTTACTGAATGTCAGCGTAATCGGCGTTGTAATCATTGCTCATTGCATTCGATTTTCCAAATTTACTTTATATACCAGACAGGTAAGGCAACCAAAACACCAAAGCCAACAGCGTTGCAAATAATACTGGCGGCGTGATAAGCAGTCCAATTTTCATATACTGGCCCCAGCTAATTTTATAGTCTTTGTCTGCCAATACATGTAACCATAGTAACGTCGCCAGACTACCAATGGGTGTGAATTTTGGTCCCAAATCATTCCCAATCACATTGGCATAAATCATCAGCTCTCGAGTTGCAGCAGGCACTTGCGCGCTATCAATAGCCAGTGCACCTACTAACGTTGCTGGCATGTTATTCATGACAGAAGCCACAATAGCAGATAAGAACCCCGTACCTAACGTTGCTGTAACCGCGCCCTGCTGCCCCAACCAAGTCAAAATTTGGGCGCCATAACTGGTTAGTCCTGCATTGCCCAAGCCATAAACGACTAAATACATACCGATGGAAAACAGTACGATTTGCCAAGGCGCGTTACTGACGACATTGCGTACAGAAACAACTGCTCCGCGACCGCCTTGCCAAAAGCGACTTGCAATTGCTAGGAGTAACAACGCGGCGGCGCCTGTGACCAGAGAGATAGGCAGACCTAACGACTCAGTCGCAAAGTAAGCGATCAGCAACAGTGCGAGCAGTGGAAAAGCGGCCTTAAATACTAAGGGATCTTCGATAGCAGAAGCAGGCGCGCTCAGATTGGTGATGGAGTAATGTGTTGGAATATGACGAGAATAGACAACCCATAGTACCGCTAGCGTTGCTATCACAGACACGATGTTAACTGGCACCATAACTGCTGCATAACGCCCAAAGCCAATATCGAAATAGTTGGCACTAACGATATTGACCAAATTAGACGTCACTAACGGCAGGCTGGCCGTATCGGCAATAAAGCCCGTGGCTATGATAAAAGCCAAAGCAGAGGGCGGCGAAAACTTCAGTCGCAGCAAAATGGCAATAACAATAGGCGTTAGTAGTAACGCTGCCCCATCATTGGCAAAAAATGCCGATATAAATGCGCCTAAAATCACAATCATAGGAAATAGCAAGCGCCCTTGTCCATTGCCAAGCCTTGCTACATGCAATGCTGCCCAACCAAAAAAACCCGCCTTATCTAAGATAAGCGAGATAATGATCAGCGCTACAAAGGTAAAAGTTGCGTCCCAGACAATATCCCAAACGATCCCTACATCAGACAGCTGCACGACACCAAAAGCCAAGGCGACCAATGCCCCGCCAAGTGCACTCCAGCCAATGCCCAATCCTTTAGGCTGCCAGATCACTAAAACCAACGTGACGATAAAAATAGTGAATGCGAGCATTAAACCGCCTTATTAAGCAGAGTCAGTTGAGTACAAGAAAGGTAGTAATGAGATTAAAGTGACTTTTGATTCACCCGCTGCGAGACTGCCTCGGCACTTTCTACACGTTCTGAATAGCGGTCCGTTAGATAAGCTGAGCGTCCACGCGTAAGCCAAGTGAACTTCACTAACTCCTCGCAAACATCAACAAGACGCAGATATAATGGGGACATATCCATACGGTTATCCTCGGTAAACTCTAAAAAGGCTTTTGGGATAGAGGATTGGTTCGGTATGGTAATCATGCGCATCCAACGACCAAGAATACGGAGCTGATTAACTGTGTTAAAGCTTTGACTGCCACCACTTACTTGCATCACAGCAAGCGTTTTACCTTGGGTCGGGCGCACGCCACCAAGTGACAGCGGAATCCAATCAATTTGCGCTTTCATGATACTGGTCATACTACCGTGACGTTCTGGACTTACCCAAAGCATGCCTTCTGACCACTGTGCCAGCTCTCGCAGCTCTTGTACTTTGGGATGCTCTGCATCTACTGAGTCAGGTAGCGGCAAGCCTGATGGGTCAAACATTTTGACCTCACAGCCGTACCAGCGCAGTAAACGGCTCGCCTCTTCGGCTGCCAGTTTAGAAAAAGAGCGTGTGCGTAGAGATCCATACAACACTAGTATTTTGGGCGGATGACGTGGATCGTCCATACCAATTAAAGACTCAACATCAATGGGTTGTATGTTCTTTGGGTCAATATTGGGCAAATCATCTAGGCTCATCGGCACTGTATTAGCCTTTGTCATGATAAACCACCTCACCGTCCTCTTTCGTAAAACTACTCACTGGATTTTCTAGCAACGCAAACACTCGCTCTGAAGGTCGGCATAATGCTGCTCCCTTATCGGTGACGACGATAGGACGATTGATTAAAATAGGATGGGCAATCATTGCATCGATAATGTCATCATCAGAGACATTGGAATTGTCCAGACCCAGCTCATTATTGATTGGCTCTTTGCTTCTTAGAAGCTCTCTTGGAGAGATTTTCATTTTTGCCAATAGCTCAACCAAGTAGTCACGTGTTGGTGGGGTGTTAAGATATTCCACCACTTCTGGCTCTTCACCTGACGCTTTCATAATAGCCAAAGTATTACGGGACGTACCGCAATTAGGATTGTGAAAAATTAATGGGTTCAATGTTTTCATGGCACTCTCATCTATTTGACCGTTACGTTTGTTAGGGTATGTACTCATCATTATTTTGGCTCTCTGCTTTAACTGCCTCGCATCCACTCAAACTATCCAGAAGCGATGCACACAATTCTGGGTGTCCTGCACAGCAATCTTGTAGTAAAAACTGAACAACCGCCTCCATGTGTGACAACGAAGCACGATAGATTATCTGACGACTGTGCCTTTTTGAGACCACCCATCCTGCTCTTGCCAACACCGACAGGTGCGCTGACATCGTATTGTGCGGCACGGATAGCTGCCGAGCTATTTCACCCGCAGGCAGCCCCTCAGGTTCTTGACTGACAAGTAGCCTGAAAGCTTGTAAACGAGTGTCTTGAGAGAGCGCAGCAAAGCTTGCGATAGCAGTAGTTATTTCCATATGTCCAATAATACAGACATATTAATATGATTCAAGTTTTTTAGGTAAAAAAAGCTGTGTCAGCCCTTCGTGGCCTCAATTAATAGACGTCAAGCCATCAAATTGCTGCAAAAACTGCAATTGTGTCTTGCAAGACAATCAAAATCAGCATAGGCTAATCTATTTCATTATTTATATTCACTTATACTTTTTACATTCATCTACGTTTTGTTTAGGAATTACTATGCTGTCACACTGGGTACGAGCCATACTGCAAGCCACCGTCTATGACGTTGCTATTCAAACACCACTTGAAGCGGCACCCAAGCTGACCCAACGTTTTGCCAATGACATTCGCTTCAAACGGGAAGACTTACAGCCCGTCAAATCCTTTAAATTGCGCGGTGCTTATAACCGTATTAGCCAACTGAGCGATGAGCAAAAAGCGCGTGGGGTGATTTGCGCGTCAGCTGGCAATCACGCGCAAGGTGTTGCCTACTCTGCCCGCCAGTTATCACTCAACAATATCATTGTCATGCCAACCACCACACCTGACATCAAAGTAGATGCGGTTAGAGCATTAGGTGGTAACGTCGATTTGCATGGTGATAGCTTTGATCAAGCCAACCGTTACGCGATTGACCGTGCTGAACGCGAGGGACTCACCTTTATCCCGCCGTATGATGATGAATTGGTCATTGCCGGACAAGGCACTATTGGACTGGAGCTCACCCAGCAGTGGCGCAGCATGGACTATGTTTTCGTTGCGGTTGGCGGTGGTGGCCTGATCTCAGGTGTCGCGGCGTTCTTGGGAGAAGTTGCCCCCCATGTCAAAGTCATTGCCGTAGAAGCTGACCAATCCGCCTGTTTAAAGGCAGCGCTTGAGACTGGTGAGCGGGTCAAACTCGAGCAAGTTGGATTGTTCGTAGATGGTGTGGCAGTGGCTCAGATTGGTGAATTGCCTTTTGACGTGGTGCGTACGCAAAAAAGCGACAAATCAGGCCCTGTGGTCGAACCTGAAGTCGTCACTTGTACCAATGATGAAGTTTGTGCTGCCGTCAAAGATATCTTTGAAGAAAATCGTAGTATCGTTGAACCTGCCGGTGCATTATCAGTAGCTGGCATGAAAAAATACATCAAAGCGCATAATCTGCAAGGCAAAAACTGTGTTGGCATCGTCTGCGGTGCCAATATGAACTTTGACCGTTTGCGTTATATCGCAGAGCGTACCGAAATTGGTGAGAAAAAAGAAGCCATCTTTGGTGTGACTATTCCTGAACAGACTGGCGCTTTCTTAAACTTCTGCCGCAGCCTACATGGACGTAACATCACAGAATTTAACTATCGTGCTGATAGTAAAAAATCACCTGACTCTATGGAGCCCGCAGCAATCTTTGTCGGTATTGCCTTAAAAGAAGGCGAAAAAGAGCGCCAAACGATTAGCACTCAATTGGCAGCCGATGGCTATGAGGCCCATGATTTAACGGATGATGACATCGCAAAATCGCATATTCGTCATTTGATTGGCGGGCATGCTCATATCGAAAACGAGCAGTTATTAAAAGTGGTGTTCCCAGAGCGTCCAGGCGCCCTGCTCACCTTCTTAGAAAAATTGGGCGACGATTTTAATATCACCTTGTTCCATTATCGCAATCATGGCGCTGCTGAAGGTCGCGTGTTAGTTGGCTTGCAAGCCTCTGAAGGCAATTCTCGTCAATTACAAGACGCACTACTCGACATTGGCTATGACTGCACCATGCTCAATGACAACATCGGCTATCAGCTGTTTTTGAAGTAGGTAGAATTCGTATCAAGGATCGTCGATCATAGCAGCTTTTTAATCAATTAAAAAACTGCCACTGATGGATGGATAATGACGGTTAGCGATGAGCGTTTATTCATTGGCATGGGGCAGTTATGAAAAACACATTGATGATCGTCATGTTGCTGATTTTGGCGTTGGTAGGCTATAGAACCCTTCAACCTAAAAGTCCCACAAACAGTTCTACAATTGATGTTGCGACTGAGACCTCCCCTGTTTCTGTCGCAACATCTACATCTACTGACTTTGATGACATACCACCCACGTACATTGATACTGACATAGAAACCGCATCAACCTCGGTAGTAGAGCCAGTAATGAGTACAAAGTCAGCAGCACAAAGCTTTTCTTGTGATGGCAGACAGCATTGCTCGCAAATGACCTCGTGCGCAGAAGCCACTTACTTTAGTAATCACTGTCCTAATACAAAGATGGATGGTAATCATGACGGCGTGCCATGTGAACAACAGTGGTGTCACTAACTTTGCATCAGGCAGACACTGCGAACGCGGTGTCTACCCCTCCCATTTACAACAGTAATGGCGGTAAAAATTACGGCTTCTCACCATCATTAATTCAAATCACCTATGCTCACTGCAACGAATAACAAAAAACCTATTTGCAAATACTAAATTTGCCCTAATCTTATTAAGACCATCTCGTTTTAAATAAATATGGAAATTAGTATAGAGTTGCTGTTATGAAAAATAATATTGATGATAAAAACCAAGCCTTCGCTAAGATTCGTCTTGATAAGTGGCTGTGGGCCGCACGTTTTTACCGGACGCGTACGCTTGCCAAACAAGCGATCGAGAGTGGCCGAGTGCATTATGGCGGTAGCCGTGTCAAAACCAGTAAAGAGATTTCAGTCGGAGATGAGTTGACCATTCGTCAAGGCTCAGCTACTGCTATGACTGAAAAGACCGTGATTGTCGAAGCGCTAACGGCACAACGCGGTAATGCCGCTGCTGCCCAAGTGTTGTACTCAGAGACCGAAGAGAGCGAAGTGCGCCGCGCTTATTATGCTGAGCAGCGTAAACTTGCCAATCTTGCCCGGCCCGATAACAAACCCAATAAAAAAGAGCGCCGTGATCTGCAACGCTTTAAAAGTAAACAAGACTAAAATAGTAAAAGCACTATATCGCTCTATTCATGATATATCGTTATAATACTGCAAAAACCACACAGTACGGCGGCTATCATTTTTGTCACCATGGTCACGTTTACGAACCACAAGCTAAAACATCTGTATCAAACGTAACAGTTTGACAGCGCTCTGAATGTGGTCACAATGCGTCTCTTGCATGACCATATTGTTCAGCCTCTGCCCTTGTTATTCAAGGCATTAACCGTTACGCTGGCGACTGTTTTATTGAATCAATGGCATGCTAATAAAAGCCGCATAATGGTGCTGGTTCTTTATGGCATGTTTTTTTGTTATACAAGGTTATATTATGCTAATGAAAACCTGTACGCCCTCCTCTATATTATTGGTTTGCTTAGGGAATATTTGCCGATCGCCCACTGCTGAGGAGGTTTTTCGTCAGCAAGCAGCGATTGCTGGCTTATCTATTAAAGTAGACTCAGCAGGGACAGGCGACTGGCATATTGGTCATGCGCCCGATGAACGTGCTCAGCGCCATGCAAAATCACACGGCTATAAGATTAATAAGTTAGTCGCTCGCCAAGTAAGCACGGATGACTTTCGTAATTTTGATTTGATATTGGCGATGGATGCTCAAAATTTAGCCGATTTACAAGCCATCAAGGATAGCTTGGCAGATGAAGACCATTTAGCCAAGCTCGCTTTATTCAGCGAAGAAGATCCAACGTATAGTGGCGACGATGTGCCAGATCCTTATAAAGGTGATAGCGACGATTTTGAAGAAGTGATCGAGCGTATTGAGTCAAGCGCCCAAGCTTGGATTGAAAGTTGGAAAGCTTGTTAGCAATACAGTCTATATTTCTGCTACTTTTGTGTATCGCATTCTTTATAATAAACACCGCATCATTTGCTATATAGGCTATGTTATGACCTCAACCTTACGCCTTGATCTGAGTGCTCAATCTGCTCAAACAGCTGACTTTCCAGCCAGTGTATCAATCAATGATTCAATTGATTTGTCACGTCATAACACCATGGCCTTAGCCTGTGTCGCCGATACGGTCGTCACATTAACGACTGAGGCGCAGCTTGACACTTTTATGGCAAAATATGCAGACAGTGCCAAGCAAAAGAAACCATTATTTGTACTGTCTGGTGGTAGCAACGTATTATTACCAGCACAGTTACAGGCAGTTGTCTTGCAGCCAAAAATGCGTGGCATTAACCTAGTTACCAAAACAGATAGCTACGTCGATATTGAAGTGATGGCGGGCGAAAACTGGCATGACTTGGTTGTGTACACTGTCAATCAAGGCTGGTACGGTCTAGAAAATCTTGCACTGATACCAGGTCTCACTGGGGCTGCACCTGTACAAAATATCGGTGCTTATGGCGTGCAGCTAGAAGACTGTTTACAGTATGTACGCGCCTATCACTTGCCGACTAAGACATGGCATCATTTAACAGCAGCAGACTGCCAGTTTGGCTATCGCGACAGTATCTTTAAACGTGCGCCTAATACATGGTTAATTAGCTGTGTGGGCTTTAGACTACATACCAATGCAAAAAAAATATTAGCCAGTTATGGGGATGTGCAAACAGTGGCCGAGCGTTATGCTGAGCAACATGGTCGCAAACAGGCAATTCCTGACGACGTCATGCAAGCCATTATAGATATTCGTCAACAAAAACTGCCTGACCCTAAGCAACTTGCAAATTGCGGCAGTTTTTTTCAAAACCCTATCATTCCTCAAGATCAATTTACTACTTTACAAGCCACGTATCCTGCTATCGTTGGCTACCCCATGCCTGATGCCATGATAAAAGTGGCCGCAGGCTGGCTCATTGAACAAGCGGGTTTAAAAGGGCACGGTATTGCCCCAATTCTTACCCATCAGCAGCAAGCACTGGTACTTACCAATCACACTCCGTATCAAGCCACCCAAGAGGACGTTGCAAATGCTCAACAACACATTGTCAATGTCGTCTATGAAAAGTTTGCCATTCAGTTATCGCGTGAGCCAGTTTGGGTAAACTCTGACGGCTCCATTGGACATCATGAGTATGTGGTCTAAACAATCACGTTCTAAGCGGCTGTGGCGTTATTATTTGCGGTCAGCTGAGCGTATGATGAAGCTATTTCGCATTATCAATGTGACTTTTTTGCTTGGCTCAACGGCTGTCATTTTAGTACTCATCAGTTTATTCACACCGCTATTTTCTCAAGTTATTGTTTATGTATTCACCCTTCTGCCTTTACCCAAAGTGCCCGCTATAGCAAAGCATTCACCGCCCACCGCCTACGTGGTCTTAGGTGGGGGGCTCACCAATGATCGTAACAATCAAACCATCCTCAATCCCTATAGTCTCAATCGCGCTCGTACTGCTGCCAGCGCATATCACGACTTACCATTGCCTATTGTACTGAGCGGTGCCGAAGCGCCGTGGTTAGGTCAATGGCTGATCGAGCATGGTATCGATGGCCTAATCAGCGAAAACGCCAGCATGAATACCTGTGAAAATGCACGTTTTACCGCCAAACGTATTCCGCTGCATCACGTTTATCTTATTACCGATAGCTATCATATGGCGCGTGCGCGTAGACAGTTTGCCTTAAATGGTATCAATAGCACACCGCTTAACGCCCCCCTACCCGTTAACCGTGACTGGATGAAACCTGCGCAAAACTTAAGTCATTCACGACGGGCCGTTTATGAAATCGCCGCCTATTTGCGTGATGTGATACGTCCGCAGGTAGACTGTCGTCATGCCAAAGACATGACGACACAGCAGTTGTTGACCCCAAGAGGCAATGTACCAAAAACACCTGACGAATAGGATTCAATGTCACTTTAAAGGGTGTTTTACCATTTTCTGTTGGCTTAGTTTTTTCGTACAAGCCGTTATTACAATTGCAATGGGTGTATAATAATAAAAGAAATTGCTATTTAAGAGAGTGACCATGCTCAGTATATTTTTATTAATCCCATTGAGTCTCATGCTTTTTGTGGTTGCCATTTGGGCAGTAAGGTACGCGGTAAAGTCAAACCAATTTGAAGATTTAGACAATGCATCACAGCGTATTATTTTGGATGACCGTCAAGAGCGTCGGCAAACCATGCAAGCTCACGAGTCATCCAGCCCCACTCCGCCGACTGACCGTACATCTGTACATGACAAACCTAGTCTGACAGTGACCCATACTGACACAGAAGCCGGCAGTCATTCTAGTATAGATAAAAACTCATAAACCTAACCTTGAGTTAACTGACCGGGTTTAATTTTCTGACAATACTTTTTATGAAGTGTGAACGATATAACAAGGTTCGCTTTTTTAGGAGACGCGCCCTATGACCACAGCTTTACTCGTTGCGGCATTATTGATGGGTTTTTTTGGTTCGCCCCATTGTTTAGGAATGTGCGGTGGTCTTGTGACAGCATTTGGCTTGTCGATGAAAGACGTCAGTCCAGCCAAGCGCCGTGCGCTTGTTATGACTTATCATTTAGGCCGTTTGACCAGTTACGCATTTTTGGGCTTAATCGCAGGGCTTATTGGCATCACTGTGCTAGAACCGTTAATGAAAGGCAACAGCACACCGCGCATTTTGTTGGGGTTGGTGTTGGTGTTTGTCGGCATGACTATGCTTGGCGCACCATTTTTAAATAAGCTTGAGCGTTTTGGTATGCGCTTTTGGCAATATCTTAGTCCCCTTCGGCAAAAAGTATTTCCACTAAACACATTCCCACGCGCCTTAACGGCGGGCTTATTGTGGGGATTTTTGCCTTGTGGTTTGGTTTATGGCGCATTACTTATCGCCGTGGTCGCTCATAACCCATTAAGTGGGGCGGCGCTCATGTTTGTCTTTGGCCTCGGCACAGTGCCGATGTTGGTTGCCACGCATGAAACTGTGGGCTGGTTACGGGACAAAATTGGACGTTTTCGCCTCAGGCAGCTTAACGGCTCGGTGATGGTGCTGTCTGGTTTGGCGGTTGTATTTGTGCCCATAGCAATGTCTAGTATGCATGGCGGACACAGCGGTGGCCATGCTCAGATGGAGCATAGCAGCCATTCTGCTATGGTGTCTGACGCAGATACTGCACCCTCTCATGATATGAGCCAAATGAGTCACAATATAACACCAAAGATGGATCATAGCATGCATGATATGAACGATAGCCCAGCCTCCATGCATCATTCCCAATAACTTTTATGCACGCTCTTCATAAGCCTTTTCTCTTCTGGCAAAGTTAAAAAAAGCGCTTCATACAGTTTTGAATATGAAGCGCTTTTTTGTAAAGTAATATTCAGTTTACAGAAACTACTCCTGCCACTGCTCAAGCGTAAACTTGGTATCTAAATGTTTCTCTAACGCAGGCACATTAAAAGCATCATCTTCACTAACGAAACTGATGCTAATACCAGTCTGCCCAGCGCGGCCAGTACGGCCGATACGGTGTACATAATCATCTGGCTGATCAGGCAAGGTGTAATTAACCACATGACTGATATCATCGACATGAATGCCGCGACCGGCTACATCTGTCGCTACCAAGATAGACGCATGACCATCTTTAAAACGTTGTAAGTATTTTTCACGTTTTTGTTGAATAACATCACCTGATAGCATAACAATCTTATGGGCTTGACGTAGCTTGTGATAAAGCCGCTTTACTTGATCCTTACGATTGGCAAAGACGATTACTTTCTCCACGGCGGTATCACTAATAATACGCTCTAAGGCTGCTAATTTTTGGTCTTCTGTTAATAAGTAAAAGTGTTGGTCCACCAAATCACTGGTTTTATGCTCAGGCTCAATTTCGACAAACTGTGGCTCATGTAACCAGCGGTAGGCCAGATTCATCACATCTTGGTTAAAGGTGGCAGAAAACAGGAGACTTTGGCGATCGGTATTGGCTGGCATTCGGCCTACCAAGCGCTTGATGTCTGGAATAAAACCCATATCAAGCATGCGATCAGCTTCATCCAGCACCAGTACTTCTACTCGATCTAGATAGACCATACCTTTATTGGCAAGATCAATCAGACGACCTGGTGTCGCCACTAAAATATCGACATATTGGCGCTCAAGCTCATGCTGCTGTGTTTCATAATTGGTACCACCCATGATACAGACGCTATGTAAGGAGGTATATTTGGTCAGTGCCACACAGTCATCAAAGATCTGTTGGGCAAGCTCACGGGTGGGGGCCATAACCACGGCACGTGGCTCACCTAAATACCGCGCTTCATCAGCGGTAAAAGGACGCTTAAGTAAAGCTTCCATAATCGTCAGTAAAAACGTTGCTGTCTTACCAGTGCCTGTTTGTGCTTGGCCGATAGCGTCTTGATTTGCCAATGTATGGGGTAGTATTTGTGCTTGAATAGGGGTCAATTCAGTAAAACCCAGATCATTTACACCCCGTAAGGTCGGTTCTGACAATGGCAAATCAGTAAACGTCGTAAAATTACTCAAAAAAATTTCCTTTTAAATTAGCTGTTTGATCGTTATTAATTGTGAATAGATGTTTGAGAAGCCAGCCTTAGAACAGCGGCAGCGGTATAAAATCTGTATACCGCTAGCAAATCCATGAGCATAAAAAAAGCCAAGCCTAACATCTGATCCTACCAAACATGCTGGTTTATATCCAACATAGGTAAGATAAGACGGGCTTGACTCAGTAGTATATCAGGAGTGTATATAGACATTGTAGCTAAACCGCTCTAATGCCTAGATAGCTTACTCTTCTATTTTTCTGACTTCTTCAGCTTGCAGGCCTTTATCGCCCTCTACTACGCTGAACTCAACTTTTTCGCCATCTTTTAAAGAGCGATAGCCATCACCTTGAATCGCACGGAAATGGACGAAAATATCTTCTCCGCTATCACGTTGAATGAAACCAAAACCTTTTGAGTCATTAAACCACTTAACGATACCTTGCTCACGAGCTGACATAATATTACTTCCTAAAAAAGTCCGCTTAGTCCCAAATTCCTTTGCAACATTGCATATAAACGGGATCTAAGATTATGAAATCAAAAACTTAAGAGTACTACCTTAATAACCATCACTGACACAGCGCGTTTATAGTAGAGAACTGTTTTTACAAATCAATCAGTGTCTTTTCTATTAGCTTGCCATAGTAATAGTAACAAACATGTAATAACTATTACGTAAAAAATATCATAGCACGGGTTTTTAGCAACATAAAGAGTTTTAACATCGTTTTTTGCCCTTAGGTTGATTTTTCATGTAATTTTTTTATAACCTATCTCGCAAGCTGTTATCATAAAGGGATAAATTCGATTAGATGGCTCGATGAGACAGCTCAGGTAGTTAGCTCAGTTAGTTCAAATAGTTAACTCGGTTAGATAGTACCGTTACTTTTTCTATAGCGCGTCGCCCTTGCCACAAATGATAAACCACCCCTATCGTTTAATAACCGTAGAGACCATTATGACGTCCCCATCACCCGTAAAACCTGCCAATGAAAACATTGATAAATCACTCACACACAAGCTGTTGCTGGTGAATGGCGTCAATCTAAATTTACTGGGTAAACGAGAGCCGGACATCTATGGTCATACCACACTGGCAGACATTGAAAAGCGTCTAATAGCACGAGCTGCGCAGTATGGCATTGAGTTGATCTGCGTGCAGTCAAATCATGAAGGCAAGCTGGTTGATGAAATCCAACATCATGGACTGCTCGCGGATAAGGCAGCGCAAGTAGATGCCATTATTATTAATCCTGCCGCTTTCACTCATACCTCGGTTGCTCTACGCGATGCCCTTTTGGCGACACAAAAACCCTTTATAGAAGTACATTTATCCAATGTTCATGCGCGTGAGTCTTTTCGTCAGCACTCTTATTTAAGCGATGTTGCTGTCGGGGTGATTTGTGGTTTGGGACATTTAGGGTATCAAATGGCATTGACGTATTGGCTGGACAATCTCTACTCTATAACGCTTGAGGGCTAACCTTAGACGGTGCTTTTTTGGCTAATGGTTTTGAACATTATTTTTAAGCACGAGTGAGAAACAATAGAAAAAGGCATAAACTATAGTGAGTCGCAGATAAGAACAGCACATTAGTTAAACAGCAATCGTTTGAATAAAATACTAAAATTAGCTGAGCAAATAACCTCCCCCTTATATGGTGATATGAATGGCAAAAACGTCTGGAAAGCGCTTCATGAAACTCGCTGGCATGACAGCAAGTATTGCCGGCAAAGCAGCTAAAAACTCATTTAAGCATCTCTCAAGTGATGAAGAAAAACGCTTACAAGCGCGCTCTGAGCTGATGCAAGATGTGGGTGTTCAGATAGCCGAGACACTAGGTGAGATGAAAGGGGCTGTGATGAAAGTGGGACAAATTGCCTCGCAATATAAAGATGTGTTTCCACCTGAAGTCGCAACGGCGTTAGAAAAGCTACAAAAAGATGCGCCGCCCATGCCATACACACAGATACGTGCGCAAATCGAACGTGAGCTGAAAGCGCCTGTGGCAGAGTTGTTCAGCGAGTTTGAAGAAACCCCATTTGCCGCCGCTTCTATTGGGCAAGTGCATAAAGCTGTGTTGCTAACTGGACAAAAAGTAGTGGTAAAAGTCCAGTACCCCAATGTCGATGAAAACTGCGATAGTGACCTTAAACAAGTGCGTATGGCTTTGAAAATCGCTGGTGTACTTAACATGAGCAAACAGTTGCAAGCGCAACTGTTTAACGAAATTCGCCAAAGTTTACATGATGAGCTCGACTACATTAAAGAGGCGCACAACTTACGCGTATTTGGTGCTTTTCATGCAGAGGACGAAGGGCTTGTCATTCCAAAAGTTGTCAGCAGCCACTCTTCTAAGCGGGTTTTAACACTCACAGAGGAGATGGGAGAGCCGCTGTCAGTTGCGGCGACGTGGGACAATGATATCAAGCAAAAAATAGCCAAGCGCTTGTTTCATTTTACCGCAGGACAGCTGTTTGGCTTGTACCGTATGCACTGTGACCCCCATCCCGGTAATTTTGCCTTTCGCAAGGATGGCAGCGTAGTCGCTTATGATTTCGGTGGTATACGTAGTTACAGTGATAGCGAAGTTCAATTGTTTCGTCGTTTTGCAAAGCACGCCATCAAAGGCGATGTGACCGCGCTTGAGCAAGACCTAATTGCCCTAGATATTCGCCGTGATGATGATAAAAATATACCGGGGGAATTTTATGAAAAATGGCTATCCATTGGTCTAAAACCACTGTCTATTAAACCCTATCAAGACGGTGCTTTTGATTTTGGTCGTAGTCAAATACATCATGAAGTCATTGCACAAATGCGCACATCTTTAAAATATTTTGGTCAGTTTCAGCCTTCTGCAACCACCATGATGCTAGATCGCACCATATCAGGACAATACTGGAATTTGGTCAATCTGGGCGTTGAGATTGACCTATCTCCTCTGGTTGATGCATATATTGACGTGTAAAAATAGGCAGCTATGCAGAAAAGTGGCTGTCTATGCTATTAGACGTGTAAGGCATGTCCACAGCGATCACAAAACTCCGCTCCCACTGCATGACCAAACTTACCACAGTTTGGACAAGTGACTGGGTTAAGCTGGGGGCGCATGTTACGTGTCAACTCTGAGGTAAAAATTCCTGTTGGTACCGCGATGACTGCATAACCTGTAATCATGACCATCGTTGCAATGGCTTGCCCTAGCGGCGTTTTTGGCGAAATATCTCCATAGCCTACGGTGGTTAAAGTCACAACCGCCCAATAAATAGAAATTGGAATACTGGTAAAGCCGTTTTCAGGCCCCTCCACCACATAGACGATTGAGCCATAAATAGTCACTAAAAGTACCAGCGATAAGAAAAACACGGTTATCTTTTGCTGGCTGGTTCTCAGGGCAGACGCTAAAAAACCGGCTTGCTGCATGTAAGCTTTGAGCTTTAGTACTCGAAACACTCGTAAGAGACGCAGAATACGTATGACAATAAGATACTGTACACCGCCAAATATAAGACTCAAATAACTGGGTAATATAGACAGCAGATCTACGACACCAAAAAAACTAAAAACATAACGGAAGCGATTGGGCGCTGAAAACAACCTTAACAAATACTCAAGCGTAAACAAAATAGTAAAAAACCATTCTGCATAAAAAAATATCGTTCCATACTGCAAACGCACAAACAACACGCTATCTAGCATGACCACACCGACGCTGGTCAAAATCGCAATCAATAACACAATATCAAAGAGCTTACCCAAACGGGTGTCTGTACCTTCAATAATGATATGAATACGGTTACGCAAGTGTGTGATGGCTTCAGTATTGGGTTGCTTCATAGAGTCGGTAACTTTATAAAATCAATGGCTTGATAGCATCCAATGACTTAAAATGTGATGGATAAGGACAAGTTAGTTAAAATACACCAAACTGGTTTATAATATTGCTCACTTATGACAGTAAAAACAATCTATAAGTTGCCACAGTGTAGCAAAAAAGCACTCTCAACAACATACAAATCGTTAACGTGTGGGTAGCTCTATTACCTTGATGAGACAGAGTAATCATATTATAAAAATACCTGCACAGGCACTAAAGAGTGTTATTAACGTTTTTTTAAGCATAAAATAGTACGCAAAAATTAAGGATGTTATATGGCAGGCCATTCAAAATGGGCAAATATTAAACACCGTAAAGCCCGTCAAGATGCGGTAAAAGGCAAAGTATTTACCAAGATTATTCGTGAAATTGTTTCTGCTGCCAAGCAAGGTGACCCTGATCCGGATAAAAACCCACGCTTACGTGCCGTCATTGAAAAAGCACTGTCAGTCAATATGACCCGAGACACGATCAATCGGGCAGTCGATCGCGGTACAGGTGGCGGCGATACTGAAAACATGGATGAGATCAGCTACGAAGGCTACGGTATCGGAGGCGTCGCCGTACTGGTCGAAACCATGACCGACAATGTCAATCGCACCGTCAGCGAAGTGCGTCATGCCTTTACGAAGTACGACGGTAACCTTGGTACCTCAGGCTCGGTTGCTTATTTATTCAATAAGCGCGGTGAAATCACCTTTAACGATGTGAGCCTAGAAGATGAAGTCATGTTGGTAGCACTAGATGCAGGCGCTCTTGATATCGAAAACGATGGCGAAAGCTTACTTGTCATTACTGAATGGGAAAATTTTGGTCAAGTCAAAGATGCTCTGAACGCTGCAGGCCTTGTTTCTGACAATGCTGAAGTGACCATGTCGCCATCAACCACGGCTGAAATAGACAATGTTGATGATGCCGAAAAAGTCATGAAAATGATTGACATGCTAGAGGATATTGACGATGTACAAGAGGTTTATAGCAATGTAAACTTCTCGTCTGACGTGATGGCTCAGCTCGAACAGTAATTTTTTGAGTTATTCAAACGAAAAAGACCAAACATTTTCAGCGTTTGGTCTTTTTTATGTGCTAGCGCCGCCAGACATGCCAGCGCATCAATATCAGCATCAAGCATAGACAAACTCTTTAGCAATAATCCGCCAAGCGCTTCCTGCTCGCTCTTTAGAGTCACTGTCTTTTAGATTAGGGTCTGTACTCTGCGCCTTCAAGCGCTAGCAAATACTTTTTCTTGTCCAGTCCTCCGGTATAACCACCAAGCTTCCCATCACTACTAATGACTCGGTGACAAGGAATAATAACGCTAAAGGGGTTTTTACTATTGGCCTGTGCTACAGCACGAAAGCCTTTGGGACTACCAACACGCTGAGCAAGCATGGCATAACTGATGGTCTCGCCAAAACCAATACCTTGTAGGGCGTGCCAGACTCTTCGCTGAAAGTCCGTTCCCAAACTTACATCTATGGGCAAGTCAAAATCACAGCGCAGGCCTTGGATATACTGCTGTATCTGATGAATACACGTCAACAGTAATTGCTGTTCACTATTGCCAGCGTCTAATGCCTCTGCCGCTACAAACGCCACATGATTACTATCAAACTTATAATGCTTCGCCAGTGCATTCAGTGTAATTTTGTCTTGCCAATACTCGTCTACTTCCAACCAATTACACCAAACAAGCTTTGTGGTATTGCCTATCGTGTGGCTTGCCAGCAACAAAGCAGCGTTAGGAGATGACAAGTCATCATAAACGACATCGGACAGTTCAATACTGGTAATAATCATATGCTGATTCCTTTCATGCTATCTGTCTTTTCACACTGTCTGGTTGCTGACAAGCTTTTCGTTATTCTTTATCATCTGTCTCAAACAGGGCGGCTACAAACTGTTTTGGACTAAAGGCACGTAAATCATCAATGGACTCGCCAACGCCAATATAGCGAATAGGCACGTCAGTCGTTTCGGCAATGTTAAAGACCACACCCCCTTTAGCAGTACCATCTAGTTTAGTGATAGTAATACCGGTCAATGGTACCACTTTATTAAACAATTCTACTTGGTTAATGGCATTTTGCCCCGTGCCAGCATCGAGCACAATCATACCTTCATGCGGTGCGCTCGGATCTGCTTTACGCATGACTCGTACTACTTTTTCCAGCTCGGCCATTAAATGAGTTTTGTTTTGCAAACGTCCAGCGGTATCCGCTATGAGCACATCGATATTTTTTGCTTTGGCCGATTGCATTGCATCAAAGATGACAGAGGCACTATCAGAACCATGACCTTGTGCCACCACTGGAATGTCATTGCGCTCACCCCAAATCTGCAGCTGCTCAGTGGCTGCTGCTCGAAACGTATCACCGGCCGCCAGCATGACTGACTTACCCTCACCCTGCAAACGCTTAGCAAGCTTACCAATCGTTGTGGTTTTGCCCACACCATTGACGCCCACCACCAAGATTACAAAAGGCTTTTTACTGGTATCAATGAGCAGAGGCGCAACTTTTGGCGTTAAGATGTCGACCAGCTCACTTTGTAAAGCCTTGTACAATGAATGGGCATAAATCAAATCACCACGGGCGGTCTGCTCGGTCAGACTCTTAATGATACGGTTGGTTGCATTGACACCAATATCAGCAACCAGCAACTGATCTTCAACTTCCTCTAACAGCTCATCATCGATCTCTTTGCCACCGATGAGGATACTGACCATACCTTCGGCCAAATTCTTACGTGACTTACTCAGTCCCGTCTTCATACGATTAAACCAGCTGCCTTTTTTCTCGCTCCCTTGCGTCTCTTGCAATTCGGTGGTTGCTTGTTGCTGATTTACTTTTGGCGCACTGCTGCTAACAGGACTGACACTTGGGCTATCACCCAACTGCTCTTGCAATGGCATGGTTGGGACGATCGACGCGGTATTCGTCTTAGTGGCAGCCACTTTTTCTTTGGCAGTTGAAAAACTTTCAGAAGCACCTTTAGGAACATGGTGCTCTTCTGTCATCACAATTGGCGTGGCCAAAGCGACATTTTCTTCTTCATGGTTTGCGTTGTTTGGATTTGCTGTACTGTCTTTTTTTGGCTTGTCACTCTCAGTATGGGGTACCTGCTGTGATTCAACCTTTTCAGTCTCATCGATGATAGGCACAGATTGCGCCGGCAGACTGGGTAAGGTAATATCATCGTCATCCAAGTCATCAAGACCATCGTCAAGGTTGATGACCACACGATTGCTATTATTGGGGTTATTCATAAGCGTGCCCTAAAAGTTATCACTCGTTAATTATTTGTCTATTGTCAATGGTTGGATATAGCGTGACGTACTTGCCATCTATATGACCATTTATTTTTGGCTTAGTTTACCATAGTTAGAGTGGCGCTCAGCCCTTACCATCATAGACTATCATCAAAATTTACAAGTTTAAAAGGCGATACAGGGATTTAAGAAAGTTTGCCTTAAGGTTTTGACACAAAACTCTGACCTTCTACACGCCTAACTTCGCCTACCCTATCAAAACTTATTCGATAATCCGCTCCTTATTCTATAACCTCGTATTAGGAATGATCTATGGCTTCGCTATCCAATAGTTATAACAAGCGTGATAAAAAAGTAACTCACATCAGCGCCGCTTTACTACTAACGACCATTGTGCTGTCAGTGATAGGGTGTAGTACCACGCCAGACTTTAAGCCAACTGCCAGTGTGATGGTTGGAGCGCATAAATCTTTATAACGCCTTCTATCGCTATCGTTAAAGCCGGTATATGTACCCATCAGTTTATAAGTTGCCATTTTATATAAGTAGACCCTACCATGTCCTCGTTTTTGCCACTATCTACTCCGTCACTACGCGTTGCCTGTGCGTTAGCCTTAGCGACCTCACTTGCCGCTTGCCAAACCAGTACAATGGATACCAGCGCCCCATCGACTGTTCAACATCCAGTCACTCAAAACCCCTTAGGTCAAAGTCAAGAGACGCCATCAGCGTTAGCCATCGACATGTCCGGTCGCCATGAATACCAGTTAGAGAATGGGCTAAAAATAGTGGTAAAAGAAGATCATCGCGCACCAGTCGTGATGACTCAAATTTGGTATCGGGTCGGCTCGGCAGATGAGCCACTTGATAAAGGTGGTATCTCTCATCTGCTTGAGCACATGATGTTCAAAGGCACTACCGATGTATCAAGTGAGGATTATGAGCGTTTGATTGCCAAATTTGGCGGGGTCAATAATGCTTTTACCAGTTATGACTACACAGGTTATTACGAGCTGTTCCCGGCCAATCGCATGCCGTTAGCGTTAGAGCTCGAAGCGGATCGAATGAAAAACTTAACCTTCAATGATAAAGAGTTTGCCAAAGAGCATCAAGTGGTTATGGAAGAGCGTCGTCAACGCACTGATGACAATCCACTGGCCAAAGCTTACGAGTCATTTCGCTTATTAGCGCTCCCCGATAGTCCAAAAGGCGAATCCGTCATCGGGCCGATGGCTGAGCTGCAATCAATTACGCTCGCAGACTTAAAAGACTGGTACCAGACTTGGTATGCACCAAACAACGCTACCTTGGTTATCGTTGGGGATGTGGAGCCAACAGAAGTATTGGCTCAAGTCAAACGTTACTTTGGAGATTTAAAACCCAGCGACTTACCCAAACGCCCCGCGGTCAGTCAAAAGGCTTTTCGGGGTTATCAGCAAGTCGACTCTGAGCAAGCCGTACAAGTCCCTGTGCTACTCATGGGTTATAACGTACCGAGTCTGGTGTCTGTAGATCCAAACAATGAAAATCAAGCCTACGCGCTCTCACTTGCGCAAGACGTGTTAGACGGCGGGCTGTCTGCACGTTTGGAGAGTCGCCTGATACGTGAGCAAGGCTTGCTCACCGCCGTGGGTACCTCTTATGACTTATTGGATCGCGGCGATGGCCTATTTTTGATTCAAGCAACGCCGCGCGAAGGCGTGAGTTTAGAGCAAGCACAGCAAGCCATCACCGCCGAGATAGAAAAGCTCAAAACCAACCCAATTTCTCCTGATGAAATCAGCCGAGCCAAAACCAATACGGTAATTGGCCTCGTTTACGCGCAAGACAGCATGGAAGGACAGGCACGCATGATTGGCTCATTACAATCTATTGGGCTTGATGACAGGCTGCTTGCCGAGCTACCAGCTAAGCTTGATAGCGTGACGATCGCTGACATACAAGCTGCTAGCAAAAAATATCTAGTAAAGAACAATTTGACAGTAATGCACGTCGTCCCACCTAAAGAGCAAGCAGAGAACCAGAAATAATGGTGAGGTTTTAGTTATGCAATGAAACCACCGACCACACATATTTCATTTATAAGAAGACACCCATGACTCAAAACAGTGATTTAGTGCAAAAAAGAAAAAAGCCTGCGAACAGTGCCCTAATTTTGACACAAGTAGCAAATGCTACGCTTAAAAAGACCGCCTACCTGAGCGTTGGTGTGGGGCTGGGTTTGTCCACACTGACCATCACCGCACATGCGGATACAACAGGGTCCGAAGAATATCGAGGCTCTACCGCTGTAGTTGATACCAGTGCACCCATTGCCGCCTTATCCACACTGTCCAGCCTTGACGATGACAAACCTTTAAAAGTTACCCTACCAAAGATTCAACAGTTCAAAACCACAACTGGGGTGCCCGTACGCTTTGTACAAACGACAGCATTACCGATTGTCGATGTCGATTTGCGTTTTAATGCTGGTAGTGCGCGTGATACTAGCATTCGTAAAGAAGGTTTTGGCATTGCTAATATGACTGCCACCATGTTGACACAAGGCTCTAAAAAACTAGACGAAGATGAATTTACACAAACCGTTGAAACGTTAGGTATTAATCTGAGCAGCAGTGCCTACAAGGACATGTTTATTGTCTCACTACGTAGCTTATCTGACGACAAGCATTTACTGCCTGCCATTGATCTAATGACTCAAATGCTCAGCGAACCTGCGTTTGATGAGGACATTCTAGCACGCAATAAAGCAAGACTTTTAGTCGGCTTGCAACAGCAAAAACAAGACCCCAATAGTCTTGCCAGCATTGCTTTTAACCAAGCATTATATAGGGACCATCCTTATGCTCATCCATCAGTCGGCACCCTTGACAGTGTACCGAGCATCGACAAACAACAGCTGATAGCGTTTAAAAATCAGTATTTGGTCGCGGCCAATGCGTCTATTGCCATGACAGGCAATCTCACGCTACCCCAAGCGAAAAAACTTGCTGAAGATATCACCAATGGGTTACCGACCGGTCAGTCCGCAGCAGACCTACCCGAGCCGAAACCTCTTAACCAAGCAAAGCACATTCATATTCCGTTTCCAAGTACTCAGACCACCATTTTAATGGGACAATTAGGTAGTAAACGCGCTACCAATCCAAAAGATCAGCAGCAGCAAACCAATTTTGCTGTCGGCAATGAGGTACTCGCAGGTGGCGATTTTAATGCGCGATTAATGACTGAGGTTAGACAAAACCTTGGCTACACTTATGGAATATCAGGTTCTATGAATCCGATGCTGGCACGTGGCCCCTATCAGATTGGTTTTTCGACACGTAATGACAAAGCACGCGCTGCCATTGAGGCCAGTTTGGAGGTTATCAATAACACGTTAGACCAAGGCATTACCAGCTCTGAGATGCGTCTGACAACGGACAATCTAAAAAACAGCTTTCCGATGGGCTTTGCGAGCAATGCAGGGATTAATGGCTTACTAGGTATGATGAATTTTTATCAGTTACCAAACAGCTATTTGACCGACTATGTCAAACGTATTGATCAAGTAAAACTCTCAGAGATCAATCAGACCATGCGCGAGACGCTAAAGCCCGATGACTTCTTAATCGTTACTGTGGGCCAGGATGACCCCTGGCAGGACAAAAACACTATAAAGTAGCGGTATAAATTCACTACCCACTACCCCAAAGGTAGGGAGTGTCTACGGAATACTGCCAAAGTAATACGACACAAATGAGGAGCGCTACAGATAGCGCCCCGCCTCATTTAGTAGTCACAAAAAACCACTAGCAAACGGGCTCATCAAAAAACGAGCGACTCAACTAGAGACGGTCACTGCAACGTCATAAACTAGATTTTTTGGCTTATAGGTGGCACCACTGTAGCTCAATCGAATCACATGCTTATCGTAGGAGTCTACTTTGTAATCACCATTAGCAAAGTTATGCAATGCTGGCACTATTAACAGTGCTTCAATTTGCCTGTCGTTAACGCTAACCGAAATACGCTGACCCTCTCGCGGGTACAAAAAGTAATCACAGTGTTTATTGACCATGACTTCTGAGGTACGTTCAATAACCTGACTACCCAACGCTTCTTGGATCAGTTTTGGACAGACATCAGAGCGCTTAGCGGCCAGTCTGGCGTAAGAGTTTATGATGTTTTCTTCGATATCTTCAGCGTTTTGTAATTTTCTATCAAGGTTGGCCGCAGACTGTTCTGTAATCAGTAAGCTATTTTCAGAGGAACTCTCTGGACTACAGGCGCTGATAAACAAAAAAACGAAAAAAGCTGAACTAAATAATGCCATATATGTATTAGTGGACTGTAGAAAGCTTTTTTTAGATTGATGGGATTTATTCGCCTTCGCTCTTGTTAAATACCGCTTTTTCATAAATCCTACTTATAAGAAGTGCTGTTTTTACTTTATATATTAAACGATATGAAGGAGAGTAACAGACCTATTATCTTTTACATATCAGGTGTCACCGTCAGAAATTTTTGATGATTTACGCATCTAGCTTCTGATTTTAGGGCATTTGACACATGATACTTCATTCTCTAGACACTATTATACCGCCACTGATTTCATCTTATTACTATCAATTCATACTTATGGGTCTTTTATTAATGGAGTAGACCACTCAATAACGGCATGAGGAGCTGCTACTCGCATGATTAAAGCCCCATTTTCGATAACCATCAGTGTCTAGATGAATGGCACCCGTAGCATATAGCCCTAGACCAAAATTGTGAGGCTCGCCCTGATATTGCCAAAACTGACACAGTCCATCTTGCATGGTGCTAAGCCGCCATAAATTGTCTTCATATTCTGGCACCCAAATGTCTATGGCGCTCGCATTCATGTGTTTACTACTATCAGCACCGCCAGCACAGTCATTAAGTCCGGGACTGCGGTATACTGAGCGTATCTCACTACTGGCTGGCAGAATACCTTGGTGTTTGAGCTCCGTATACAGACGTAACGTCGGCACAATGTTTGCCCATAGATGCTGCGGTGGTAGTTGATAAGGCTCATAGCCGCATTTGCTCCAACTACGAGCCGTGGTCAGTAACTGAGACAATGGCGGTACATTTTGCGCGCCGACTCTGGCGCTTAAATAGCGCTGATAATCTGCTACTTGACGAGCCCGGTAAGTATTACTGTTTAACCATGCATTAAAATCCATACTGGTAAAGGCATTGGCAGCACTATTATAAGTATTATTCGCGGTGCTGTATCTGTTACTACCGTAAGTTGTATCATACACAGGCGCACGTCGGTTGATACTCACCTGTTTATTTTCTTCGATAGACAAACTGGCAGCGAGGGCAAAGTCACGCTGCTTTTGGGCAATCAATCCTTGCATACTATCGCCGTTTGTCGCATTTTCGCCACTTAGCATCGTAACGCCAGGAGTGTGGATCGAGGCACTGGTAGAAGGTTTGATATAGACACTGCTGTCAGCGCTACTGCCCTGACGTATTTGGATACGGCGCTCACTGTTGTCGCTAATAATAGCAGCATGAACAGGGAGACTGCTGGCACATATGAGTAGTGCAATAATAGGCTGATGGATCTGCCTACAAGAATGTTTTTTTGTGTTGATCATTGCAAGAAACTACCGCTAAAAACGTTTTATGGATACTATCAAATTTTCAGCAAGCAGGCTAAACTATCGCCTCTAATCACAAGGGTAATATTCGTAATTAACACTTATCCTTATAATTTTTATAATTACGTGACCTTATTACTCACATGTTACTTCGTCGGTAAGGTGCTCCTAACATAGATACCGTACCAGCGTTCTAAAATCATACTTTAGATAAAAACTTTCCTTTACACCAATTGTCAGACACCTTTTGCTTATGTCCTCTAATCCGCAATACCGTTTTTCACGTCAGAGCCATCATTTAGGTCAAGGTCATGCACCAACGCTATGGCAACGTGTGCATATAGATCCGTGGTTGACTCTTCTCTTATTAACAGTTTGCTGCATTGGTTTGACGATTTTGTATAGTGCGGCGAGCCAAGATGTTGCTATGGTTCTACGCCAAATGGTCAGCTATGGTGTGGCCTTTGCGGTGATGTTTACCATGGCACAGATACCGCCTAGCCTCTATCGCACTTTTACCCCCATATTTTATGTGCTGGGGTTAATCCTACTGGTGTTGGTTGATATCATTGGTGAAGTACGTATGGGTGCTCAGCGCTGGATTAACTTACCAGGATTTGGTAGTGTGCAGCCGTCAGAGTTTATGAAACTTGGCATGCCAATGATGTGTGCTTGGTTTTTATCCAAACGTGATCTGCCGCCCTCAGCGTCTAGTATCGCTATAACCTTGGCGTTAATCATTGTACCCGTGCTATTAATTGCTAAAGAACCTGATCTGGGTACATCGCTATTAGTAGCAGCCAGCGGTATTTTTGTGCTTTTTTTAGCGGGCCTATCTTGGCGATTGATTTCAGCCGCAGCAATTTTAGCAGTGCCTTTTATCGCCATTGCTTGGAATTTCCTGTTACACGATTATCAGCGTACGCGCGTCTTAACCTTACTCAACCCTGAAGCGGATGTTCAGGGTGCTGGATGGAACATCATTCAGTCAAAGACTGCTATTGGTGCTGGAGGACTCACAGGGAAGGGCTATTTAGAAGGTACTCAATCACATCTACACTTCCTACCAGAAGGTCACACTGATTTTATCATCGCCGCTTTTTCAGAAGAGTTCGGTCTGTTGGGTGTGATGTTATTGATGTTTATTTATTCCTGTTTACTCATGCGCGCCTTATACATTGCCTTTACTCACCCCGATGTCTATAGCAGGCTATTAGCGGGGGCCATTGCTATGTCTTTCTTTGTCTACGTGTTTGTCAATGTCGGCATGGTTGGGGGGCTTTTACCCGTGGTTGGGGTTCCTTTGCCTTTTATTAGCTATGGTGGTACCGCTATCGTCACCTTAATGGCGGGTTTTGGTCTGCTCATGTCTATTCACACCCATAAACCTAGCTGACATCATAGGCAAAAAACCCATTATTTTACTATCAAATCAATTGCTTATATTAGTGCCCCACCCTCTTAGCCCTTGCAATATAGCAGCGAACCTACGATATAAGCACCTCAAAAGCCGTCACTAGCCAACGACAAAAATTTGGCTATTCAGGCTATCTTTATCCATATTAATATTTTGTTACTTTTAACGGATGCTAAATAATATGGGCCATTAACTGGCCCATTATTCGTCGTAAATGACAGATAAGTTATTATTATTTAACAAATTTATCTCGATAAACTTCGGCAGCTAGTTTTTTAAAACCCCCTCATTATTAACCCGTACTGAAAAGTTTTAGTCCTTGTCTTTTACAAATAATTGCGTTAACCTCGTTTTATTGTAGTTATGATACATAACCCGTACATAGCTCCTAAGAAACTTTGCACTTAATTATATTGTGGTTGCAGCTTGGTCTTATAGTTAGCAGCTTGTCGGTTTTGAGCTTTCAAATAAACTACTTAAATAACGGTTTGATAACATAGAAACACCGAATACTCTCTAAAACCTTTATTAATTTAGCAATATCAGAAAGTTTGTAAACTTGATATGCTATGAGATGGGTACTCAATTTTCCATTGAAAATTAGGTGCTTTACTAAAATAGTTAACTATCATTTGAGCGTTTCATAAGTCTCCTCGGTCATATTACCGTTCTTACTTATGATAATGAAAAATTTCCATATATTAAAATCTATCAAAGCCTTGGTTTGACCTCAGTTACTACATGAAAAACAAATTGATGGTGAGGTTTTAGAAGCTGGACGTGGTGAGATTATTTAAACCATGTCACGCTCAATCTGACAGTATCAGAGTTAGGTTTTAATGTATAAGTTATAGAGGTATCTATGAATAAGCGTTTATCTGGTTTACTTACTATGTCAGCAGTGTTATTTGCTGGCTCTGCAGTCGCTACTAATGCAAATGCTGTAGAAGCAAAAACCTCTCTTGCGATGATTTCACAAGATAACGCCTCCCATATTGATCGTGTGCTTGGCGAGCTTAGCCGTCAGCATGACGGTGCATCAAGTTTAGTTAAATCAGCACGTCAACCTACTTCATTGGCGCTTAGCAGCCCACTGCTGGCCAGTGATACTGCGCAAGTAACAAATGATGAAGATGTGTTAGAGCGTCTGACAGCCGTCGCCTCTAACTCAGTCAGTAAGTTTAAGCAAACTGGCCTCGCCTCTTGGTATGGACGTAAGTTTCATGGTCGCAAAACAGCCAGCGGCGAAACTTTCGATATGAATGGATTAACAGCGGCCCATCGCTCACTACCATTAAATTGCTATGTTAAAGTAACCAACAAAACAAATGGCAAAAGCGTTGTGGTAAAAGTAAATGATCGTGGTCCATTCCATGGCAACCGTGTGTTAGATTTGTCTTATGGTGCGGCTAAACGTCTTGGCATTACTAGTAAAGGAGTCGGTAACGTTGCCATCGAGCGTGTTTCGGGTCCATAGTTTTAAACCAGTCATGATTTAGTTTAATCAGATCAAACAAAAAGCGCCTAACTATGCAAAATAGTTAGGCGCTTTTTTAGGATTTAACGTTTATTAGACCTGTAGGCTTAGACATTTTGACACAGCAAATCATAGTCTGAATGGAAGCCGTCCACTTTATAATTCAAACGCGCTTTCAATCGCATCATCAAGACGTTCAACGGCAATCACGTTAATCCCTTTAAACTGGGGCGAGTCCTTAGCAGGCGCATTGGCCTTTGGGATAATGGCGTGCTTAAATCCATGCTTCATGGCTTCCTTTAAGCGCTCCTGACCGTTGGGTACTGGGCGAATCTCACCTGACAACCCGACTTCACCGAACACAGCCAATGAAGACGGTAACGCCCTCTCTTTAATACTTGACGCACAGGCCAGTAATACGGCTAAATCCGACCCTGTCTCAATGACTTTAACACCGCCAACCACGTTGACGTAGACATCCTGCCCGCTGGTATGGATACCACCGTGGCGATGCATCACTGCCAAGAGCATAGATAAGCGTTGAAAATCTAGGCCTAGGGCCATCCGTCTTGGTTGCCCTTGAGAATCATCAACTAACGCTTGTACCTCGACCAGTAACGGCCTGGTACCTTCACGGCTGACCATCACTACCGAGCCTGCAACAGGCTTATCATAGCGACTTAAAAATATAGCTGATGGATTAGCGACTTCTTTGAGCCCCATATCAGTCATGCCAAAGATACCTAGCTCGTTAACTGCCCCAAACCGGTTTTTGACCGCGCGAATCATCCGAAAACGAGAGTCTGATTGACCTTCAAAGTACAGTACTGTATCGACCATATGTTCAAGCACGCGAGGACCTGCTAACGTGCCTTCTTTGGTGACATGACCCACTAAAAACAGCGCTGTGCCTGTTTGCTTTGCATAGCGGGTCAAAATCGCGGCCGACTCTCGAATTTGACTGACACCGCCTGGCGCCGAATTAATCGCATCCGTATAAATAGTCTGAATAGAGTCAATAATAGCAATGGCGGGCTGCTCTTGAGTCAGCGCAGCACAAATAGTCTCGACATTGGTTTCTGCCAGCACTCGAAGCCTATCAGCAGGCAAATCTAAGCGCTTAGCACGCATGGCAACTTGTGCAAGTGACTCTTCACCTGTTACATACAACGCGCTACCTGCCAATGAATCAGCACGTGCCATGTTGGTCGCTGTCTGCAACAAGATGGTCGACTTACCAATACCAGGATCACCCCCTATTAGCACCACGGAACCCGCCACCAATCCCCCACCAAGTACCCGATCAAATTCACTGATACCCGTTGGCAAGCGTGTGTCGAGCGTTACACTGACCGCATTGAGCGGCATGACCGCACTGTGCGTACCAGAATAGTTACCAGTAGGGGTGCTAGCACTACGAGTGGTCGCACGACTGGCATTAGGTCTGGCCGTACTTTTATTATGATGCGGCATACTGACATTTGGCGCTTCCACTAAGCTGTTCCATTCTCCGCAGTCTGTACACTGCCCTGCCCATTTACCAAAATGAGCCCCGCAATGTTGGCAGACATAGCTGCTTTTATTTTTTGCCATAACATATCAGCCTTATTCAGATGATCAATCAAGAATAATAAGTAGAGTATCGTAATGTTTTGATAGGTATTAATTTGAAAGTGTTTTTATGATAAACCAGCCTTCAGGGTGACAGGCTGTACTCTATAGAAAGGGAAGCATGGAACATAAGAAAAACAACGACAGCTAACATGCAGGCTTAATTTAAAACCTCATGTCAGCTGCCAGCACACATATAAGCGTGAGAACTGTTTTGATGTGCAGGCTTATACTTGAAAATCTTTACCTAAATAGACAGACTTCACCAGATCATTCTCTAAGACTTCAGATGAAGTTCCCTCAGCAATAATGGCGCCTTCTGAGACAATATAAGCTTTCTCACAAATAGCCAGCGTATCACGAACATTATGATCTGTAATCAGCACACCAATACCACGATTTTTAAGGGTCAAAATAACATCTTTGATATCGCCAACAGAGATAGGATCAACACCCGCAAAAGGCTCGTCTAATAAGATAAACTTGGGGTCAGCTGCCAAGGCACGAGCAATCTCACAACGACGACGCTCACCACCTGAAACACTCATACCCTGAGATTTTCTGACATGCTCTAGATGGAACTCGCCAATTAATTTTTCAAGCTCTTGCCGCTGTTCGCTCTTACTCAATTCTTGACGAGTCTCCAAAATAGCCAAAATATTGTCTTCGATAGATAACTTGCGAAAAATAGAGGCTTCTTGCGGTAAATAACCAATACCGGCACGAGCACGCTCATGCATCGCATATTTTGACAAGTCCATCTTCCCTAAGGTCACACGCCCCTTATCCATATTAACCAACCCAACCACCATATAAAAGCTGGTCGTTTTACCGGCACCATTTGGCCCTAACAGCCCAACAACTTGACCTTGCTCAACAGAGAAAGAAACATCCTTAACTACCCAGCGTTTACCATAGCGTTTGCCTAGATTTTGCATCGATAATCGGACGGCAGGCACTGTACTGTTACTGGTTGCTAAGGAGTCTATATTTTTATTATCACTCATAACTTACTCATACTATTGCAAAATTCAAGCACCGACACATTCATACGGTCTTATTTTTCTATTAATCACTAACCACCTAGGTTTTTAACGTATGCTCTTTTGGCTATTACTATTACTGGGTGGAAAGACCAACTCTACACGCTGATTACCACCAGCAGTCGCTTCGACATCGCCAGCTTTTAGACTGTAACGAATAACGTTACCCGCAAAACTTGCACCATTTTGCACCAACTTAGCATTCCCGGTCAGAGTCACGATGCCAGTCACTGCATTATAGTCAATTTTATTCGCCTGACCTTTTGCTAAACCTTTTTCTTGAGTGACGACTTGCTGCATAGTAGCTGGGCGTCCCGTCGCGACGGCCGAATTAATACTACGCTGCGGCGACAAATTGACCGTGATGTTATCCGCGGTCATCTTAAACGTACCTTGAGTAATAATGACGTTGCCTGAGTAACTGGTAATACCTGTACGCTCACTATAAGTGGCTTTATCCGCCAACAGCTTAATTTCTTGATTGGCATCTGACGGTAGAGCATGGCTATACAATGGCAACGCTAACAACATAACCATCGGCAGCGCGTTCAATCGAGGTAAGCGACACGATGTTAGATTTGAGCGTATCAATGATGGGCACAAAGTAAGCAAAAATTTAGATTTCATAAAAGTTACTCGTTTTATAATAGGTAGTAGGGCTTGCACACGTCATACTAACGGTTGTTTTTAGCACGCTTTTTAAGTACAGACTTGGTAAGAATACTTAGGCTCAGAACAATGCTTTATCTTGACGGTCAGCTGGGGTAAAGGCAACCGCCACTTGACCAAACTCATACTCCCCTGTTTCAAGGTTGGCGGTCATACTAGAGGCTTCAAACCGATTCATCCCTTGTTCAATCTTCACAGGCTCTTCACTATATACCTGCCCTGATTTGGTATTGCCTTTTAGAGTACTTCCAGTCACTTTTATCGGCTCAATATCTGGCGTGTTTTTACTGCCTTCACTGACCAGTGAAAAGCCACCTGACAAGCTAAGCTCACCCGTCTGCTGACTAATAGCCGCACTACCCGCTTCAATACGATAGCGCTGCTCTGCTGATGGCTCCCAATTCATGGTAATCCCTGACATCTCATCCAAATTGGTCTCTGGGTTGTGTGTCAACGATTCAGCGGTCAGCTCATATTCAGTCTCACCTTTCTCGTTAGTCTGTACCGCACTAATATCTGTGGCTTCATAGTCCACATCCGTCGTCTCCATGCTTACTGGTGGTGATATCTTTCCTTGCTGCTGAAAAAACCAGCCAGCAATACCAGCAATAATCAAAGCAAGGACTATTAACACACGAGTATTCACGACAAGTTATCCTGAGTTTTTGCTTCATCAAGCGTATGGTGCGCGATAAAGTCTTGATAGTGGCCATGACCCTTTAAAATCAGATCACATATTTCACGTACGGCACCAGTACCCCCTGTACGGGTAGTCACCATGTCACTGCGCTTGATCACTTCGGCGTGCGCATTGGGCACTGTCGCAGCAAATCCTACCGTTTGCATCGCTTTAATATCTGGCAGATCATCACCCATATACGCACAATCAGCTGGCGTAATACTAAGCGCAGGATCAAGGCTAGATAATAACTCATTTAAAGCAATAAGCTTATCATCACGACCTTGTACCACATAATCGACACCCATTTCTGCGGCGCGCTTATCCACCATCGCGCTACGACGACCCGTAATAATCGCCGTCAAAATACCGTAACGCGCCAAAGATTTCACCCCAACGCCATCATGAACAGAAAATGCTTTGGTCTCGATACCATTACCGTCATAAATAATTTGACCGTTCGATAAAATACCGTCAACATCCATGACCAATAGCTTTACTTGTCCCGCTTTTTTTATTAAGTCTTGCATCAGTTATCTCTTATTATATTAAAGGCTATTTTTTAAAATAATAGTTACTTCACACCAGCTTTTAGCAAGTCATGTACGGTGATGATCGCCTCTAAGCGACCCTCGTCATCAATAATCAACAACTGACTGATCCCACTTTCATTCATCACACTAAGGGCATCTGAGGCGCGCATGGTCTTACTAACATGGCGCGGATTTCTCACCATGACTTCACGCATCGGTGTTTGCAGGTCGATACCTTTTTCCAAACCACGACGTAAGTCACCATCTGTAAATACTCCGACGACTTTCTCATTGTCATCGGTCACCACGGTCATACCCAAACGTCCAGCAGACATAGTAAAGAGTGCTTCTTGCAAGGGCGCTTGCTGATGTATCAGAGGTAAGTCTTCAGATTTTGTATGCATCAAATCCTCAACTCGTGTCAGTAGCTGGCGGCCTAATGCACCTGCTGGATGCGATAAGGCAAAATCCTCTGACGTAAAGTTGCGTGCGTGCACCAAGGCCACAGCTAATGCATCTCCAAGAGCTAAAGTCGCCGTCGTACTCGACGTTGGCGCAAGGTTCAGCGGACAAGCCTCTTGTGATTTACCAAGGGTTAATACAATGTCAGCCGCGTGTGGTAGCATGCCTCGCTTATCACGGCTAATACTAATCAGCGGAATATCTAAACGTTTAACAACAGGCAATAGCATTTTTATCTCATCTGACTCACCAGAGTTAGAGATGGCAAGCAAAACATCGCCCTTTACCAACATACCCAGATCACCATGTCCTGCTTCGCCAGGATGCATAAAAAAAGCGGGCGTGCCCGTAGAGGCAAACGTCGCGGCTATTTTTCGCCCAATCAATCCTGACTTACCCATACCAGTGACCACGACGCGCCCCTGACAAGCCAAAATCACATCGCAAGCTTGCGCAAACCTATCGTCTATCTGCTCGGTCAATAACGATAACGCCGCTATCTCAGTATTAATTGCTTCGATGGCGGTACTGATGAACTGCTCATGGGTTACATTGATTTGGGTATTACTCATGAATTCGCTCTGTTTTTATAATGAATCAAGACAACATTTTACTATATTCTGTCTTATATTAATAATCTGCGTACGCTATACAGCAGATGACCAATGATTAAGATTAGATCATTATTATATGTAAAGGTTACTTGATATAAATGTCACTTGCTGAACGGGTGCAGCCATTTAGACAAAAAAAACCTACTCTAGAGCAGGTCTTGATCGAATCAGTTATGTCTCAACGATGCAACGCACCTCTATTACGCGTTCAATTATCTGTCATTGTTATCATTAGAGCCGTCACTTGATTTGTCCTCAAAGCGAGTGCTCTCTACTGGCGACTCAAACCCACGATCTTGACCAAAGCCGCCACGCTCAAAGCCACGTTCCTGACTTTGTCCGAAGCTACCACGCTCAAAACCACGCTCTTGACCTTGACCAAAACCGCCACGATTAAAACCACTACGATTAGAGGCAAAACCACGATCTTCAAAACCGCCTGTACCAGCTGGATTGCTACCACGCTCAAAACCACTACCCTGATAGCCTGCTGGGGCGGCGCTCTGAGTTTGAGTGCCAGTCCCTGTTGTCGTACTACGGGGGTTGCGCGCTGGGACAACAGTGGAAATGGCATGTTTGTACACCATTTGGCTGACTGTATTTTTAAGTAAGACTACATACTGATCAAATGACTCAATCTGACCTTGCAGCTTGATACCATTAACCAAAAAAATAGAAACAGGAATGCGATCTTTGCGCAGCGAGTTCAAGAACGGATCTTGTAAAGTTTGTCCTTTTGACATGAAATCTCTCCTAAATATTATATAATTATATTTTAAGCGCCAATTATTTTAAGTGGTCATTTAATTATACTGGCTAAAGATAGATACAATAATAAGTGTTCTTTTTAAAACGTATCTAAATACATACTTATTGTTCTTAAGGCAGGCCACTTTATCGTGAATACGTTATTATTGTAAATGATTAAGTAACTACTTGTTTCATTAGCTATTTTTATCAACAAACGTCAATTGATAATGACTGGAAAATAGCTGACCTGACATCCGACCAACTATTTTGATAGATTTGAATTATAGCAGTTATCTACATTATACTTTGAAACTAATTGTCATTAATTCCTTATGGGGTTATAAAGCATTTTTTACATCACAATCTTTATATACTCTGCTTTAACGGTCACTGACTTTTATTGTAGATGCGCTCTTGCCTGCTCCATCGTACTAAATTCCTGTATCGACAAAGCTCTGTTTATAGCGTGGCTTTTTTCATTACTAGAGCTGTCATTACTAGATAAATCAGATAGCTTTTTGACTTCTGCTGCAGCACTAGGCAATTGGATTATTTTTCGTAACCAAGTGTATTGGCGCTTTGCCAGCTGCCTTGTAGCATATAATGCCTTATTTTGCATTTGCTGACAAGCAAGTGCCTCGGTCTGACTGTCAGACATCATTGACTGAGCTTGTAGATCAAGCGTACTGCTTGGTTTTATTTTTTTATTTATTGACCCTTCAAGCTCCCCAAACGCGTTATAAAATTGAGCTTTATCTAGATGGGGTTGTTCAAATATGGGGTGTTTAATGTGTACTAGATACTCTAATACTTGCCGATAGCCAACGCAGCGCATAGAAGGTAAATTAGGTGTTAACGGATATTGTTCAAATAGACGTATGACCTCCGCCACCAACCCTTCAGACCACATGATATCTAAACGCTGCTCAATACGCTCATGCAGCCATGGACGATCAGGCATCACCGCTAAGGCATGCCACTGCTGATTGGGATTGTGTGCTAACGCGCGTTTTGGTTGACGCTGCCAGTCACTTATGGGGGTTCTTGTTTGCAAATAGACTTCAACCGCACGAGTAATACGCTGGGTATCGGTTGCATTTAGGCGCTGATGGCTGATCGCATCCACGTCACCAAGATAATCATAAAGCGCACCGATACCCTCATTTTGTCGCCACTGCTCTACGCGTGCACGAGTGTTGTCATCACTATCAGGCACAGGCGACAGCCCGTCAAGTAGCGCCATGTAATACATCATAGTACCGCCCACAAGCAAGGGAATCTTGCCGTTGTGATGGCAGTCATCGATAAGGCGCGCAACATCACTGACGAACTCAGCAACACTATAGCTTTGCATGGGGTCAACGATATCGACTAAATGATGGGGATAACGCTCAAGCTCAGCGGCCGTCGGTTTGGCCGTACCGATATTCATATCACGATATATCAGCGCCGAATCTACGGATATTAGCTCATAACGCCCTGTATCATACAACTCATAAGCCAAAGCTGTTTTGCCACTGGCGGTGGGCGCCATCAAACACACCACACTGTTATCCGCCATATGATGAGATAAGCTATCAGACGAATGTCTCATGGGATTGCCTTTCATATTATTTATATTGTGGAGTAAATAGAAACTGATCTAGAGACGCGCTTAAGAGCGTTTAGTGCGTATCTGACAGCATGAACGCTACCAATCGATGACTGTCTATGACTTTAATGGCGTGCTTAAACAACAGCGCTTTAATGTCTGTGTTAAACACCCTCAAATCTTGTCCTGACATTTGCGCGCTTACGATGGCAAGCTGCTGATTAATCTCTCTAGCACCATTCACACTATTGGACATTTTATCTTTTTTAAATATCTCGTTACTCACTATCCTGTTACTAAACACACGGGATTCAAACAACCCACTAACCTTCAAGCGCCAAACGTCTGCACTAATGAGTAAGCACTGTCCTTCACTATAAAACAATAGCCATGGGCGCGTCTTTTTACCCTGATTGCCCTCCTTCATAAGAGACTCAGACACTGATTCATCCAAGCTAGCAATGATATCTAAACAGTGTACGCCTATTGTTTCTATCAATGAATCGTTCCAATCAGTTGGAGTGGCACGCGCGGTCGTCATCTTTTGATATGAAGGCGCCTCAAAATCGGCTACTGCTTCACCCTCAGATAACTGCGTAGTGGCTGACAGCTGATAGCGACGTTTAGGCGACTGTACTTGACCGCTTTGGACGAAACTGTGGATAGCAGAAGTCTTGGGCAAGGTTGTATCAAGTGATTTACTGGTAGGCGCATAACGGTTGGGTAATGTTGTCTCTGGCTGAACTGCCATTTCTGTCGCACTGAACGCTTTCAACTTTGAACGAAGCGCATGGTTTAAATGTGCCATGACATTATTGAGCGGACTTATTTTAATGCGTTGTTTGGATGGGTGCACATTGATGTTAAGCCAATGGGTGGGCATATCAAAATAGAGCGCATAACCCATGCCTGTGAGCTGCGCGCCTTGAGCCAATTGGCGGAGCTGATTGCTGATTAACGCTTCTTTCACCAGCCGACCATTTACATAGATCAACTTTGGCAGGCTCTCTTTTTGGTCACGCACAGGCCATAACCAACCACTAATACCTGCGTGGTGATTAACGCTTTTATTGTTGACATACTCTGATGATGGCTGGGTTAAACTAGATAAGTCAACCGCTACTTCAATCGCGTTCTTTGTCAAAGCGCTACCTATCGCCTGCTCAAGGCGCGCTAAAGACAGACGGTTATTATGTTCGTTATGGGTGGTACTAGCAGATAGTGACAGCCTTTTTTTATTATCGTGAAAGAGCATGAGGGTGATGTCTGCTCGTGCTAATGCTACCTCACGAACAATCGTTTCAATGTGGCCAAATTCGGTGGCAATAGACTTCAAGTTGCCTCGGCGTGCGGGCACATTAAAATACAAATCTCTTACCGTAATCGTCGTGCCACGATTGTGCACCACGGGTAATAGTGTGGGCGTATCGTCCAACACGCCAGCAACCTGTAATTGGCGGCCAATCCCACTGTTATCGTGGCTACTAGTCAGCGTCAGACGAGAAACAGCAGCCGTTGCTGCCAATGCCTCGCCGCGAAAACCCAACGTCATAATGCCATGCAAATTGGCCACATCAGCGACTTTGCTGGTGGCATGACGGGTAATCGCCATCACCATATCATCGGGGTGGATACCAACCCCATTGTCCACCACTTCAATCATGCCCATACCACCTTGAGTAATATGAACCTCAATATTAGTCGCACCTGCATCGATAGCGTTTTCAAGTAACTCTTTGACAACTGCTGCTGGACGCGTGACGACCTCACCAGCGGCTAATTGATTGATAAGCAGCGGCGATAGTTTTTTTATGCGTGTATCAGAGTGGTTAGTGGACATCTATAAATATCATGTGTTTCGGTATCTTGCGCCTTATCTTTGATAAAAACTAAATATGGAGCGCTGACAGATCTAGCCCTTGCGCTTGCCCTACTTTCGATAGTCGCAGTGTAATCTGACGGGCTTCTTTACCATCATCACCTTGTGTCATATCAATAAACAAAATCGGCGGTGGTAGATAACTGTCTGCACGACTTGGCCATTCAATGATGACCAATGCATTTGGCTCATCCAGATACTCATCAAACCCTATAAAAGACAGCTCTTCTGGATCTTGCAGGCGATATAAATCAGCATGATAGACTGGCTTGGTTGTACCATCCTCTTGCAGAATACTATAAGGCTCAACCAACGTATAAGTTGGACTTTTTACCGCATCTTTATGTCCCAGCGCCTGTAACCAATAGCGCGTTAAGGTGGTTTTACCTGCACCCAAATCTCCTGCCAGCCAGACACTACCGCTCAAAGGCAAAGCGGCCAACTGGCGAGCCAAGGCCTTTGTATCGTCTTCAGAATGCAGTGTCAGTGTTTGCAAGGTTTGCAAGCTGCTTTCGTCTTTTAAACTGTTGTTAGGCATCTGGCTGCACCTGCATGGTCACTGATGGGTTCACAAAACGCTCACCGCAAATCAACTTGGCGTATAGCTCAGGATCATGCCACTCCGCACAAACTTGCTCGCTAAACGCAAATTCCTCTAAAGTCAGTTTGCCCATTTGCTCATTGGCAACATCATCAGCAAAGCACTGGGCATAACCCGTTGCGGTTTCGTGTGCAATCACCGAATAAACGCTAACGTCTGTCTCACCGTTTTGCATTTGGGTTTGTTGTAGAATCTCTTGTGCCCAAAAGAATATCACTCGTGAAAACTGCTCTGCTGATGGTGACACGGGTAAGCTTATCCAGCGTGCACTGAATTTTTTACAAGCTGCGATATATTCAGGATCGTCTTTACTCCAAAAACAGATGGCATGATCAAAGCTATCAATAATGTCTTTAATCGAGGATTTTAACAGACCAAAATCATAGACCATCTGCCCATGATCTAAGCGCTTAGCCTCAAGAATCAGCTCAATCTGATAGCTGTGACCATGGATAGAGTGTTTGCAGCGCTCAGAGCTACAGTTACGAACGATGTGAGCATTTTCAAACTTAAACAGTTTACGGATACGCATAATAATCAATCAACCAGAACAGTAAGCATCTTTGTGCTAAATAAGAGTTGGCCGCCTCTACTCATCGGCTTGTTGTTTATTATAGCAAATCGCCGTGTATCCGTAAGTAAGCACTTATGAATACGCGTATTGATTGAACGTATCAACCAGACTTATCTTTTAAACTAGGTACTGCGCGGCGCGAACATAATAATCGCCATGCCAAGCAGTGCCACCGCAGAGCCTAATATGTCCCAGGTGTTTGGCCGAATACCATTGACCGTCCATAACCAAATAATTGCCATCACGACATACACCCCACCATAAGCGGCATACACTCTGCCTACTGCGGTTGGATGCAATGTCAGCAGCCAGACAAATGCCGCCAAACTAAGCGCGCCAGGTATCAGTAGCCATATAGACTTACCTTCTCGCAGCCATAGATAAGGCAGATAACAACCGACAATCTCTGCTAGTGCCGTCAATGCAAAAAGTCCAACTGTCTTTAACTCAGGCAAAGCCGATTACTCCTCAACTGTGATAACACCCGTCAGATACTGTACGGCGTTGCCAGAAATAAACACTCTATCGCCTATAACCACACAGTCTAGAACCCCGCCTCGATTTGAAGCTTGATACGCAACCAACTCATTTTTCTCCAAACGCTCGGCCCATAACGGTGCAAGTCCAGTGTGTACTGACCCAGTTACGGGATCTTCACCGCCCCCATTCTCTGGCCAAAAATATCGCGATATAAAATCGTACTTATGATAAGCATCCGATTCAGCTTGACAAGTCACTACCACATTTAATGGTAACAGCTTTTTTAGCTTCTCATTATCCCGAACGACGTTTAACACATCAGACTCAGCGTTATAAATGACAAAGTACGCTTGATTATTTCTGTAAACATCAACAGGCGCAACAGAAAGGCCAGATAATAGACTATCAGGAATGCTATCAACTTTTTCAGGCATTTTTTTTGGGAAATCCATTTGGATTTTTCCAGTCTCTGTTTGTACGATTGTCAAAACACCAACCGCTTTGGCCGAAAACTTGATAGACGCCGCCGTAGGGTTCTTCTTAAACAAAACAAAGGCTGATGCCAACGTCGCATGACCGCAAAAAGCAATCTCGGTGGAGGGTGAAAACCAGCGAATGTGGTAGATTCCTTTATCGTCATCAGCAACGATAAAAGCGGTTTCAGACAGATTATTTTCAAAAGCAATAGACTGCATCAAATCATCACTTAACCAATCATCTGTGATAATAACTGCAGCAGAATTGCCTTTAAACACAGTGTCAGTAAAGGCATCGATGACATTAACTTCTAATTGCATTTGATAGTCTCGTTTTAATGTTTGTAGTGTGATATGAGTTATTACTGGGGAGCTGGTGAACTTATAGACAAAAATTTTACGATAACAATAGTCTTCACTGGACTGATGATAGATAGTAGCAAAAACACAATCATGCCGCATTGAAAAATTATAATCCTAGTGAGGGATGATATTCGAATACTATCAGCCAAGAAAAAAGCCTATCCATAACAGATAGGCTTTTTTATACCTAAGACAATTTTACTTAAATATCAAACTCAAGTGCTCTATCACCTTCGCTGTCTTTGATACGCGTTGGCAAGCCAATCTTATTGAGTAGATTGATAAAGGGCTTGGCATCAAGCTCTTCGACGTTGACCATCTTACCCGCATCCCACTCGCCAGTCGCGACGAGCATGGCAGCGGCGACAGGTGGCACGCCTGCGGTATAAGAGATACCTTGGCTACCAACCTCATTATAAGCGTCTTTATGGTCGGAGACATTATAGATAAACACCTCGGTCTCAACGCCATTAATCTTGCCTTTAACCTTGTCACCAATGCAAGTCTTGCCAGTGTAGTTCGGTGCCAGCGAGCTTGGGTCTGGTAGTACTGCTTTGACGACTTTTAACGGAATCACTTCTTGGCCTTCAGCGGTCATCACAGGCTGCTCAGACAATAGCCCTAAGTTTTGTAGCACGGTAAAGACATTGATATAGTGCTCACCAAAGCCCATCCAAAAACGAATGTTTGGCACATCCAAATTAGCTGACAAAGAATGCACTTCATCATGACCACTTAGGTAGCTGTTTTGCACACCAACCACTGGCAAATCGTCAGTACGTTTGACTTCAAACATCTTATTAGACTGCCACTTGCTGTCCTGCCACGAGTAAACCGTACCGGTAAATTCACGGAAGTTAATCTCAGGATCAAAATTGGTGGCGAAATATTTCCCGTGACTGCCAGCATTAATATCGATGATGTCAATGTCGGTCACCGAGCCTGCATCCATCATGTCATAGCCAAGACGCGCATACGCATTGACCATACCAGGATCGAAGCCTGCGCCTAAGATAGCCGTGACATTATTGTCCGCACAGCGATCGCGACGTTGCCATTCATAATTACCATACCATGGCGGCGTCTCACAAATCTTGCGTGGATCTTCATGAATAGCGGTATCAATATACGCCACGCCTGTCTCGATACAAGCTTCTAGTACCGTCATATTGATAAATGCCGAACCGACATTAATGACGATTTGAATACCTGTGTCTTGAATCAGATTTATTAGCGCTTCGGTGTCCATCGCATCAACTTGATGCGTGTGCAACACGGCAGGCTCTTTGAAGCTATTTTTCTCTTTCACACTTTGAGCGATGGCATCGCACTTGTCTTGCGTACGTGAGGCGATATGAATCTCGCCAAGCACATCATTATGCATCGCACACTTATGCGCGACTACTTGAGCGACACCGCCTGCTCCGATGATCAGTACGTCTTTTTTGTTGGGCTTAATTTGTTGGTTTGTGTTCAATGAACAATCCTCCTTTGTGTCCCTGTCGATACCATTGATTGCGGCTATGCAAAACAGAAACGAGTGAATGATATGCGTGAATTAAAAAGGAAGACCGAGGAAAACCCACGCACCCGTCGAGCAAATAACCCTCTCGTATTTGCTCGACGCGATTATAACAATTTTTATTCCCTTATCGGTAAAAAATAATGCAGAAAAAACACCTGTATTACATTCACCCTTCATTGATCCTAAACCTTTGTTTTTAATAGGTAAAAAACCGTGAAACCTGAATACTAAGACAAACTGGCTTTATAGTCTTGATAATTAAATTCGCGCTGGATATCAAGGCTGCCATCTAGGCGACGAATCACAATTGCAGGCATATTGACCCCGTTAAACCAGTTTTTCTTGACCATGGTATAGCCTGCCGCATTGCCAAACGCAATCTTATCGCCTATTTGCAAGTTAGCAGGTAAAGTATATTCACCAAAGATATCCCCTGCCAAACAAGAGCGACCATAGATGATTGTATTGTCTGATACATCCGCTGTCTTATTCATATCGACAGGTGAGACACTCATCGCTTCGGCATTAATAGAAGCAATGGGGGCTGACTCGCGATAAATTAATAAATCAAGCATGTGCGCCTCAATAGAGGCATCAACGACAGCCAAGTTCTTGTCGTTGTGCATGGTGTCTAACACGGTCGTGACCAGTGAACCCGCACCATGGATACTCGCCTCCCCTGGTTCAAGGTAGACCTGCACGCCATAGGTTTCGCTAAAATCTTTTAATCTTTTAGCAAGTTTCTCTAGCGGATAGTCAGGAGCGATAAAGTGAATGCCGCCGCCCAAACTGACCCAGTCAAGCTGCTGCAAAACATCACCAAATCTGTCTTCAATGTCGGCCAAGCTCTTGCTAAAAGCCTCAAAGCTGTCATTTTCGCAGTTGTTATGAATCATCACACCCGTAATATCACCAAGCACCGCTTTAATCTTATCTTTGTTGTGCTCACCCAGACGGCTAAAAGGACGGGCGGGATCAGCAATGATGAATGACGAATTGCTAGTCTTAGGGTTCAGTCGCAGACCTACTGGTATATTTTGCGCCGCAGCTTGATCTTTAAAAGCGTGCAATTGCGAGATTGAGTTAAAGATAATTTTATCGGCATAGCTCAGCACTTCAGGAATTTCATCTGCGCTATAAGCGACACTATACGCATGCGTTTCTTTTTTATTTTGGCCACGCTCTTCGCCTTCATTATTGGTATTATTACCAAAGGTCTCATGACCCAAACGTACTTCATTTAATGAAGAGGAGGTCGTGCCATGCAAAAAGGGACTCATAACATCAAACACGCCCCACGTGGCAAAACATTTGAGCGCCAGTAGGGCTTTAGCACCTGACAGCTCGCACAGGCGGGCGATAATCTGCATATTGGCGACGATTGCCGCCTCATCCAGTAGATAATAAGGCGTTGCCGGCAATGATGAATGGGGGGTGTTTACTGAGTTTTTTGGATTCATAATAGGTTACCTAATAGTCGCTGTCGGCGTCATGACAGACATAAATATTTGCGCTATAGTAGACTAAATCCATCATAATTAGAATATGTTATGTCATTATCAACTGATTATTCCACCGCCAGCAGTCAAGAAAATTTATCGCAAATTGATCCAAAAAACATTCCTTTAGACCATCTGAATCCTGATGCTCGGGCGGTCTTGGATTTTTGGTTTGATAAAGACAATGAACCATATTGGTTTGCCAAAAATGATCAATTTGATCAGCAGATACATGATAAATTTGGCACAATTTGGCAGGCGGCAAAACAGGGTGAGTGCGTAACTTGGCGCAACGCAGAAGTCTCAAAAGACAGTAACAGCTCAATCACCGCTTTGGCTGGGCGCTTAGCAGAAATTATTGTCTTAGATCAGTTTTCACGTAATCTACATCGCGGTCAAGCGTGTGCCTTTGCGCAAGACAATATGGCAGTAGTATTGGCACAAGAAGCTGTCCAACAGCCGCATTTTGATACACTACCGATGGAGTGGCGCCAGTTTATCATCATGCCGTTTATGCACTCAGAATCACTGTGGATTCATGAGCGGTATCTGCCCCTGTTTGAGCAGCTAAAAGACGCTGTAACGCTGGACTTTGAACACCGTCACAAAGATATTATCGAGCAGTTTGGACGTTATCCTCATCGTAATGACACGTTGGACCGCGAGTCAACTGACGAAGAAGAAGCCTTCTTACAGCAGCCAGACTCGTCGTTTTAGTCTTGTAATTACGAGGATAAGATTATTAAAAATTCCGCGCTATTGATATATTGATAGCTGGCTGTATTTGCTTTAACAATTAAAGTAGCTACTTAGGCTATTGATAAAAGGGACTAATAGTCATTTGACGTTAGTTTTCAAGCGCCTTTCTTACGGGCTCAAAACTGCGTCTGTGCGCAGTTAGTACGCCATACGTCCCAATGGCTTCCATGTGTGCCCGTGTCGGATAACCTTTGTGTTTGGCAATGCCATATTCTGGGTGCTCGGCATCAAGGACATACATGGTTTTATCGCGACTTACTTTTGCCAAGATACTGGCAGCTGCAATACTGGTATGACGCGCGTCACCCTTCACCCAAGCTTGGCAATCAATAGCCGATTTTTTTATGCCTATTTCATCAAGCAGGGCATAATCTAAATCAGGGCAACGATTGCCGTCATACAGTACCTGAATTTGAGCATGGCGTTTCATTTGAGACGCTGTATGACTGGTTTCGATCCTATCCGTAATAAGATGCGTGACGATTTCCTCCAACAACCCTTCCGTACATAAACGCATGCCAAGCATCGTCGCTTGCAAGATATTGACCTGATCAATCACCGCAGCTGGTATCTCAGCGACGACACAGCCAATAGCGTGCTGCTGAACCAAGGGATAAAGAACATCACGCTTTTTTTCACTCAACTGCTTAGAGTCCGTCAGTATAGATAATGGCGTATTTTTGAGGGGCTGCCTCTCAATCAATCCTGACCACGCCGCAGGTAATATAGCAGCAGCCACATTGACACTACCTAATAGCGGTCCGCGCCCTGCTTCATCAACGCCAATCTGTAGCGGTGTTTGCTCCCCGCTCTCTGCTGCATTGACCAAATACTGAGCGCGCAGCTCAGAGATATTCAGTTGACCCGACAAGTCGATGGGCGCTGCCAGTTGGACATATTGGCCTTTGATGTCAACTTGCTCAATACTAACGGCGATTGGTGTCATACAATTTTCTATCAAGGGCGGATTACTCATAGCGTTGGGGTGTCTTTTTATTCATAGAACGGGTGTTTATTAGTAGAACGGAACAGATTATGCGCCATTGCACATTAGGCTTTATGACCACCTTGAATAAACCATTGCTCAATCACGCTATGAGCAGGGTCGTGGTTACTTTGCTGTTGTAATAGTTGCTTTGTGGCTACTAGGTCTTTTAATTGCTCAGCGTAGGCACGGGGCTGCATTAGGCGCATGACCGTACGGCAAATATTATCACCACTCGCCTGTTCTTGAATAAGTTCAGGAACGATCGCTGTGTCAGCTAAAATATTGGGCAATGCAACATAAGGCACTTTTACCAAGCGCTTCGCAATTTGATAGGTCATTTGGTTTAACTGATAAACCACCACCATCGGTCGCTCAAGTAACATCGCTTCTAACGTTGCCGTACCAGAGGCCAGCATAACAACATCAGAGGCCGCCATCGCCTGCTGACTAAAGGCTGGCTGACTATCATCATAGACCACAGCGATAGCGGCACGCAGCTGCTCTGAGCGCCGATCAATGACATCTTGGACGATATATTGATGGTTTTGATCGACGGTAGGAATGATAAAACACAGCTTTGGATCTAACAATATAAGCTTTTGGATACCATCCAGCATCAACGGCAAAATCGCTGTGATTTCGCCGCGCCGTGAGCCTGGCATCACACAAATCAGCTGGCTGACGTCATCAAACCGTTCAATAAAAAACTGCTGCAAGCCGTCATTGTGCCAGACCAGCTCGCTACGGCGCTGATTGATAGGCGTGTCTAACAAGGTTTGATCAATAGTACGAAGTAGCGGATGGCCGACACAGATCGCTGGATGGTTATGGCGCTCATAAACTGACAGCTCAAACGGGAACAAGCACAACACCAGATTGGTCGCCGCTTTAATATTATGAATACGTGACTCACGCCATGCCCAAATAGAGGGACTGACATACTGCACACAAAATATGCCTTGAGGCTTTAGCTTCTTAGACACTCGCAGATTAAAATCGGGCGCATCAATACCAATAAACCAATCAATATCAGCCGCATCAAACGCCGTTAATAGCTCACGGCGGGCTTTGAGTAAATCGGGCAGCTGCGCCATGACTTCCACCAAACCCATCACTGCCAGACGCGCTAACGGAAAAATACTTTGCAGTCCTTGCGCTTGCATCTTGGTGCCGCCCACACCCACCCAGACAATGTCATCACGTAGATTATTCATCTGCTGCATAAAGTCCGCGCCCAAACTGTCACCCGACACTTCACCAGCGACGATACCGATGACGAGCGGCGCATCTTTTGATTGGAGCAATTGAGGGTAAGTCGCTGTCTCGCCGGTTAAATCAGTATGTTCATCAAAGGTAGCAGAATCGGTCATGACAAGTTCTCAATATTCAAAATTACAATGGGTACAAAATTTATGTTACTTAGATTATAACGTTTATGTCGTCATCATACGTGACGATGGCAAAAATAGCTAAATCCACCTATAGATTTTTTAACCATTGACCTATGTAAGGTGGCTGATAGGTCATCGTATAGTCAGTTCAGAATAAAAGTGGTACATCCGTGAATGGTATTCTACTAGTATAAATCTTCCTCGCTAGCGGTTCGCAAGCATGACAGATGCTTCTAAAATCCTTACCAGCAGAATGGTTACCTTTTTAAAGTGAATCCACTACCGTCAGCAAAATTTTCAGCCTAAAAACCGCAATCAGGCCGTTACGTTTATGCGTTAACGCTCTTAATTATAACTAAGTTTTGGTTTCGATATTCCAGTTAGCAGTCAATTAACTGCGCGACTGCCCTTGTCAACCAACACTTTTGTCCGCATAATGAATATTCCTATAAATCAGCTAGATGATATATAACCATGACAACATCAGTTACCCATAATGCAGATATTGACGACGTGAATATTGAAAAGTTCATTCCTTTGATCACTCCCGCTGAGCTAAAAACCGAGCTGCCTTTATCAGAAAAAGCGTATAACACGGTTCTAAAAGGTCGCAACACGATTCAGGACATCTTGGATGGTAAAGATAAGCGACTGTTTGTAGTCATTGGCCCTTGTTCTATTCATGATATCAAAGCCGCCCACGAATATGCCGATCGTTTGGCCGTGTTAGCCAAAGAAATCGAAGACAGTGTCTTTGTCGTGATGCGCGTTTATTTTGAAAAGCCCCGTACGACTGTTGGCTGGAAGGGTATGATTAATGACCCTGATATGAATGACAGCTTCGATATCGAAAAAGGTCTGCGTACTGCTCGTAAGTTGTTGCTGGATTTAAATGAAAAAGGCTTGCCTTGTGCCACCGAAGCCTTAGACCCTAATACCCCGCAATACATGCAAGATTTGATTAGCTGGTCAGCGATTGGCGCCCGTACCACTGAGAGCCAAACGCATCGTGAAATGAGTTCGGGCTTATCGTGCCCAGTTGGCTTTAAAAATGGTACCGATGGCGGTATGACAGTGGCCGTCAATGCCATGCAAGCAGTCAAAGAAGGCCATAGTTTCCTAGGTCTGTCAGCAGATGGCAAGGTCTCTATCATCAAATCTAAAGGCAACCCTTACGCTCACGTGGTGCTACGCGGCGGCAACGGCAAACCTAACTATGATGAAACAGCCGTTGCACAAGCTGAAAACGAGCTAGCAAAAGGCAAAACCAATAGCAAAATCATGATTGACTCGAGCCATGCCAACTCAGGTAAAGATCCTTATCTGCAACCTATGGTCATCAATAATGTCGCAGAACAAATCCAAAACGGTAATAAATCCATTATCGGCATGATGATTGAAAGTCATCTAAAAGGTGGCAATCAAAAGCTAACGGCTGATTTAAGCCAGCTTGAGTATGGTAAATCCATCACCGATGGTTGCTTAGATTGGGACAGTACCGTCACGGCGCTACACAAACTACGTGATATGGTCAAAGACGTATTGCCAAATCGTTAAGCTAGATTGGCTACAAGTCAGCGCCATCAGATACTCCATAAAAAGCCCGTCCGACCGAGTGTCGGACGGGCTTTTTTGAGCCTACTGATCAGTAAGTCTTCTAGGCATTAACCATTTTCCGCCTTTAGTACACTATCCAAACTTTCAAGTACGTGTTTAGAGGCAGCGTGCTTCTGCAAATCTACGAGCTTATCATGCGCCATTTGACGACGTGGCTCAGCCAATGTGTTCCATCGTGCCAGCACTTGTAATAAGCGTGAGGCCAAGACAGGATTGGCATCGTCCAGCTTTTTAATCACGCTGGTATAAATGTCCAGACCTTCTTGTGTCCATAGTACCGTAGGCTGTGAACTAAAGGCGCTAATGACTGAACGCACGCGATTGGGTGTGTTCCAATCAAAGTCTTCATGCTCAAGCAATGCTTGGATAACCTCGGTACTCACATTATCAGCAGACGCTTGCACGCTAAACCATAAGTCAATGACCAAGTCATTCGCTTGAAAGCGTGTATAAAAGTCCGTCAGATACTCACTAGCATTTGCCACTTGGTGATTGACCATGGCTTTCAATGCGCCAAAGCGTTCGGTCATACAGCTGGCATTGTCATACTGCTGCTGAGCCCACTCTACTGCGCCCTTGACGTTAGCCGTCAGGGCCATGTCCAATACGACGTTGCGTAGGGCACGTGTGCCGCGAGCGTCAGCGCTATCGTCATAAGATTGCATTGGCAATTGTTTATAAAGCGCTGCCCACTGATCTTGTAGCGCCTCTGCCACTTGTTGATACAAGCCTTCACGCTGCGCTTTAATCAACTCTGGATCATAGTCTTTATGAATGGCAGACGCCAGCTCCTGTGCTGATGGAATATCAAGCAAGCGCGCAGCCAACATCGCATCATCAGCTGCTAATACGGGTAATGTTTGCGCCAACGCTTGCAAATATATATCAGGGCTGCTCTTTGTACCTTGACCTTGCAACAAAATACGATTAACGAGCATTTGGGTGACTTGCCAGCGGTTAAAACCATTGGTCTCATGTTTCAGCAAAAATGCCAAATCTTCGTCCTGATAATCATAATTCAGTTGCACAGGTGCGCTAAAGTCACGCAGCAATGACACCACAGGGTCGCTAGCTACCCCTTCAAAAACAAAGGTTTGCGTGGCTTCATCTAGCAGCAGCATACGTTCAGCCACAATGTCACCAGAGTCCTTGTCAAACAGCGCCGTCGCTACAGGAATTGGCAAGGGTTTTGGTGCCTCAAAACCGCTCACGTGACGTGTTTGCTGACTCAACGTAATGGTTAACGTTTGCGCCGCATCATCATAATCTTGGTGACCTGAGACGACTGGTGTGCCTGGTTGGCGATACCAATCGATGAACTCCTCTATTTTATCATCAGTAATACTGAGCGCCGATAAAAAGTCCTCAACGGTCACGGCTTGCCCATCATAACGGCGGAAGTACTCGTCTGTTCCCTTGCGGAAATCGACTGGCCCCAAGGTATTGGCAATCATGCGTACGATTTCAGCGCCCTTCTCATAAACCGTCGTCGTATAAAAATTATTGATCTCAACGAAACTCTCAGGACGCACAGGATGCGCAAGTGGCCCTGCATCCTCAGAAAACTGATGGGCACGCAAGGTGGCAACATCATCGATCCGCTGTACGGCACTCGACTGCTGATCCGCTGAAAACGACTGATCGCGATAAACCGTAAACCCTTCTTTTAAACATAGCTGGAACCAATCCCGACAAGTGATGCGGTTACCCGTCCAGTTGTGAAAGTACTCATGAGCGATAATGGCTTTGACGCTAAAACTACGCGCATCGGTCGTCGTCTCTGGACTCGACAATACGCAAGCGGTATTAAAAATATTAAGCCCCTTGTTCTCCATCGCGCCCATATTAAATTGGCTGACCGCGACGATCATATAGCGATCTAAATCATAGGCTCGGCCATAATTAACCTCATCCCATTCCATGGCGTCTTTTAAGGCTTGCATACCGACATCACATTTATCAATATCGGCAGATTTTGCATACAGCTCAAGCGCAACCTCTCGACCTTCGCTGGTGGTATAAACGTCTGTCAACACATCTAAATCAGCGACCACACAGGCAAACAGATAGCTCGGCTTGTTAGTTGGATCATGCCAAATCGCATAATGACGGCTTGGCTCGTCCGCCACTTCACCGGCTTCGACTAAGTTACCATTGGCCAATAGCGTCGGATAGCGCTTATCCGCCTCAAGACGCGTGGTAAATATGGCCAGCACATCAGGGCGGTCTGGATAAAAAGTAATCTTCCGAAAACCTTCTGGCTCACACTGGGTGACAAACATCGTATCATCACCACTACCCGCCATATAAAAACCTTCAAGTGCGGTGTTGGTTTGCGGGCAGATACGTACTTGAATCTCTAACGTCACTTGGTCAGGTGCGTTAACTATCGTGAGCTTACCCGCTTCTTGCTGATAGTCTCCAATAGCCAGTTGGTCGCCATTCATACTAATGGCCAGCAGCTCTAAATCTTCGCCAAATAACACGAGATCTCCTGCTGTTTGGCGTACCATTTGTAGCGTACTGTCTACCTGCGCATACGCTTCAAACAGCTTAATGTCTAAATCAACGGTTACCACATCAAAACTTGGCTTTTGATAATCTTTTAAGTTAATTTTATGCGGGGCATGCGGCGGTACATCGGGCATTTCAGGATTAATAATTTGAGCATCGGTTTCAGCAGTAGACATATAAATTCCTATTATTATTTATGACATAAATAGTTGGGTAGTATGGTGAGCGCCATTAGCGCTAACGGCAATGAACAAAACCTTAAGCAAATTTTTAAGACGATGGATTATCAATAAATCTATAGCCCATAAACTTATAGTTACATTGACCTAAACTGCCAATTTTCAAGTACAGACCTTAAAATTATTACATTGATAAGCCAGTATGGATATCAGAACAGTGATTAAGGTAGAGATAGGGTTGTTACGGCCACAGTCATAGAAAATTGACAAAAGGTATCAACCAAAAAATTGGCGTAAATCATCCATTGGATAATGATCACGAAAATGATTTAATAGGTTTACCGATGACCACCACTCGATAAACGGCCTATTATATGACAAAGCACACCGCCAGTCGCTCAGACATTACGCTCCCCCTACTTATAGATTACGTAGGTGCTCTGCTACCATCGCTAGTCACACAGGTAACAGCGCCAACTACCACCGAACACACGGATGAAAGCACTGAGTTACTTTGGGCGGTGCAAGACAATAATGCCCGCTTAGCCCTAAAATCACAACTCAAAGACCATGTCATGAGTAAAGATGATGATAAGGTAGCAGACGCTGGGACATTGCAGCCATTAACTTTATCAGAGCTGATACAGCAACCAACACCAGAGCGTTATGAGCTTGCTTGCTTTTGGCTACCCACGTTATCAGCAGAGATGCTACAGCAATACATTCCCCTATTCATGCGCTATCGCGATCTTTATTCCGCCCATCTGCTAATCGCACTTGATAGCACCATAGACTTAAAGGCTTATGGATTTACTCCATTTGATATCTTAAGCGAGCAGTCTTTCGACGTTGATCGTGTGAACCAAAAACAATCACCTTCATCAGACACGCCGTCCCTAGTGTCCGCCACACTTTGGCAATTTAACCTATATGATTATAAACAATTACCCAATTGGCTCAATGCGGATTATTGGGCCAATCCTGAAAATTGGGGCAAACACCGTTGGTAGTGGACAGCGATCAAAGCTTTGTATATCTGTTTGTAAATTCTAGAATTATTTACAGTAATACTACTTACATAAAGTAACACTTAGTATATGATAGTTAGTAATTGTCTAAGTTTTATCGCAAGCAGTTAAAAAAAACAAATTTAATTAAAATTTTAGGAGCTCATCATGTCAACCAGTTTTTCTAAGATCGCGGTACTTGCTGTATTATCAAGCGCAGTTGCCCTAACCACAGGCTGTGCTACCAAACGTTCTACTTCTGAAGTAGTTGTGGCCCCGCTCGGTATTCCAAGTGGCCAAGCTGACTACACTGGCGCTGTCATCGTAGATAACCCAAATGCTGTTATCACTACCGCTGAGAACTTGCAAGCGGTTGTCTATTTTGCTTTCGATAGTAGTGAGATTACGGCACAAGCAGCCAATGTCTTGGATCAACACGCAGCGCTGTTAAGCTCAAATCCAGCAGCTGGCGTTGTTATCGCAGGTCACACTGATGAGCGCGGTAGCCGTGAATATAACATGGCATTAGGTGAGCGCCGTGCCCAAGCCGCCCGTGACTATCTTGCTGCTCAAGGTGTGCCCGTAAACAATATCCGTGTCATCAGCTATGGTGAAGAACGCCCTGCAGTTACTGGTAACACTGAAGAAGCTTATGCACAAAACCGCCGTGCTGAGTTGTCTTACTAAGACTGACGCAACCAACCATAATTAATAAAGCGTCGTTTAATTGATAAAGCCCAGTAATATTGATTGCTGGGCTTTTTACGGTTTATTAAACTAAGACAACTCACCCTACTCGACACGATCAATGATGCCAACGGTAAAATTAACCCATCTTCAATACACTCAGCTCAACCCGACGACGTGGTGCGCCACTGCGCAAGTAAGTGAACCCCTGTGTCTAAGTTTTGATACCTTTCGGGAAAAATCGTCATGGTTATTGGTTTTTAATACGTCGACTATACATTTTAATAAAATGGATGGTCTTAACTGGCAATACTATAGTCCACGCGTCATTTTATCGGCTCGTGAGATGGCCCATCAACAACGCCAACTACAGCGTAAGGGGGTGCGATTATTGCTACAGCAGCTCTTAAATTATCTAGAGCTTCGCGATACACTGGATGAATCAGACTTCCCCTATCAGCTTATCGACAGTAAACACTATGTGTGCTTTAGCCACACAGGTGCTACCCAAAAAAAAGCGGTACACCAAAACCTGAATCAGTCGTTGAATACGCGTTCAAATAGTAAAGTCGCTGTCACTATTAGCCGTCATCGTCCTATAGGCATTGATATAGAGACTAACGACGTTGCATGGCATGTGGCGCAGCGTTTTTACTCAGACAATGAGCTTAGGGTCATACAGTCACTGCCAACCAGCCAACATGACATTATCACTAAACTACTCTGGCAAATAAAAGAAAGCTTTATAAAAATTCATCAATACAAACTGGCACAAGGTTTAGGAGTAGATTATTCATACCTCATTGCTGATTTACTGAACGCTATTAGAGACCCGTTATCTTTGTGGGTCACGGCTGACTCTCGCTCGCAATACCATGTTGCTATCCTACCCATTCAGCAAACTGTGGTTATTTTTTAGAGAAGTAATCATGTACGACTTTTAAATCATTGCTTTTTCTTTACTTTAAACAAAAAAAACGATCCTAAAAAGGATCGTTTTTTTGTTCTTACTTTTCTTCTAACGACAGTATTTAAACTGTGCTTGGCTTAGAAGCGGTAAGTAGCACCAAGTTTAACAATTGGCATCCACTCTAACCAGTCTTTGTCTTCTAGTTCTTGCTCAGCAGCTTGAGCAACATCATCACCTGTCACAACAGTAGTACCATTCACAGTCGTAGCCGTAACAGGACCATTTGGATTGCTTGAGCGAACAGTGGCATCGGTTTGACCCATATAAGCTGCACCAATTTCCCCAAACAAGCCGAAATTGTTAGTGATGTTAGGACGGAAACCAATAGTAGCATAAGGCGCTAACTTATTACGATGCTCCATAGTACCTGACAAAGTACCAGTTTCGGCAGCATTATAATCAACATTGTCAATTCTAAAATTTGGACCTTCAGCATTAGCACGTACATCAAAATCGTTATCAGGAACGATGATACCAGCGCCCATTGTGAACCAGTTACCAGCAGGACGTAACTGCACGCCTAGGTATGGGTTACTAAAGTCAGAATCAACGTCATAGTTGACGTCATCTACATCAAAATCACCGCCGAAAAGATCAGCGACATCGCCACCTGCCCAACCAGCTTGTAGTTCAGTTTTCTCGTTTAGTGACCAACCGATGTTAGCACCATAACCCAGTGTACCAACTTCAGCACTAACTGAGGCTGGGTTCACTACTTTGCTAAAGAAACCTTTAGTACCACCAACGATAGCGCCAGTTGTATTGCTTACCACACCAGCGTCCGCATCGTATGCATAAGAAGCAGGCTCTGCTTCATATGCAACCGCTACCGGCTCAGCTTCATAAACAACGGCATCATTGTCATCAACAACGATCACTGGCTCAGCAGCTAGTGCAGCACTTGATGCTAAAACGGCAGCAGAAATTGCTGTTAATTTAATAAGTTTCATAAATACTCTCCTAAAGTGTGGAATAAGTCGCCCATAAAAAAATGATTATCTCGCTTTTGTGAATCAATCATTTTGTTGAGCAGATTAAAACAATTTTGCCTCAAAAAGTCACCCCTGAAGGCGCGCTTTTTATTTGCTATTATGTAAAGATTGCATAGGTATTGTAATAATTACCCTACCAACCTGCAAAACTTCGCCTTTTAGTTACACAATGCTCCTAAAGTAACCAAACAGCCTCGACATGAATATTAAGTGGCTTAATGTTCATGTAAAGGTATTACAAAATATGTCATTATAATGACTTACCTGCTTATTCAACTCAAGGGTAGTTATATAGCTTATTACTACAGTTTGTTGTGTTTTGTGAGCTAACGTAGCTATTCTTACTTTAAAGCTAAATTTCAGACATATAAGCAGTCATGTAAATATTGCTATATAGTGTGACTAACGCTTGTCTGCGCTTGATATTATGCTAAATTAGAGTGAGTGATGAGTGTGGCGTAAGCCTTTGAATTGTCCCGTTTGTCCTATTTATAAATATCTTGCAATGTTTGCCGCTGTATTCTTTATTATTACTATTGAGCCATTTATATGCCTAAAGTATCGTCGATCACCCGTGTGCTAGAAATCATAGAGGCGGTATCTTATGCGTCTCTGCCTCTGTCGCCCCTTGAGCTGTCACAAGAGCTAGATATACCTAAGCCGACCATTCACAGATTGATTCAAAATTTGGTCGATGAAGGGTTTTTGACCGTCGATATAGGTGGCGGTATTATTCCTGGTAAGCGAGTACGTAACCTCAGTGTCGAGCTTTGGCAGCAGCGGCTGTTTTTTAATGAGCGGCAAATGATCTTGCAAAAGCTGGTTGACGAAATTAAAGAAACCTGCGGTATTGGTGTGCCCTATCATATGGATATGATCTATACCAATCGAGCACAAACGACCTTACCGCTACAGATTTATCTACCCGTGGGCGCAAAATCTCCCATGTGGTGCACCGCCACGGGCAAGCTATACCTAAGCCAGTTATCTGCTACCAGTCGCCACAAAATACTACAAGGTTTACCACTAGATAAATTTACTAAAAACACCATTACCGATATTGACGCCTTAAATGACGAGCTTGACCGTATTGCTGAAACGGGCATCGGTATAGACAATGAAGAGTTTATCTCTGAAATGGTGGCAGTGGCAGTACCTATATTGGATAAGAAGTCACGCTATCTAGCCTCACTATACATGCATGCACCAACCATACGAGTATCTTTGGACGAGCTATTGACGCATGTACCACGTCTACAAAAAGCAGCACAGGATGTTCAGGCTCTTGTGTACGATCTACAAAGCTAAAAGTACCTAACAGTAAAAATAAAAAAGTCTGCCCTATTCAATAGGGCAGACTTTTTTATTTTACTTCTACGCATATATCTCAGCTACAACTTACATCACCAAATCAAATTAAGAATGTGTCACTGAGAGATACAGTGGCAATACTAGGACAGCACTGAGCTATCGTGACGCCCCATAATACTTGAGAAGTCCTTATCACCATTCTCTACAGTATGAGCCTCATAAAGCTCTGTCGCCTTGGCCCCCATTGGCGTTTCGACATTGGTATCCTGAGCCGTTTGCATGGCCAGATTGAGGTCTTTTTGCATCAGCTTACTCGTAAATCCACCTTGATAACCATTACTAGAAGGCACATTTTCCATGACTTGGGGATAAGGATTATAGACTTCTAATGTCCAGTTGCGACCTGAGCTTTGTAGCATAATGTCTGATAATACTTTGGGGTCTAAGCCATTTTTAACGCCTAAGTTAATGGCTTCTGCCGTTCCTGCCATGAGAATACCCAGTAGCATGTTATTACAGATTTTTGCTACTTGTCCTGCCCCATGGTCGCCGGCATGAAAAATATTTTTTCCCATCACGGCTAGTATTGGTTCAGCTTTGGCAAAGGCATGAGCGCTACCACCCACAATGAAGGTTAAGCTACCAGCGACTGCACCGCCTGTACCGCCAGAGACTGGTGCATCCAAGAAATCTATACCAAGGTTACTTGCTGCCTCCGCTACTACTGTCGCGTCAGCCGCTGCTATCGTACTGCTGTCAATGACCAGTGTGCCTTTGGGCAACTCTGCAAGTAAGCCATTTTCACCTAAATAAACAGAATGGACATGCATGCCTGCTGGCAACATACTGATAATAACTTGAGCGTTACTTGCTGCGTCTTTAGGGCTATCAGCAACGCTTGCTCCTGCTTGCTGTAGACGCTGAGTCGCTGATTCAGACAAATCATATACAGATAGCGAATACCCTGCTTTTAACAGGTTCTCCGCCATCGGGGCTCCCATATTACCAAGCCCGATAAAGGCTATGTTTGGCTTAGCACCATTTTTATCAGTCGTACTTATATTTTGTGTACCCATCTCATCACTCCTTGATGATTGCTTATGTAGGACATTACTACATATAGTCTGTCATTATTTTTTTGAGGCTAATTTATATCTCATACTTACGCTGCTTTGGTAAGCCAACTCTTTAGCGCACAAGCTCATTGCCTAACGCGTTATCACTCAACCAGTCGCCCAAAGGATGCTCGCCTTTGTGATAAGGGTTTACAAAATGCTGTTGAATGTATGCGTGCCCTTCTGCACTCAGACAATCGGCCAACGAGCGTGACCACTGCGGATTGCGATCTTTGTCAATTAGTAACGCCCGCACCCCTTCTTTGAAGTCCGGATTGGCGGCACAATGTACGGCTACATTGGTCTCTAAATACAAAACTTGCTCTATCGATAAATCAGTGACTTTATGATAAAGCGCATAGGTCAAAGCCGCAGTCGTGGGGCAACCGTGACGATAGGTTGCGACAGCTCGCTGTGTCCAGCTATCCTCAGCAAAGGCTGCATCTAGCTGTGCCAGCGCTTCATCACTTTGGAGTACAGCATCAATATCCCCTAAGCCGCCGCTATTCATCAATTGCTGTATAGGACGCCAATAGGTAGCCAACTTGCTAGGGGGTAAATCAGCCACTGGTTGCGCGGCAAGTGCACGGCTAACGATGCGATGAGCGCTATGATCATGACTGTTATCTGTCTTACTAGAATCCATTGCCGCTTGCCAATTACTCTGTCTTAAGCGTTGAATAACAGCATCATAGTCACTACTGGCGACGGCATACTCTGCCAGATTGGCTAATAGAGCATCGTTACCATTACACATCGCGCCCGTTAGCCCTAAAAACAAACCGGTTTTGGCTGGCATGCGCTGTAAAAACCAACTGCCCGAGGCATCAGGAAACAGGCCAATAGTCACCTCAGGCATGGCAAAACGCGTGCGCTCAGTGACCAGACGGTGACTACACGCTGCCATCAGCCCCATCCCGCCCCCCATGATGATGCCATCACCCCAAAGTATTAATGGTTTGGCATAAAAATGCATCTGCCGGTAGAGACGATATTCATGACTAAAAAATTCTGTCGCATACGGGTTTGGCAGTGGGGCACTGGTAGACATACTGTCATACAGTTTACGGATATCACCGCCAGCACAAAACGCTTTATCGCCTGCCCCTTTTAGTACTAAGGCAACTATTTGATCATCACTCTGCCACTGCTCTAACTGTGCGGATAGTAACTGGCACATATCAACGCTTAAGGCATTTAAAGACTTAGGCGTGTTCAACGTCATGACACCGATCAGATGGCCACAATTTGTCGGCTCAGTATCAAATAACACCGATGCTTCCTGCTCTACAATTTTTTGATTACTACTATCATCCGTTGCTGTCATCAAGCTCACCTACAAAAATTGAAAGTAAAGTTACCATTAAGGCTAGGGCGTGTCCTCGATTCAATCGATAGTCATCTAAATGGACTAAAAATGGCTAAATCTTGCCAAACAGCGGCAAATAGTTGGTTAATATCTCGATATTATCTGCACTATTTTTCTTGTTTGACTGCAATTTATCTCATTTTTATCACCATTTTTAAAATGAGGACACGCCCTAAATTTATGCCGTTTATTTATTTTGCCAGTTGGGTTTACGCTTCTCTAAAAATGCTTGAACGCCTTCGCGCTGATCTTTTGTATCGAACAACTTAACAAAGGCCTCACGCTCATGGATAAGGTTTTGCGCAGGTGGCGTGTCTCTTGCCGCTTGAATGAGTTTCTTGGAATAGCTGACGGCCACAGGTGACTGCTTAGCGACGTTTTGGGCTAATGTTTGTGCTGCTGCAAGACCCTCACCTTTAGCAGTAACTTCTTCAACCAGTCCAATACGCAATGCGGTATCGGCATCAACGCGCTCACCGCATAAGATCATGCGCTTTGCCCAGCCTTCGCCAACGAGCCAAGGTAGATTTTGCGTACCGCCCGCACATGGCAATAAACCCACTCCTGTCTCTGGTAGTGCCATCTGTGCATGCGCCTCGGCGATACGAATGTCACAGGCGAGCGCACATTCAAGTCCGCCACCCATCGCATAGCCATTGATAACCGCGATACTGACACCGCGGTAAGCAGACAATGCTTCAAACGCTTCGCCAAAAGCAATGGCCATGCTGATTGCATGACCTTTATCCCCGTCTGAAAAGTTATTAAGATCCGCACCTGCTGAAAAAAACTTCTCGCCATCACCGTAAACGATTAAGGCATAGATATCGTCCTTGACATTTAGATCAGTGATTAACTGTTTAAACGCTTGCAGACTGTCCATTGTCCACGTATGGGCAGGCGGGTTGTTCAGTGTGACGGTAGCGGTATGACCGCTGATCGATAGTTTAAGATTGGTATAGTCTGTCATAAAACATCCTTGTTTTAGCATGGCTTTATTGGCAAATAACTGAATATATAGCTGTACTAGCGCAATTGACCCAACGCATCGTCTTGTAACAGTTGCCGTGAGACAATCACTCGCATAATTTCATTCGTGCCTTCTAAAATCTGATGGACACGCAGATCTCGTACGTGGCGCTCAAGTGGATACTCGTTTAGATAACCATAGCCGCCATGCAACTGTAAGGCTTCATTTGCAACCTCAAAACAAAGGTCGGTTGATAAGCGTTTTGCCATCGCGCAGTAGGCCGTGGCTTGCGCGTCATTAGTATCGACTTTATTAGCGGCAAGATAGAGCATTTGCCGCGCCGCAATCGTTTGAGTGAGCATATCTGCAAGCTTAAACTGTACTGATTGTAAGCTTGCAATCGGGCTGCCAAACTGGCTGCGCTCTTGGACATAATTGGTCGCCGTCTCTAGCGCTGACTGGGCCGTACCAATCGCACAAATCCCAATATTAATCCGCCCACCGTCCAAGCCCTTCATCGCAATACGAAAGCCCTGACCCTCTTCGCCGATTAAGTTTTCTGCAGGGACTTTTACGTCCTTAAAGCTAATCGTCCGCGTTGGCTGTGCTTTCCAGCCCATCTTATGCTCATTTTTACCGTACTCTATCCCAGCACTATCAGCGTCAACGACGAATGCTGACACCCCTTTTGGTCCTGCACCGCCCGTACGTGCCATAACCACTAGCACATCGGTCGAGCCTGCGCCTGATATAAAGGCTTTTTCTCCATTGAGCACATAGTCATCGCCTTGCTTCACTGCTTTGGTACGAAGAGAAGCGGCATCAGAACCCGCATTTGGTTCCGTTAAACAGTAGCTACCCAGCCATTTACCGCTGACCATATTTGGCAGATACTTTTTGCATAAGGCATCACTACCGAACTCACCGATCATCCAGCCGGCCATATTATGAATGCTCATGTAAGCGGCAACGGCCGTATCGCCCCATGCCAACTCTTCAAAAACCATGGCAGAGTCCAAACGTGGTAGCCCTAAGCCATCGTACTCTGGGTTGGTATAAAGCCCTAAAAAGCCAAGCTCACCAGTTTTTTTGATCACATCAACTGGGAAGTGCGAGGTACGATCCCATTCCGCCGCATTTGGCTTAAGCTCTTTTTGGGCAAACTGTCTGGCCGTTTGGCGAAAAGCAATCTGATCTTCGGTTAATGAAAAATCCATAGGGTCATCCTTGTGCGTGCGTAACAAATGTGGTGAATTAGAGTTGACGAACTATTATGTCAATATAAGTGCGGTTTGACGATAACAGCATCAAACTGCAAAGTTACCGTCAAAAAACTTCTCGCTGTACCGCAAATATAGTAGATCAACGACTAAATTGAAATAGTGGTATTGACGCCGCGGCTCGCCTCATCATCAAACCAGCGCGCAGTAACTGTCTTTGTTTGGGTATAAAACTGCACGGCTTGCTTGCCATAAGGGCCGAGATCACCAAGTTTACTGGCACGTGAGCCTGAGAACGAGAACATCGGTAATGGCACAGGAATTGGTAAGTTGATACCGATTTGACCGACCTGAACGTCTTGTTGGAATTTGTGCGCGGCCGCCCCCGACTGCGTAAAAATCGCCGTACCATTGCCATGTGGGTTAGCATTAAGCAGCTCAATCGCTTCATCAAGGTCGGCTGCACGCATGATACACAATACTGGCCCAAAGATTTCTTCTTTATAAATTTGCATGTCGCTTGTGACATTATCAAAAATAGTAGGTCCAACAAAGTTGCCTTTTTCAAACCCTTCGACCGTGATACCGCGACCATCCAGTAGCAGGCTCGCCCCTTCTTCTACCCCCGTACCAATCAGGTGCTCAACGCGAGCTTTGGCTGCAGGAGAAATTAGTGGACCTAAATCTTTATCGTTCTTACCCGCTGATACCACCAAGCCTTCTGCTTTGGCCTTAATATCATCGATCCAGTCACCAGCTGCCCCTACTAGCACCACAACGGACAGTGCCATGCAGCGTTGACCGGCAGCACCAAATGCGGCACCGGCTAGTTGGTTGAGCGTCTGCTCTTTGTTGGCATCTGGCAAGATAACGCCATGGTTTTTGGCACCCATCATACACTGAGCCCGTTTGCCTGATTGACTAGCGCGCTCATAAACATGCTTACCCACGGCAGTAGAGCCGACAAATGATACCGCTTTAATATCAGGATGATCACAGATAGCATCGACGGTTGCTTTGCCACCATGCACCACGTTTAACACCCCTTCAGGTACGCCAGCTTCAATTGCTAATTCAACCAAACGCATGGTAACCATCGGGTCTTGCTCAGAAGGCTTAAGGATAAAGGTGTTACCGGTGGCGATCGCCATGGGGAACATCCATAGTGGAATCATCGCTGGGAAATTAAAGGGTGTGATGCCAGCACAAACGCCTAGGGGCTGCCAGATACTATAAGTATCTACACCAGATGCGACGTTTTCTACAAAATCACCAATCTGCAAATTGGCGATGCCTGCTGCATGTTCGACGACTTCCAAACCACGAAACACATCACCGCGAGCATCAGCGATGGTTTTACCTTGCTCTGCGGTCAAGATTTCTGCCAACTCATCCATGTGCTCACGAATGAGTGTCTGATACTTTAAAAAAATACGAGCACGCGTGGTAATAGGGGTCTTGCGCCATGTCTGAAAGGCTGTTTGGGCGGCAGCAACCGCTTGGTTAATTTCATCGTCCGTCGTTTGTGGGACTTTAGCGATGACTTCTTGAGTAGCGGGATCGGTGATGTCAATCCATTCATCGGTATTCGATTGAGTAAATTGGCCGTTAATAAGCTGCTGGACGTGATGCATAAGATATCCTTATCTTGTTTGCGAGACTACCGTTTAACGGTGTCTTTATATTCATAAAGGGGACGAATAACTATAAATTTTTCTCGATAAAACTTAATTTTAAAATGATTTAATTTGTATCGTTATTGACTATAACAATAAATCATTTTTAGGGTCAAGCGCTTTATCGAACTTTTATTTAAGTTGCGATCAATGTGGTGATCAATCAAACAAATTTTCTCTAAGACGTTAACAAATAAAAAAGCCCATGAGTCTTCATGAGCTTTCGTTTCGCATGGGCGTTGCACCATCAAAATTCGTTCTAAAAGAGACGTAAAATTAGTAGTCTTTCATAGACTGCTTGATGGCATCAATCGCTGCTGGATTATCAAGCGTAGACATATCGCCAGTGTCTTTATCTTCTGCCAAAGCACGAATAGCTCGGCGTAGAATTTTACCAGAGCGGGTCTTTGGCAGCGCTTGCGGGAAGTAAATGGCCGCGGGCCGAGCAATACCACCCAGAGATTTAACCACCGCACCAACCACTTGTTGCTCAATGCGGAAGCGATTTTCGGTTGTCGCTACTTGTTCATGATCTTTTAACACACAAAAAGCGATGGGCAACTCACCTTTTAGCTCATCTTGAATGCCCACAACGGCGCATTCTGCCATCTCGGGATGACTGCTGATGGCCTCTTCAATCTCTTGTGTGCCGATTCGATGACCAGCGACGTTAATCACGTCATCGGTACGTCCCAAAATATAAAAGTAGCCATCTTCATCAGTCACCGCATAATCTGAAGTAGAATACTGCTGACCATCAAACAGGCCAAAATAACTACTGATAAAACGCTCATCGTTACGCCACACTGTCGTGAGGCAACCGGGTGGTAGTGGGGCTTTAATCGCTAGTAGGCCTTTTTCACCAGCCGCGCAAACCTTGCCCGTTTCTTCATTTATCACCTGTGCATCATAACCATACATCGGATAACCTGGCGATCCTTGTTTGTGCGGTTTGTGGTCAAATTTTGGTGTATTACTTAAGATTGGCCAACCGGACTCTGTTTGCCAATAATGATCTAAAATAGGCACGCCTAAATGCTGGGTGAGCCAATTGGCCGTTGACTCATCAAGCGGTTCACCTGCCAAAAAGAATGACTTGACGCTTGATACGTCATAGCGGGTCATCCACGTCTCATCTTGTTTTTTGAGCATACGCACGCCCGTGGGGGCGGTGAACAAAATGTTAACTTTATTGGCCTCGACAATCCGCCACCAAATACCCGGGTTTGGACGATGCGGCAAGCCTTCATACATGACACTGGTCATGCCCGCAAGCAATGGGGCATAGATCGTATAAGAATGCCCGACCGCCCAGCCGATATCTGATATCGCCCAAAAAGTCTCGCCCGCTTTACCATCATAGATGTAGTCCATTGAGGTGGTGAGTGCGACAGCGTGCCCGCCCGTATCACGCTGTACCCCTTTTGGCGTACCCGTCGTACCAGAGGTGTAGAGCAAGTAAGATGGGGTATTGGACTCTAACCATACCGGCTCAACAATGGCATTGGCCTCACAACTACGGCGGCGTTCGGTGGCATAGTCCACATCAATATCTTGCGGTTTAAATGGGAGTACGCCGCGATTCACAACGAGGACATGCTCAGGTTTTACGTTTGCCTGCGCAACCCCTTGATTAACCAAGTTTTTATAGTTGATGACTTTACCACCGCGCAGACCTGCATCCACTGTGATGACCATTTTTGCTTCGGCGTCATCCATGCGAATCGCCAAATTGTGTGCCGCAAAGCCCCCAAACACTACCGAATGCACCGCACCAATACGAGCACAAGCTAGCATGGCGTAAGCCGCTTCTAGAATCATCGGCATGTAGATAACGACGCGATCACCTTTCTCAATGCCATGACGCTGTAGTACATCGGCAAAATAATTCACTTCTTTATACAAATCATTATAGGTCAGACGACGCTTGGCATAGTCCGTATAAAACTCCACGCTATTGCCCAAATCTTTAAACGCATCAACAACGCCTGGGAAGGTTTCTGTTAACTCTTGATTGATCTCTGAGGATAGCCAGATAAAGGCGTCTTGCTCTGCGCGCTCTTCTAGATGCCGATCCACACAGTTATAGCAAAGGTTGGTCTCGCCACCGACAAACCACTGCGCGAAAGGTAAATTGCTATCATCAAGGATCTGCTCAGGCTCTTTGTGCCAATAGATGCGCTTGGCTTGCTCGGCCCAAAACTGCTCTCGATCCGTAATTGAGTTATGATAAATATCAGCGAATTTAGGCGTGTCTGTTGTTTGAGAAGAGACTGGATTTTTGGTTGGGTCACTCATAATAGCTGTCCTTAGCGTAAACGAGGTGTGAGGCAATGTTATTGAAGCAGTGTTATTTTAGTAGAGAATGTTTAATGAGTTACTGGTCATCCTTGCCAGAATTAAAAAACCGATACATAGTGTATCGGTTTAAAATGTAGCAGAGCCAATCATAAAGGTCAACTATTAAGCGTTCATCCACCCAATCTTTTGACTGATGCACGCATTTTATCAGCTACTACCATTACACTTCGGTCTGATTGGCATACATCTCACGCATGACCTTTTTGTCATGCTTGCCTACCGAGGTTTTTGGCAGATCATCGACAAACTTAAACTGACTCGGCACGCCATATTTAGGAATCATACCACGCTCTACTGCCTTTTCAGCAATGGCTTTAATATCATCAACACTGGTGTCTGGGCAAGCAGGCTTGAGGACAATGAGTGCTAGTGGACGCTCGCCCCACTGCTTATCGCGAACGCCAATCACTGACACATCTGCCACTGCTGGATGCAGTGATAAAATCGTTTCAATCTCTAATGAGGAAATCCACTCACCGCCGGATTTAATCACGTCTTTTAAACGATCCGTAATTCTAATATACCCATCAGGACGTATATAGGCGATATCTTGGGTGTGCATGTAACCGTTTTCCCATAGCTCCTTACCTGCATCGTCATTTTTCAAATAGCTTTGGGTCAGCCAAGGGGCACGCAATACCAGCTCACCCGTATTGTCTTCTCCTGTGCCCACTGGTTGGTTGCCCTCACCCCATACCTGAGCGTCAACCATTAGCACAGGCTTACCGGTCATACAGCGGCGAGCAATGTCTTCATCCTCTGTCATCTCAGGCTCATTTAGGCTAAATTCTGTCAAGCTGATCAGGGGCGCTGTCTCTGACATACCGTAGCCGGTATAAACCTCGATACCTTGAGCCATTGCCGTTTTTGCCAAGCCTTCAGTCAATCTTGAACCACCAATGATCATTTTGAGACCATTAAAACTGGCATCACGATCTTGCGCTTCTTTGAGTACCATTTGCAAAATCGTAGGTACACAATGAGTAATACTCACCTTTTCATTGATAATCAAATCCATCAAAGCGTCGGGCGCATAACGGCCGGGATAGACTTGTTTCAGACCAACCATCGTGGCGGTAAATGGAAAGCCCCATGCATGGACATGAAACATCGGGGTCATTGGCATATAGACATCACCATAACTAACCCCTTGTTTATTCGGTAACATACCAAGGGTAGCCGCTTCTGTTAGGCTGTGTAATACCAATTGGCGGTGACTAAAGAACACCCCTTTGGGATCGCCGGTCGTGCCTGAGGTATAAAAGGTGGTTGCAATGGTGTTTTCATCAAACTCTGGAAAGTCAAACTCACTTTCAGCCGCTTCTAGTAACGCTTCATACTCACCCGTTACGCGGTTTTGGTTACCGCCGAAGACACCTTCGAACGTCACCCCATTGTCATCTAGCCAAATGATATGCTCAATGCTAGAGTTTTCAAACTGATAATCTTTGACCAAAGGCGCAAACTCAGAGTTGAGCAACAACACTTTAGGCTTCGCATGATTGATGGTATAAAGGATCTTTTCTGGTGACAGACGAATGTTAACCGTCTGCAAGATGTACTCTGACATTGGTACGGCAAAATAAGACTCAAGATAACGATGGCTATCCCAGTCCATCACGGCCACCACATCACCAGCGTCAAGCTTCAAATCTGCTAAGACATTGGCTAAGCGATTAATACGATTAAACAGATCCTTATAAGTAAAACGCTTTTTGTCAGCGTAAACAATTTCTTGCTCTTGCGATACCGTCTTGGCTCGGTTTAATAACTGCTTGACCAATAATGGATAATCATAGGCAGACGGGGCACTTTGGTAAGTATTTGACATAGGTTTGACTTCCTTGTGGGTCATATAGATGCGTTCTTTGTAGTTGTACTTAACGATAACTGGTTGTTATAAGACAGTAGCCACATACTGCTGAGCCAGTGTTGTTACGAACCTCTACCTATTCTGCAAGCAGAGGGCTGCTGGTGCTAACAATAAAATCAATCGCCTTTTCATTGATAGTAAAAAAAAAGTGCTTATATGTAAAGCGGCAAGTGAGTACTACCAAACCTATCGCTTGCTTTTTAAAAGCAGATTAAGCAGTGCGTGATTTGGTCTTCACCATGCCAAAGCTGGCAATCAACAACGCCAAGACCTGTACGAATAGTAGCAACCATACCGTAAGCGACCACTGTCCCCGTGCATATACTATGCCGCACAGCCACGCCCCTAACGTACCTCCCGCGTAATAACCCATATAATATAATCCAGACGCCAGTGAGCGCCCTTTCTTAACATTCACCGCGATATAGCTGATGGTTGCCGATTGCGTAATAAACACCCCTGTAGACATGATAGCCAGCCCTATCACCACACCCCATAATGGCATAACCAAGGTCAACAGCACCCCAGTGATAGAAATAAGGACAGCGGCTCGAACTGTACGCGCCGACCCAAATCGACGTAGCAGTGTGGTGGATAATGGCGTAATAATAACCCCTATCAAGTACACCGCAAAAATATTGGCAAGCGCGCCCGTACTCAAATTATATGGCGACTTAGCCAGATGCAAATTGATAAAAGTAAAACAGCCGACTAATGAAAACAATACACAGGCACCAAGCAGACAGGCAGTCACCACATAGCGATTGGTCAGATGCTCACCTAGGGTCTGTATCGCTGAGCGAAAGTTTGGATTGGCCACAAAGTGACGCGATGAGGGGAGCATCTTAAAGACCCAGAGTGCGCCTATGAGCGTCATAGCCGCCATCACATAATAACCAGAGCGCCAGCCGATCAGCTCATGCAAATGCCCAAGCAAAAATCGTCCCATAAAGCCACCAAGCACCGACCCTGACACATAAAACGACATCAGCTCTGTCACCGCTCGTCCCTCAAACTCCTCACCGATGTAAGCAATTGTCACTACGGTAATACCCGGTACCGATAGTCCTTGCATAAAGCGCCACATCCCCATCCATCCGATACTTGGGCTTTGCGCAATCAAGGCAGTAGGTATGGCCAAAAACAATAAAGCACCGACGATAAACGATTTGCGTCCGACCGCATCGGACAACATACCCAAAAACGGTGACATAATAGCAATCGCCAGCACGGTTGCACCCACCACCATGCCTGCTTGTACCTCGCTTGCTGACAAATCCAACATCAATACGGGCAAAATTGCCTGAATAGAATACACCTGCAAAAAAGCAAACATTCCAATCAAGCCAATCGTCAACTTCAGCACCCACGAAGGTGAGTAAAACGGCAGCTGATCCGCGGCACTGGCGGGCGTCTTTGTGCTGGGATCTTGATTATTGGGGTTTGTTTGTTTGTGATCTTTGCTTTTATTTATATGATTCAAAATAGTGCTGACTGTGTTAGGAGCTTTTTTAGCGAAGGCTAGGTAGGCTAGGTGATAGAAATGGAACAATGGTAACTGGGCTGAGCGTCAAAATAGAGCCAAAACTCGCGATAGAACGCTGAGTACTTTATATTATCACATCACATAGTAAACACAGGTTTCCGTGTGTTGCTTTTCTTTCGCCCTCACTGTACCCGTATGGCTGTTATGAATAACCTCCCCTCACCCTCTTGCATAGAGATTAGTGACATTTCCCTAACAACTCTTTTGTATTTTTACACATCTACATTGCTTCTCTCTTTTTTATTACAGACTTTTCCGCCTCAAAAAACCATACTCATTAAGTGCCACACATTAATAGGCCATACTAATAGAGTCGACTCATTTACAAAGGGGTATAAAGCGACTGGAATAACTTTTTCGCAGCCTCTGTGTTAGCAGCAAGCAAGGAAAAATTATTCCAGTCGCCTGTAGCTATTGAGGTATCGATTTTATTTTGAACTGCCTATAACTAAATAATCCAAGAATACAAAAATTATAAATATTAAGGAAGAAATCTATGGATGATGAGATTCATGATTTAGGCAAAGGGTTTTGGAGTATACGGGGCTCGTTTATCAAAAATGGCGTGCTTGATATAGGTGTACAATCGGCTTTGATAAAACTGGCCTCAGGACGATTTATTTTCTTAGACAGCTATACACTGACAGGGGATGTGCGTGAACAAGTAATGGGTTTGACCAACGATGGTAAAGATGTCGAAGCCGTGTTAAACGTCCATCCTTTTCACACCGTTCACTGTGCGCAAATGGCAAAAGATTTCCCGCAAGCGCTTTTTTATGGTAGTCGTCGCCATCATCAGCAAGTGCCAGAAGTACATTGGGCAAAGGACGTCGTCGAAAGCGCCACTGTCGCGGCGCGCTATACTGAACTTAAATTTTCTCTGCCTAAGGGCATTTACTACATCTCGCCCGATGAAAATATCCACGCAGGCTCTTTACTGGTCTATCACCCTGCCAGCCAAAGTATCTACGTCGATGACACGTTTGAGATACCGCCTTCTAAGCTATTTAATGCCCTCCAACCTACTTTAGGCCTGCACCCAACGACCAAACAAGCCTTTAAAGATGTGAAAAATGCAGGTGAGCAGTATTGCGCTTGGGCCACCGCACTGGCTCACCAATGGCGTGACACGCACTATTTTTGCGGTGCCCACTCCGGTTTGGTTGAGTTCGGCAAAGGGGAATTTGAAGCAGCGCTGTTGTCTGCCGTTGCAACCGCTCAATCTGAACTGCAATCGTTATAAGCTATAAAGGCAATAATTTAAGTAAAACCAGACGCTAATGAAACCATTAAATTTCAAAAACACTCATACTTTAAGTGATGGTTTTTAAAATTTTTAAACTATTTGTAAAAAATAAGGAGAAAGATGAATGTCAGATAAAATACACGATTTAGGCAACGGATTTTGGAATATACGCGGCTCATTTCGCCTAGGCGGTGTTCTAAACATTGGCACACAATGCTCACTGGTAAAGCTAGATTCAGGGCGCTTTATCTTTCTAGACAGTTATGCTCTAACGGATGAGGTTCGCGATGAGGTGATGGCACTGACCAATAATGGACAAGAGGTTGAAGCAGTGCTTAATGTCCACCCTTTTCATACCGTACACTGTGCACAAATGGCAGAGGATTTCCCGCAAGCGATTTTTTATGGCAGTCGTCGCCATCATCAGCAAGTTCCAGAAGTGAAATGGGCTGAGGATTTGGTCGAAAGCGAAGCGGTCGCTAAACGCTATTCTGAGCTGCAGTTTTCGATGTCACAAGGCATTTACTATATCTCGCCTAACGAGATGATTCATGCTGGCTCCTTATTGGCCTATCACCCTGCTAGCAAAAGCTTACATGTGGATGACACCTTTATGAGTCCGCCGATGAAATTACTAGAAGCGGTACTCCCTGAACTGATACTACATCCTACCACCAAAAAAGCACTCAAAAATGAGCCAAATGCGGGTAAGCAGTATTGCGACTGGGCAAGCAATCTTGCGCACGAATGGCGCGAGGTTCGCAATTTTTGCGCCGCCCATTCTTATTTGGTTACCTTTAACGAAGGTGAGTTTGAAAAAGCGCTGTTAAAAGCAATTGATAAAGCTCGGCCAAAGCTAGAAAACACGTAATCAACCGCATAGTTCGAAAATGTATAAAAAAACAGGGCTACCATCTCGGTAGCCCTACTGTTAGCACTGGCCATGCCATTACCGATGATGACGCTATCGAAATAACAACGTCGCCAACTCCTCTTCATTATTAATGACATCCGCCAATGTATAGCGTTCCAAAACGTTAATAAAGGCGGTTAATGCCTCAAAAAATACGCTTTTAAGTTGACACACTGGGCTAATGACGCAGCCTGGCGAGCGCTCTACGGTTTCATCGATAAGGGTGATGGGTAGTCCAGTCGAACGAGGGTGCCTGTCGTCACTGCTTATGGGTGTCGCAAAACACTCTACCAAGTCAAAGTCAGGCTCTATCTGTTTGATTAATACGCCCAAATTGATTTCTTTAGGCGCGCGCGCCAACCGAATACCACCATTTTTACCACGCACACTTTCTATATAACCCAGCTGTCCCAATTGATGAATAATTTTGGTCAAATGGCTTTTAGAGATACCATAACTGTTCGCAATATCGCTGATATTTGCCAATAATGGTGGCTCCGGTCTCACTGCTAAGTAAATCAATGAGCGCAGTGCATAATCGCTATAATTGGTCAATCGCATTCATTTGCGCTCCTTTTTAATGTCACTGTCTTAAAGCAACTGTCTCTGCCTAATTTTTAGTCCTAAAACGTTACACTTTTTCCAAAAATTTAAGGTGTCAACCAGCAACGTTATCTGTGGGCTCGGGATGGTAGAATGGGTACTCAACCTGATCTACCCAAACAACCCATCAGGTCTAGGACGTGCCAGCATCGGTAGGTAGCTGATGCAAAATAGCACGAAACAGGCAATCCACGCACTTTGAGCGACCATAATCCATAATAAGTAATGGCTCATATCAGCCAGCGGCAACAGTACCCGACTGATAAATACCAGCACCATCAGACCATACATATATTTTACCATTTTGGGCGGCTGATGGATGCTACGTCCAGTATGCCCAAGGGATACCCGCGTCATCATTGCGACCGTGATCATGCCAATGCCAGTAATAGCTAGCCCATGCATAGCAATGTTGTGATTATATCCTAACCACGGCTGCAACGCGTACAACAAAAAACTCAGACACATTCCCAAAAACGCGACATATAACGACCAAAGCAGTGGCTTTTGCCAAATACCATGATGATACCAACCGACTAAACGGACCGTATTGACCACTGCGACCCCAAGCGCCGTGAGGGTAAGCAAGTACTTATTAGGGTAAAATAAATCCACGATAAAAAATGCTAAAAAGAACAGTAGACTTGCGATATCTTGCGCCTTACTATTTCGTAAAGTCACGGTTTGTTTTTCGCCTTCAGTACTAATCCCGCTAAGTCCACGCTCAATAAAGAACGGCACCACGCGCCTACCAATGGTTAGCACCAACCCAATAATTAAATAAAAACCCACGTATATCCCAATTTTGGTCATACTCATGTCTGCCTTGACAATGCCCCAATAGCACAGACCATTACCCACGGTGAGCAGCACGAGCTTTGCCAAAATACCCAGTTGCTTATATTGCTTTACTTGTAGCACTGCTCGGCAAACCGAAAACGCCATCAGACCGATAAACAACAAATCAAACACTGCGCCAACATATAACCACGATACACTACTGCCCGCAATTGTCATCCCCAGCCCAAAAGCCAACCAGCTCAGACGCGCCAACAACCAACAACTAAAGATACCCAGTAACTTATAACCATAGGGCATCATAACCCCTGTCCACGTCTTTACCGCTGTCAGCAAAAATCCGGCAACTACTGCTAGTGCATAACCATAAATCATCTCATGACCGTGCCAGTAGAGCGGGTTTAATACTTGGGCGTTGATGGCCGTATGACCAGTAAAAACAAAAGCCCATAGCACCATCGTAACCACCGCAAACAACGCGGCGGCACTAAAAAATATACGAAAGCTCAGATTAAGAATAGGATGCGGAGAGGTTGGCGGTTTGCTGGGCAAATCAATAGAGTGCATAGTGGCCTTCTTATGAACATATGAGTAAAATCCATCTTATAGATTCATTTTAAATGAATGTTATAAAACATACAATGACCACCTGTATCAATCCTACCGTATTTATCATCATTTTCATGACACTCATTGACTCTCATGGGCCTGACTGCTTAAATGGATTATCTTTAGGAGAACTATATGACTGAACAAAACGCATCAGACGAAAAGCGTCAAATCATCAATCGATTTTTGATGACTCTGACCAAAGAACAACCGCAAATGTATTACGCCACGACCTCCGAAATCGCTCGTAGCATCCATACAATGATAAAAGAACATACCAATCGTTTGTCAGTAGAGGAGCAAGCACTCGTCAGGCGGATGACGATGGAAGAAATTGAGGGTTTATTAGGGTTTCATGCTAGGTAGGAAATCATCGCAGCAACTGGCATTATTGACATGTACCCAATAAAAAGACTGCCACAAGAGCAGTCTTTTTAGTAGAAGCTTGATTTAAAACGTTTAGAACGGATAGTCACGCGGCGTATTCTGCATGGATATCCAATGCGTTCTGGTAAATTCCTCGAGTACCCATTCCCCATTGAAACGGCCAATACCTGAGTTTTTCTCACCACCAAATGGCACATTGCTTTCGTCATTCACCGAGATGTCATTAATGTGGGTCATACCCGCTCTGATACCGCGAGCAAAGCGTAGACCTTTTTGCATGTCTGCCGTAAAGACCGCACTAGAGAGACCATACATTGAATCATTGGCTATCGATAGCGCTTCGTCTTCATTTTTAGCACGGATGATACCGACCAGTGGCCCAAATACTTCATTACGTGATAAATCCATATCGCGCGTCACTTCGGTAAAGATGTGCGGTGGTACGACTTGACCTTTAATATCACCGCTCAATACCATGTTAGCCCCTTTTTCTTGGGCTTTGGCAATCTTTTCTTTAAGCGACTCAACCTGTTTTGTGTTAATGATGGGGCCAACTGCTGTTTCTTTTTTACTGGGATCACCGACGTTTAGTGTCTTAACATGAGCCACAAAGCGCTCTACAAAATCATCATAAATCTCATCTTCCACGATAATACGGTTGATAGCGATACAGATTTGACCTTGGTGCAAGAACTTACCAAAAGCTGCCGCCTTAACCGCTTGTTCGATATCAGCATCCTTCAAAACGACAAATGGGCTATTACCACCCAACTCAAGCGCCACTTGTTTTATATAATCGCCGCCATTGGCCAACTCGCCAATACGTTTGCCCACTGAGGTTGAACCGGTGAACGACACCAAACTCGGGATATCATGAGTCACGATGGCATCACCAATCTCTCTGCCCGCCCCAACCACCACATTTAGCAGTCCTTTTGGCAGACCCGCTTCTTCAAATATTTTTGCGAGCAATAAACCGCCCGTAATAGGCGTGTCACTCGCAGGCTTTAACACCACAGCATTACCAAGCGCTAACGCTGGCGCAATAGAACGCTGCGTCAGATGCAGTGGGAAATTCCATGGACTAATAACGGCTACCACGCCAATTGGCTCACGGTAAACAAAGTTTTCTTTGCCGGGCGTATTAGACGGGCGAATCTCACCATGCACACGGTTCGGAAAAGTTGCCGCCTCAAGGGTAATCGCCCGCGCACTGCCGAATTCCACCATCGCTTTGATACGAGTGCTGCCCGACTCTTTGACAAGCCAATCGACGATTTCCTCTTGACGCTTATCTAAAATATTGACGACGTTATACATCACAGCAGCACGCTCAGCTGGGGTTTGTTGTGCCCATTCTGTTTGGGCAGCGCTTGCCGCTTGATAGGCTTCATTCAGCTGCTTATCCGTGGCTTGCTGAATGTCTACAAGGGTATCACCACTATAAGGGTTGCTGTCACTGTTGACGCGATCATCTTGGCCAGCCTGCCACTTACCGGCAATGTACTGGAGATGAAAATCACTGTACGCATTGGTTATTGTACTATTGTTATTGGTTGACATAATTATCCTTAGTTATTTTATGAGGGTCATTGCAATTTTAAGTAAAGCTATACAGCTAGCAAATTAAGAGAGAAAATAATAATTGGTGTCATTAGGCCTATTTGATTATTTATCTTTTTCATTACCTAACTTACTACTCTTCATCACGTGTAGCAAACCAAAACTTGCTAGACGACTGGTCTAATGCTAACATAGATGATCTTACAATGAGAATATTTCCTCATGCCATATTGTAGAAAAAACGTAACGTCGTCACACAGCCATCGACAATAAGTGCCAAAAGCTTGAATAAAAAATATAAGAACAATCATAAAACGTATAATAAGTGGCCGTTCATGACATTTATCAATATGCTACCCCATACGCTATTCAAAAAACTTGCAAAAACTCTAGGAGAACATGACTACTATGTCTGCTAACGCAACCAAAATTCCACTAGATACCAAAACTCATTTGCTAGAAACAGGCTATCAACTGATCGCCAAAAAAGGCTTTACTGCTGTCGGTATCAAGCAGATACTAGACACAGCAGGCGTCCCTAAAGGTTCTTTTTACCATTACTTTGCCTCCAAGGAAGCCTTTGGCGAAGCCCTTATTAGCAACTATTTTGCCAACTACAAGGCACGTCTAAACACCATCGCTCAGCGAGATGTCAGCGCTCAGCAAAAGCTTTATGACTATTTTCAGAACTGGTATGACACTCAGCAAAATGGCTGTGATTATGATAAATGCTTAGTCGTTAAGCTTAGCGCTGAGGTGGCAGATATGTCGGAACCCATGCGTATCACCCTAAACGCGGGTTATCAACAAACCATCACTTGGCTTGCTGATCACATCAAAGCAGGCTGGACGGACAACTCAGTACCGCAGCCTGACAACATCTCTGCTGAAAGCATAGCCAAACGTTGGTACTTTGCGTGGCTTGGTGCCAGCTTAATCGCCAAAATCAGTCAAACCAACACACCATTGGCAGAAGTATGGCAAATGACCACGTCACAGTTGGGGCGCTAGCCTCCTAAATGCAACACCACTATTGATGCAAACTCACTTATAAACGAGACTAAGCAAGTTATAAGAGAGTTTTGTAAAAATAACTAGACGACTGGTCTATTTAATGTACAATGCCCTCCGTGCAAAAGCGAGCGGTTTAACATCATGCGTCCGACATCTTTGCAACCCATACGTTTACAATCTATACATTTATTAATGATCTACCATTTAGGAATACTATGAACAATTTCCAATATTACAATCCTGTCCGTATCGTCTTTGGCGAAGGCCAAATCACCCAATTATCAGAATTGGTGCCTACTGAGGCACGCGTGCTTATTACTTATGGTGGCGGTTCAGCACAGCGCACAGGTACGCTAGATGAAGTAAAAGAAGCCCTAGCAGCAAGCGGTACACGCACCGTATTTGAGTTTGGTGGTATCGAAGCCAATCCAGAATTTACTACCCTCTTAAAAGCAGCTGACATGGTCAATGAGCACAATATTGACTTTATATTGGCAGTCGGCGGTGGCTCAGTCATTGACGGCAGTAAGTTTGTCGCACTGGTATCTTCACTGACCGAAGCGGATGGGACTGTCTCACGTGAGCAAGCCTGGGACGCCCTGACCGGTTATTGTAAAAATCTCGACTCGGCTGTCGATTTGGGTGCTGTTCTGACCATTCCTGCTACTGGTTCTGAGATGAACTCAGGTGGTGTCATCAACTATAGTGAACGCCAAGCAAAACTGCCATTTGGCAACCCACTTGCCTTCCCTAAGTTCTCGATTTTAGACCCAGTCAAAACGTTAACCCTACCTGAACGTCAAGTGATGAATGGGGTGGCAGATGCTTTTGTTCATGTAATGGAGCAATACCTCACCTATCCTGTCAATGCAAAAGTACAAGACGCCTTTGCTGAAAGCTTACTCAAAATCCTCATTGACGAAGGTCAAGCGGTTGCACAAGATCCAGAAAACTTAGAGACACGTAAGAACATTATGTGGACAGCGACGATGGCTCTCAATGGTCTAATCGGTACAGGCGTACCACAAGACTGGACGACACATATGATTGGTCATGAGCTGACGTCGCTTCATAGTATCGATCATGCGCGCACATTGACCATCTTACTCCCGTCAGTGATGCGTGAGCTTAAAGCCAGTAAAAAAGAAAAGCTGCTACAGTATGCAAGAAACGTTTGGAACCTGACCGATAAGCAGCAAGACGACGATGCTACTATCGAGACGGCCATTGTTTATACCGAAAACTTCTTCCGTGACCTTGGCTTGCCCGTCAGCTTAGCAGATGCGGATCTCACCGAAGCTGCGATAGATCCCATTATTAAGCAACTTGACGCCCACAAAATGGTGAAACTGGGTGAACACGGTAACAATGACTTAACCGTATCACGCCGTATCCTGCAACGTGCCGTTAACAGCAAAGCGTCTTAAGCCGTAACATCTGCGTAATAAACACTACATATCGTTATGCTATTTATAGTAGTTACTCTCTACAGAGTAACTACGCCATGCAAAATAAAAACCTAAAAACCAATAACTAAAAAGGAATCTTATTATGAGTTTTGATAAACAACAAAACCAAAAAACAAACCGTCAAATCAAACTTGCCAGCCGCCCAACAGGTGAGCCAAAAGCAGAAAATTTTGACATGATCACCAGCGACATCCCAACGCCAAACGACAACCAGATGCTCCTGCGGACAGTGTATTTATCGTTAGATCCATACATGCGCGGGCGTATGAGTGCGGCGAAGAGCTATGCAGAACCATTAGAAGTGGGTGATGTCATGATGGGCGGTACGGTGGCCCAAGTCGTTGAGTCCAATATTGATAAATTTGCCGTGGGCGACCTAGTCGTCTCAAACTCAGGCTGGCAGGACTATAGTGTCAGTGATGGCGAAGGCGTCCTAAAGCTTGATAAAGAGATGGCCAACCCCTCTTATGGTCTGGGTGTATTAGGTATGCCAGGCTTTACTGGATACATGGGGTTAACCGATATTGGCAAGCCGAAAAAAGGCGAAACCTTAGTCGTCGCTGCCGCTACCGGTCCAGTCGGTGCTACCGTCGGACAAGTCGGTAATCAGTATGGCTTACGTACTGTGGGTGTCGCAGGGGGCAAAGAAAAATGCGACTTTGCGGTTAATGAGCTTGGCTTTGACGCTTGTATCGATCATAAAGCCGATGACTTTGCCGAGCAGCTAAAAGCGGCTTGCCCAGATGGTGTCGACATCTACTACGAAAATGTGGGCGGCAAGGTATTTGATGCTGTCATGCCCCTCTTGAATGCGCATGCTCGTATCCCAGTCTGTGGTCTTGTCGCACAGTACAATGCGACTGAGCTGCCTGACGGTAAAGATCGTTTAAGTGTGTTGACGGGTCTGGTTTTAAGCCAGCGATTAACCATCAAAGGGTTTATCATTTTTGAAGAGTATGGCGATCACTTCCCTGAATTCCTAAAAACCATGAGTAAGTGGGTCGAGACCGGTGAGGTCAAAACCAAAGAATACATAGCTGAAGGCTTAGATAACGCACCTGATGCCTTTGTTCGTATGCTCAATGGCGACAACTTTGGTAAGACAGTGGTGAAAGTCGCTGACATTCATTAATCAAAATTGGTTGGTGAAAAATAACTGAAGCGTAGTCAATAACCACTTAACAACATAAATGGCTAATACTACTACTGAAAATTACTATCGCAGCACGAATACTAATATACGAATGTGATTAACCGTTAACAGTCAGTCAGCACTCATACCGATAACGTTTTCATGGGCTTATGTTAATGCGTTTCATTGATGACTTAAGCAATGAGCGTGACTGTTAATGATTTATGTTGATTGAACCCAATAACAAATAAGGATAATTATGAATATTTTAATGGTACTAACTTCTCACGATCGTTTAGGTGATACGGGTAAAAAAACGGGTTTTTGGTTAGAAGAATTTGCCGCCCCTTACTACGCTTTTCTGGATGCTGGCGTCAATGTAACCCTTGCCTCTCCTGCTGGTGGTCAGCCACCTCTAGATCCTAGTAGCGATACTGAAGACACGCAAACCAAAGACACGAAGCGCTTTAAAGACGATAAAGAAGCTCAGGAGCATTTGGCCCATACCAAAAAGCTTGCTGATGTGAAAGCGGAAGACTTTGATTCGGTTTTTTATCCGGGTGGTCATGGCCCACTATGGGATTTGGCAGTGGATAAAAACTCTATCAACCTGATCGAGACTTTTGTGAAGCAAGACAAGCCTGTGGCCTTTGTCTGTCACTCTCCTGCTGTTCTCAAAAATGTCAAAATTGATGGGGAGTATTTGGTCAAAGGAAAGACAGTGACGGGCTTTACCAATTCAGAGGAAGAAGCCGTTGGTCTTACCGACGTTGTGCCGTTCTTAGTAGAAGATGCCCTAAAAGCCAATGGCGGTAATTATGAAAAAGCTGCTGATTGGGAATCATTTGTCGTAGAAGATGGTTTGCTCATTACTGGTCAAAACCCAGCGTCATCAGAAGAAGCGGCTAAACGTTTGATAACCAAGCTTAACGGTTAATGTATTTCAAAGATTCATAGAGCCGTCCACACCAAAAGGTTAGTATCATGATTCGCTTACATCATCTTAACCAATCACGATCGTTACGTGTTTTATGGCTTTTAGAAGAGCTAGGCGTGCCTTATGAGATCGTCAGTCATCAACGTGACGCCAAGACCCATTTAGCACCAGACTCTCTAAAGGCAGTACATCCACTCGGTAAGTCTCCGGTTATCGAAATGGATGGCCAACTTTATGCTGAGTCAGGTGCGATCACTGAGCTATTGATTGAACGGTTTGCATCAGAGCGCTTACGCCCTGCTACAGACAGTGCGGCATATGGGCGTTATTTACAGTGGCTGCATTTCGCTGAAAGCTCACTGATGTTACCTTTATCAGTTGAGCAATTTACTAAAAAAGCGGGTGTGGACGACAATGAATTTTTGAACGATTGTATCTGTCAGGAAAAACACAAGCTGTTAAGCTATTTAAACACAGAGGTTGCAGGTAAGTCCTTTATTGTTGATCACAAGCTAAGCGGCGCTGATTTTATGCTGTCGTTTGACTTAATCATGCTTGCCAAACGCGGTGCATTAGAGGACTATCCTTATGTTAAGCAGTATGCGTTACAACTGGCTAGTCGCGATAGTTTTCAGCGCACCATGCGTTTAGAAGCAAATTACGATCAATCAATTTGACATTTTGGCATTGTTTTTCAATGACCGAGCAATTATTTAGTGTAGAAAAAACAGCTCTGAAAAGAGCTGTTTTTTCTGTTTGCTTGATCCCTGGGTTACCTTCTGTGTTGGCAGACTAAAAATGTGTTTAAAAACTTTATTTAATCTGACAGCCTACCAGTAACGGTGCCATTCGCACTTACCCCAAGTCATGACAAGACCATCAAGCTTCGAGTTCAGCCACAAATTACGTGTATGTGACAAAAGCCAAAAGATAATTATGATAAAATTTTCCACGCTTTTCTTAGATCGTTTTTTTAGTTTTATCGGTGTTCAATCGCACTAAGCTCAATGAGTACCAGTCCAACTGGCTCTATTTTCGTCTGGAATATTTTTTATGTCTCTCTACCTTCCTACAAAAACTATTATCGTACGCTCATGAGTCATGAATACCAATTTAAACCCCATGAACAACCGTTTATGGTGGGTTCCCCTGCCAACCCTGACCACCCTGCACGCCGTAAAGTATTTTATTTACTGATTGGTATTTTTATTGGCATCACCGCCAGCTTCCAAAATGGTCTCTTGGTCGCCAATCTGACTCAAATCCAAGGAGAACTTGGCCTAACGCCGTTAGAGGGCGGTTGGATCTCCGTCGCCTACAATATGACCAACGCTTGTATTACAGTGCTGCTATACAAAATTCGCCAGCAATTTGGCATGTCACTCTTTAGTAAAATCACGCTGTTTTTTCTGTTAGTTGCCACCAGTTTACAGTGGCTGGTCAGTAGCCATCTGTTAAATACCACCGGTATCAGAATTGATCCTTACTATTTAGAGATCATTGCTAGAGGATTGAGTGGCATGGTGGCTAGCGCCATGACCGTACTCGCGATTTTCTATTGTTTGCAAGGCATGCCCGCCGCCAAACGTATCAGTGGTTTGATTTTAGGATTTGGCTTAGTACAGTTTGGTATCCCTTTATCACGGATTATCTCACCCTACTTGGCTGTCGATGGTCAGCTAGAAAATTTATTTTTATTTGAGTTTGGTTTGGTGCTCATTTGCTTTGGACTGATCAACCTTTTGGAGCTACCACCAGGCAATACGGAAAAAGTGTTTGAAAAACTTGATTTTCTAAGCTTTACTTTTTTTGCAGGTGGGCTTGCCGCACTGGCTGTGTTTTTGGTACAAGGTAGGATTGTATGGTGGACGACACCTTGGCTGAGCTACCCACTAATCATTGCCATCGCTGCGATTGGCATCGCCTTATGGATTGAGACACACCGCAAAAATCCGATGTTACAAGTCCGCTGGATGCGTAGCCGCAATATCATCGCTTTTACGGTCACAGGCGCTGTCATGCGTATCTTGCTCTCTGAACAAAATGTCGGCGCGGCCGGCCTACTTGCTAACCTTGGTTATACTAATGATCAACTGATAAACTTTTACGCCATCATCTTAGCCGCCAGTGTGCTGGCACTGATCACCAGTATTTTTAGCACCAATGCCATGGATTTGCGCCGACCCGTGATTTTTGCAGTGGCACTGATTGCCATCGGTGCTTGGTTGGATACAGGCGTCTCTGTAAATTCAGCCCCTACCACGTTTTATCTCAGCCAATTCCTCATTGCTTTTGCTGCTGTTTACTTTATGGGCCCAATGGTTTTTGAGGGCATGTTTCGCGCTATTGCCAACGGCCCTGCCTATATTATTAGTTTTTCAGTGATTTTTGGGATCTCGCAGACGGTTGGCGGGCTAGCAGGCGCAGCTGCCATCCAAGCCTTTACTACGATTCGTACGCAAGTGCACTATGCAGATATGGTCAGCTCACTCAATTTAGGTAATCCGGCATTCAGTGCCCAAGTATCAGGTGCTCGCCTGACATTATCCAGTCAAACCACAGACACAGCACAAGCAAACGTGACTGCGATGGGGCAAGTGTTGCAAGGCGTTCAGCGTCAAGCAACTGTCGCGGCATATAGCGACTTATTCGTCCTTATGGCCAGTGTTGCCACCGGCGTTACGGTAATTTTGTTGATAAATTATTTTTATAATCGCTATCATAAGCGTAACCCACTTGCCAAAGAACTGGCGATTATTGCAAAAATGCGTGAATCGAAGTAATCGGGTTCATTGATCTGACAACATTCGCGCCATTTAAGTAGCCATTAAAATACTTTTAGTATCTGTATATTCAAAATTTAGGAACGCGTCATGAGCCAAGAAAAATCCAGTGAGCTTAACAAAACACCTCAGACGTCAGCTGGTGCTCCCGCTAAAGACACAGAATCCGATACCAACCCATCGGTTACTGCTGTAAACGCTACGCAAAATAGACCAGACACACCAGAGTTAGACACAGCTTCTGAGCCTCCAACCTCCTCACCTGTAGAGCGCTCTGTAGACAGCCATGAGCCGCCGATGCCCCCAAAAGAACCAATCGCGGATACGACGGGTTGGTCGCCTAAGAAAAAATCTTATTTAAATTTAGGACTGTTGATTTTGTTGATTGTCATTGGGGTGGCGCTGATTTTATACGCATGGAAATTACCTCCTTTTACCCCCACGGTACAGCAAACGGATAATGCCTTTGTTAAAGGTCAAACGACTATTATTAGCCCGCAAGTGTCGGGTTACGTGACCGAAGTCGCCGTGCAAGACTTTGCTAGTGTCAAAGCAGGTGATCTACTGATAAAAATAGACGATCGGACCTTCCAGCAACAGCTTGAGCAAGCGCAAGCCAATACAGAGGTTGCGGTTACCAACCGCTCCAGTAACGCGCAAGACACACAAACCAGCCAAGCGCAAATCGAAGCACGAGAAGCGGATTTATACAGCGCTAAAATCAGTGTGGACAGTGCGCGCGCAGACGTGGAGCGCTACCAAGGTTTAGATGCCATCGGTGCCGTATCAAAAGCAGAAGTCGCTCACACCAAGGCACAACTCGCTCAGGCACAAGCGAGCGTGCAACAGGCGGAAGCCAATTTACAAGCTGCTCGTGAAAACCGCGAAAAAACCAGTGGCAACCGCTCTTCTTTGGATGCAAATATCAAAAGTGCTCAAGCAGGTGTGAAGCAAGCACAGATTAACGTAGCCAATACCATCATCACAGCACCTGAATCGGGCCAATTGAGCCAAGTAAGTGTCAAAGAGGGCCAATACGTTAACGCCGGTACCCAACTGATGTATATCGTACCAAAAGGCGTCTGGATTATTGCAAATTTTAAAGAAACTCAGATAGCAAACATGGCAGTTGGTGAACCGGCCACCATTCATGTAGATGCGCTTGGCGGTGCGGCGTTCAGTGGCCATGTCAGTAATATCTCACCAGCAACCGGCAGTGAGTTTAGTGCAGGCGCAGCCAATCCTGCGACAGGTAACTATATAAAAATAGCTCAACGTATTCCGGTACGAATCGACTTAGACCCAGATCAGCCTGGGCTTGCCCGGTTGCGTCCCGGTATGTCAGTTTCAGCTGCCGTCGACACCAATGCGACAGCAAAAAATTAGCATAAAAAAGCCACTGCAAATCCAGTTACACAGGTATTTACAGTGGCTTTTATCTGTCTTTAAAACCCTCTAACCGTTATGGTAGCAGGCGTTTGGTTGCCCAATTTACTACGCTCTCACTATTATTGCTGTCTTGTGTATAAACAATACGGTCGTGCATACGATTGGCACGGCCTTGCCAAAATTCTATTTTTTCAATTGTGACCTCATAGCCACCCCAAAATGTAGGGGTTGGGACTGGCGTATTCTCTGGATACTCTGCTTGTAATTCTTCAAACGTTTGTTGCATGACTTCACGATTGGCCACTTCCCCGCTTTGCGGTTGACTCACCCACGCCCCCACTTGGCTGTCATGGGGACGTTTTTGGAAATAAGCGGCAGACTTATCAGCGTCTATTTTAGTAACCTTGCCACTGATACGAATTTGACGCTCCAGCTCATGCCAAAAAAACAGCGCTTCTGCATTGGGATTTTTGGCAATATCATGCCCTTTTGCACTTTCATAATTGGTATAAAAAACAATACCCGTATCAGTAATTTCACGCAATAACACAATGCGCACACTCGGTGTATGATCCACACTGCAGGTTGCTAGACTCATGGCGTAAGGTTCTTGTACCTTCTGCTCTATTGCCTCATTCATCCATGCCTTTAAAAGCTCAAATGGCGATTCTGGTACGGACTGCTGATCCAGCACACCTTTTTCATATGACAAACGTTGATCGGTAAAATCCATGCTCATGGTAGTTCCTCATTTTAATGTGGGTACGTGACTCACTGTTAGCCTAAAACCGCTTTAATATGGTCGGCTAAATCGTTCGCCAACACATCACACTCTATTTCATCATCAGACTCGACCATGACCCGAATCACAGGCTCAGTTCCTGACTGCCGAATCAATAAACGCCCACGGCCTTCTAATGTGGCTTGCGCTTTATCAAAAGCTGTGACCAGCGCTTCATGTTCAAAAGGATCTTGCATTTGCGACAGACGCACATTGACCAACTTTTGCGGTAACACTTCAAAACCTTCGACAAGGTCACTAAGGGCGCGACCTTGCGCCTGCATCACGGACAATACCTGTAGACCTGCGATGATAGCATCACCGGTCCGGCTTTTATCTAAACATAAAATATGCCCAGAAGGCTCGCCACCTAGTATCCAGCCATTGGCCTCAAGCTCATGCATCACATAACGATCACCCACTTTGGCGCGAGTAAACTCAATATCAGCCGCCTTTAGTGCTAACTCTAAGCCCATATTACTCATAAGTGTGCCAACCACACCTTCTGCCTTGGTTTGGCCTTGGGTAGCAAGCAAGTATAAGATGCCATCACCATCAATTAACTTGCCAGTTTCGTCAACCATCACGATACGATCACCATCACCATCTAAGGCAATACCAACGTCTGCTTCGTATTTGAGTACAGCTTTTTGTAAACCCTCAGGATGAGTCGAACCGCACTCGGCATTGATATTAATACCATCAGGCGTGTTATTAATGGCAATCACATTGGCGCCAAGCTCACGCATGACTCTTGGGGCCACGCTATAGCCTGCACCATTGGCACAATCCACCACGACTGTCAGATGGCTCAAATCATACTGGTAAGGAAAACTGCCTTTACAAAATTCGATATAGCGACCTTTTGCATCATTGGTTCGATTGTTTTTACCGAGTTGTGCTGGATCAAGAATAGGCATAATCACGTCATTATCCGCCTCAGAGGCGGTCATGATGGCTTTTAACTTGTCATTGATGGAGTTTTGCATCTCATCAGACAGCTTTTTACCGTCAGCTGAAAACAGCTTAATGCCATTATCATAATAAGGATTGTGTGACGCTGAGATAACCACGCCAGCATCCGCATTAAAACTACGAGTTAAGTGTGCAATAGCCGGCGTTGGTAGGGGACCGAGCATATGAACATCGACACCAGCCGCATTGAATCCCGCTTGTAGCGCGCCTTCGATCACATAACCCGACAAGCGCGTGTCTTTACCGATGACCACACTTGGCTTGCGCGCAGGATTGCCACTACTCTCTATTAACACCTGTCCCGTCACATAGCCCAATTTTAAAATGAAATCAGGTGTAATCGGCAACTCACCAAATTTTCCGCGAATACCATCGGTGCCAAAGTAGCTCATTATCTATGTTCCTCAAGTCTAAAAGTGAAAAGCCAAACGTGTACGCAGGCGATACTATCATTATAATAATCTGTTTTTGTATTTTACAAAAAAAACAGCCAACAATAACAAAGCATTGTTGGCTGTTTGTATCTTAAAGTCATTACAGCCCTGCAATTCAGCGGTTGTTGCTATGATACAAGACTAGGACATGGTTTTTAATTCACTCGATAGTTCGGCGCTTCTTTAGTGATTTGTACATCATGAACATGCGACTCTTTCATACCGGCTGACGTCACTTTGATGAACTGCGGGTTGGTACGCATATCTTCGATGGTTGCAGAGCCAGTATAGCCCATTGATGAACGCAGACCGCCAACCAACTGATTCACAATACCAGCAACTGGGCCTTTATAAGGAACTCGACCTTCAATACCTTCTGGTACTAATTTTTCCACGCCATCTTTGGCATCTTGGAAATAACGGTCTGATGAACCATTAGAGCCTGACATTGCCCCAAGGCTGCCCATCCCGCGATACGCTTTGTAGTAACGACCTTGGAACAGTTCAACTTCGCCTGGCGCCTCTTCAGTGCCTGCCATTAACGAGCCTACCATAATGCACGACGCGCCCGCAGCAATGGCTTTTGCCATATCACCTGAATAGCGAATACCACCATCAGCAATCAACGGAATGCTGTCTTGCAGGGCACTGGCAACATTATCGATGGCTGAGATTTGTGGTACACCAATACCTGCAATGATACGAGTCGTACAGATAGAGCCTGGACCGATACCAACTTTTACAGCATCAGCACCAGCATCACGTAACGCCTTAGCCGCATCGCCAGTTGCGATGTTGCCACCGATCACTTGCACATGGGGGTAATGCTTCTTAATCCAAGACACCTTATCAATCACGCCTTTTGAATGACCGTGGGCAGTATCTACAACGATAACATCGACATCAGCGGCAATTAACGCTTCAACGCGCGCTTGCGTATCTGCACCAGTACCGACGGCTGCGCCAACACGAAGGCGACCTTGCTCATCTTTACAAGCGTTTGGATTGTTTTCAGCTTTGGCAAAGTCATTCACTGTGATCAAACCACGTAAACGGAAGTGGTCATCAATGACGATCACTTTTTCAATCCGGTGCTCATGCAGCAGTCTTTTGATATTTTCGTTACTCTCACCTTCATGTACCGTGACCAACTGATCTTTTGGCGTCATGATTTGACTGACTGGCAGTGACAGGTTGGTTTCAAAGCGCCAATCTCTGTGAGTCACAATACCCACGACGTTATCAGTCCCTCTTTCGACCACAGGAACACCTGAGATATTATTGTCTTGCGTCAACTGTAGTAAGTGACCAATCGTCATCTCTGGATGTACAGTGATCGGATCGACAACCGTACCCGCTTCAAACTTTTTGACGCGGCGTACTTGGGTGGCTTGCTTTTCGATATCCATACTCTTATGTAAGATACCCATGCCGCCTAGTTGCGCCATGGTGATGGCCATTTCAGACTCAGTCACTGTATCCATTGCCGCAGAAATTAGCGGTAGATTAAGGGTGATGTTTTTGGTCAAACGGGTAGACAGATCCGCAGTTTTTGGCAAGACTTCTGAATAGGCGGGCAACAATAAAACGTCATCAAAGGTTAAGGCTTCATCGACAATTCGCAACATACAGACCCCTAGTGGTGGTTATTTTGATGGGTGGGATTTTTGCATTAAGACAATCAACTAAGATCACCGATATAACTGTATGATCTTCAAATCTTTTTTGATAAAGACTGACAATCACAGCGCTTTAAATAATCAGCAATGAGCCAGCTAAATACCACACTCGAAAATTGCTATTGATTTATCAGTGGTAAGGACACGCCTATGTGGCACCGCCTTACACTTAATCGCTCATTTATCCCTTAAAAATAACGCCATATTATAACAAATAAGCAGACGAATCGCATGCTATATTTATCAGAGTATTTTACTAGCATCTACCTAATAACACTGAGTCACTGCTTACTCATTTTTGTCCTTTAATATGAAACGTTCGGCTGGTAAGTAAGCTTTCTGTTCATGGTACAGATAATTAAGCATCTTCTCACGTACTTGACACTCTAAGTAAAAAGCACTCATAGGCCCATCAGATGCCACGCTACCACGCAGTTTAATGGTATTTTCGCTTAATGACACTGTGACCATCTCAGGATCAGTTGTACCATCCCATAAGTCATTTTCCTTAACCACCTCAGCAAACTTGTCTCGAATGGCCTCAATATCTGCGCCATAGTCAACGTACAAGTAGACCACACAAGTTTGATGCACCTCTGTGTGTGACCAATTTTCTACAATTTCGGTAATCAGTCGGCGCATCGGCACAATCAATCGACGCTCATCCCACGTTTTTAGCACAGCGTAGGTATAACGCAAATCCTCAATCGTCGTCCAATCTCCCTCCATCATGACGGTATCACCAATGCGCACAGGCTGGGTCACCGCCACCTGCAAGCCTGCGATGATGTTACCCAATATTGGCTGCGCGGCGATACCGATGACCACACCTGCAATACCCGCCGAGGTCAATAACGTCTTGCCAAGGCCTTCCATGTTGGTAAATTCACTTAGCCCAATCCAGATACTACCGAGGATCATGACAAAAATAAAAACGCGGCGAAAAATCGATACGTATGTGCGGCGTCGGCGCTCCTTGTCAAAATGTTCTTCAGACAGATTTTCAATCTGCATATTTTGATAGCGGTTGGCAAAGAAGTTGATGATACGAATGCCCAGCCACATGGTACTAAACACCAAACCAATCCAAATCAGCGGGCGGGTTGATGAGGCAACGGCATCTAAATAAGGAAATCCACCTGAGACCAAGGTAAAAACCAGCAAAAAACTGATGGTGAACGTCAAAGGCACGGTTAGCTTACTAACCAAATCTACCAAACCATTGCTACTACCAACATACGTCCTATATTTTTCGTCATCGACATAGCGATTGATCAGCTTCCCCGTCACCTTACTCAATAGCCAACCAATCCCCATCGTAACGAAGAAAAATGAGAGGAGCGCTAAAAACTCCCACAAAGCGATACCAAAAAACTTAAGTTTTAGCCACACAGGCAGATAACGCTCAAACTCTGCTGGATGATATTGCTCATAGAGATTGTCGATATTGCCAACGGTCTGAGCAGAAAACACCCAAATAGGCGCGTTGTTCTCAACCCGTACCCGCTGCAAATAAATAGGCACCCGGCGCTCACGATAATCCATGTAACCAAGTTGAATAGAGCGTCTGGCCGTCCCCATTACGCTACTGTTGTTACCCAGTGGCGGCTCAATCAAACCATCAGGACGATCTGGCAACTCATCAAACACATAAAGTTTTTTTTCAGACAGTAAAAAATCAAGTTGTTTCGTCAACTCAAGGGCACGAGTGCGTTGATTCTCCTTATCAATCAGATTCATATTCAGCGCATGAGCTGCCAAGCCGTATTGCTGCTTCATCACCGCTGACTGAAAAAACTCTAAAGTGGCAAGCGGTGTGGTGAGATTCGGTGGCTCAGCCAAAGGTGGCAAGCCTACATTGAGCTTGTCTAATAAGTAATAACCCTCGTGAAACTCCCCTGTCAACCCAGCATCACCTTGTAAGGTACCCGCTTGTTCGACAGCGTTTCGCTCGGTAGGATCGAACATCTCTTCTGCGACACCAGAGACGCTCACGCCTTCGTCTTTAATATCATTGACTTTTTGGGTCGCGTACTCCGTGAGTGAATCGGGATTGCTTGCCGCATTGGCAGGGACACAAACCACACTCAGGACAATAACGAATAAACCTAGTAGCAATGGCAGGAGATTCCAGCACAGCGTAAAACGCTCTGGACTTCGGTAGTGGTCGCACTCAAAACCACTTGCCACAACCTGATCTCCAACAGCGCCATTTTTGAGAGTATTCATATTTTTAAAAACCACTAGTTTGAAAGGAGGTTATGTACAAAAAATCGATCTTAATATAACCTTGACTTAATGCAGTCTACAAAAAAAGCCAGCCCAAGGCTGACTTACTTTATAACGATAATTATGTGTGTTTTGTAACTTCTCCCTTATGCACGGCGCCATGTTGTGCCAGCGCGGCTATCCTCAAGCTCGATACCCGCCTCTTTTAATTGCTCACGTATCTCATCCGCACGCGCAAAGTTTTTATTGGCTTTGGCCTCTGCACGCTCGATGATTAGGCTGTCGATAGCCGCATCTGTTAAACCACCATCGGCTTTGTCACCAATCACTGCCTGCAAAAACTGCTGCACTGGTTGCTGTAAAACATTCAACACCTGCGCCAACGCTTTGAGTTGCTGCGCCAATTGCCATGCGGTATCCATCTCTTCAGCTTTAACGGCTTTATTGATATCACGCGCCAGCCCAAATAACACGCTAATCGCCGTAGAACTATTAAAATCATCATTCATCGCTTTGATAAAGTCTTGTCCCGCCGCACTGCGATAAGCATCATTTATAGATGTCTTATCAACGACTAGCGTTTGTCCTTTTTGTTGTTCAGCCAGTTTTAATGCATTATATAATCTGCTTAGGCTATTATGCGCTTCATCCAAGGCACTATCAGAAAAATTCACTTGGCTGCGATAATGGCTTGATAATAAGAAAAACCGTACGGTTTCTGGCAGATACTTTGCCATCACATCACGAATGGTAAAAAAGTTATCTAGTGACTTAGACATTTTTTCGCCATCGACATTGATAAAGCCGACGTGCATCCAGTTACGTGCGTACTCGCAACCAGTCGCGGCTTCAGACTGTGCTATCTCGTTTTCATGATGCGGAAACTGCAAATCATGACCACCGCCATGGATATCAAAGGTGTTTCCTAAGCATTTAGTCGACATTGCCGAGCATTCAATATGCCAACCTGGACGCCCTTGTCCCCATGGTGACGCCCACTGCGGCTCATCAGGTTTTGCCGCTTTCCAAAGTACAAAATCAAACGGATTGCGCTTGTTATTTTCGACATCGACTCGCGAGCCTGCCTGCATATCATCAAGATTGCGCTTCGATAATTTGCCATAACCTGCAAAGTTATCAACCGCATAATAAACATCGCCATTATCTCCTGCATACGCATAATTGCCCGTGACCAGCGTCTCAATCATTTGCTGCATCTCTTCGATATGATCGGTTGCCCGTGGCTCGGCATCTGGCATCTCACAGCCAAGTGCGCTCGCATCTTCGTGCATCGCTGCGATAAAACGCTGCGTCAACGCCCCAATGTCTTCGCTGTTCTCGCGAGCGCGAGCGATGATTTTGTCATCAATATCGGTAATATTACGCACATAATTAACGTCGTAACCCAACTGTTTGAGCCATCGCACCGCCATATCAAAGGCCACCATCACCCGTGCATGACCAATGTGACAATAATCGTAGACGGTCATACCGCACACATACATGCCTACCTGTCCTGCTTTGAGTGGTACAAACTGACGTTTGCCGCCAGTCATTGAATCATAAATGGCAAGCTGAGACATTGCATCGGCAAGTGGTGTGGACATAGTTAAAACGCCTTTTCATATAAATAGAGTAGATAAAATAACATTAACAATACTGGCCGCCTCTTGTTAGCAAGGAACACTGACTGCCACTGTTACGGTGTGATGATAATAACAATGACTGAAAAACGGCGACAATATAAAATTTAACCCATTATCTTAGCGAAAACAGCCATAAAATACTACAATGAGCGCGCAACTAACGTGATTCAATCATAAAAACAGGTAAGGATTTAGATATGGGCAACCGCTTAAGCAAAATATATACGCGCACGGGAGACGATGGCAGCACTGGCATGGCGGATGGTAGCCGAGTCAGTAAAGCCGACAGTTTGTTTAACGTCATGGGCGATATTGATGAGCTCAACTCGCACATTGGCCTAGTGCGTGCTCAACTACAAAAAAATACAGGGCAATCTATAAGCAAGGAGTTTTCGGAAGCCTTGGTCATCATTCAGCATTTATTATTTAACATCGGCGGTGAGCTTGCTATGCCAGAATATGAGGGCGTCAATGCGACTCATATTGAGTGGTTAGAAGAGCAAATTGACACAATGAATACAACCTTGCCACCGCTAAAAGATTTTATCTTACCGACAGGCTCAGTATTGGTCAGCCAACTGCACGTGGCACGTAGTGTTTGTCGCCGGGCTGAGCGCCAAGCGGTGCTACTACAACAGCAACGTCCGCAAGCGATTCGCGGTACAGCAGTGAGCTTTATCAATCGCTTGTCGGACTGGTTATTCGTCTCCGCGCGTTTTTGTACTGATCCCAAACAAGCCTCTGAAGTACTCTGGAACAGCCAAGTATTACAAAAATTTGCTGATGACAAATAGGTCTAGATGACAACAGCAGCCCATTGAAACGCTACTATAAGAGACAAAAAAAGCCCGCAACCTAAGATTGCGGGTTTTTTGCTGATTTGATACGACGCCTAATAACAGTGTTCACCTTACCGCTTAATTAATAAGTGGCGCTTTCATCTTCAATAATAACCATATCGATGCTTTCATCGTTAGGTACTGCTTTTGGTGCAGTGGCTGGGGTCGGTTTTTTGGCCGCCTCCGTAGGTGCTCTGTTATCAGTAGAGCTGTTTTGGTTGCTACTTGGATTATTGATGGTCGGCGGCGTAGCAGGCTCAGCCGGGCGAATTGGCTCAACGGGCGTTACCGTTCTAGGCTGACGAGTTGGTGCTGACTGACTCTCATTGTTTTGTGCATTTGCACGGCGCTCAGCGGCCATTTGGGCACGCTGATCATCTATCGCTGATTTAAACACAGAACCTGCCATCACATCGGCCACCACGGTAATCAATGCTGGCTGGCCAGCGATACGTGTCCGTACCTGCCCACCTTGAGTACCCACCACATAGGTAAAGGCATCATCAACGAGCATATTGTTATTGATACGGATATTGTCTTGCGCTAAGCGTGATTGCAAGCTTGGCTGATTATTAGCGGCTTGTACTTGACTGGCTTGATACAAGTCTTCGCTTGGTAAGGTCATGCTAACGCTTGCCTGACAGGTCGTCATACCATTGTTATTGGTTGCTTGTAAAACCGCCGCGTTTTGTATATCAATCATAACCCCATTTACTTTATCAGTGACAACGCCACTGGCCAGACTAATTTCTGCATCATTGGCGTAGTTGGTAGCCAGCATTTGTGCTTGCTGATTGAGCGTATTTTTTAGAGCCGTTTTGAGACGATCTTGTACCATTGGGTCATCACAGCTGACGGCGGTGGCTGCCGCATTTTCTGTCACATCTGACTCCTGCTCTGTGACCTCTGCCGTCTCGGTAACGTCTTCTTGCTCTGAGCGATCACAGCCTACAAGCGCCAAACTACATACTATGCCGACTCCAGCAACTTTCTGCCACTTGCTCAAACTCTTATTTGCTACGCTCATATTTATTTTGCTCCCATTTACTGATTCGTACCGCCACTGACAGACAGTGATTGATGCTCAAACCGTCACCCGAACTGTCATAGGCTTGAAAATCACATCATTATACGGTGTTTGGATGAAATGGTCATCAGTGTAGCCCATGGATGTACAAATAACGCCATCCATTATAGGTAAAACGGGTACTTGGTTGCAAAAACATAACAAACACCTCCCTATCCTACCTATAGACGCTGCTCATTTGGCCCTATATGCTTACTGGTAAAAGCAGCTCACAGCGTGTATTGATATGATAAATTTCGAACATACGCTCTTATTAGGTCATCGCGGTGCTCGTGGTGAGGCATTAGAAAACACACTCATAGGTTTCGAGCACGCTCAACGTCTTAAGGCTCACGGCTTAACGGGGGTGGAGTTTGATGTGCAATTAAGCGCCGATGGCCACTTAGTTGTGTTTCATGATGATGACTTAGCGCGTATGTGCGGAGAGCAATCACGCCTTGATCAATTAAGTGTTGCTGAGATTCAACGTCATCGACAACTCGATCATCAAATTGCGACATTGGCTAGCATAGCGCCTGTACTAAGTGGTTTTACGTATATTGAGCTTGAGATTAAAACCCATGGCCGCACTGATTACGGCAAACTCATTAGAGCGCTGAGCCAAGACTTAGTTGACAGCCCACTGGCTAACCTACCTATTGTCCTAACCAGCTTTGATGTCGAGCTACACGCACGGCTACAACGCAGCACACTATTAAGACATATCCCACGTGGCTTGTTGATTCGCACTCCTGAGACTTTGGTAATTGCGTCCAACACTGCCCTACAACTTGGTTGTATCCAGTTGGGTATTCATTACCCTCTGCTAAGCCAGTCGGTCATAGAACGTAGCCATCGTTATGGTCTGCCCGTGAGTGCTTGGACGGTCAATGATATCGATACCATTAAGCAGCTCATCAGATGGCAAGCTGACGTCATTATCACTGATTATCCTCGTCACTTATTACTGGATTGAAAAACCTAGCCAGCCTTTTATTTACTTGAGAGGCTCTACATATCTACAGTGTTACTTACACTTTTACCCCCTGCCTGATAAGTCACCCGATATTTTTGTCAAAACATTCTATAATCCATACAAGTTATTGTTATTTAGCAATATTTTTATAGTGTATAAGTGTTCACTTTATTGGTTTTTTAAGGTACTATATAGGCTTAAATTAATACCGCTAGGGATATTATATGATTGCAAAAAAAGCACTTGGCTTCCCGCTTAAAGGCTTACGTTTCGCTATCAAATCTGGTGACACGCTTGTAAAAGCCGCCAGCGTTCAAGTCACACGCTTTAAAACACGTTTTGACGAGAATAAAACGAAAAGCTCACTCGATGAGCAACCTGTGGCTAAACGCAACTACGCGCATGCTGCCGGACAAGTTGACGTCTCTCCCAAAGAAGAGAGCCTTGACATGCGCGAGTTTGAATTTACGAAGGCACCGATCAACTGGATTCCAGCGACAATCTTGGTAGCCACGCCTATTGCTGCTGCTATCATTACGCCTTGGTACTTATTTACTCATGAGGTTAGCGCGCCAGTGTGGGGTGTATTTGGCACCTTTATGGTGTGGACAGGCATCAGCATCACAGCGGGCTATCACCGCCTACTGTCGCATCGTGCGTATAAAGCGCATCCAGTGGTAAAAAACTTTTTGTTACTTGGCTCTACCTTAGCGGTGCAGGGTTCTGCATTTGACTGGGTATCTGGTCACCGTAGTCATCATCGTCATGTTGATGATCGCTTAGACGATCCTTATTCAGCGAAGCGTGGCTTTTGGTTTAGTCACATTGGTTGGATGCTACGCAATTATCCTAGTGGTAAGTTTGACTACAAAAACATCCCTGATCTGACCAAAGACAAAGTGCTACAAATTCAGCATAAGTACTATGGTTTATGGGTATTGGCAACGAACGTCGCTATGGTCGCGGCAGTTGGTTGGTTAATCGGTGACGTTTGGGGTACGTTAGTCTTAGCAGGTCTACTACGTCTGGTACTAACGCATCACTTTACTTTCTTTATTAACTCGCTATGCCACATGTTTGGTACGCGTCCTTATACCGATACCAACAGCGCCCGTGATAATTTCTTCTTAGCCATCTTTACTTGGGGTGAGGGTTATCATAACTACCATCATTTCTTCCAATATGATTATCGTAACGGCGTAAAATGGTGGCAGTATGACCCTACTAAGTGGTTGATTGCAGGCTTATCAAAGTTTGGCCTAACCACTGAGTTACGTACGGTTGATGATACGACTATTAAGCATGCCGAAGTGCAAATGCAATTCAAAAAAGCACAACAGCAGATTGAAACAGCAGCAGTGAGTGGTCTTGATCTGCCTCATGCAATGAAAAGCTTCCAAGATCGTATCAAGTTTGAATATGATGCCTTCACTCAAACTGTGGAAGAGTGGCAAGCGCTAAAAGCCAAAACCATTGAGCTAAAAAAGACAGAGTTTGCTGATCGCATACATGAGGTTGATGACAAGTTAAAGCATGACTATGCCAAGATTGAACAAAAAATACTTGAGCATAACAGCAATCTAAAAACCGCGTTTCGCTCTATTGGCCAAAATACCAAAGCCGCTTAAACGCCAACGACTTGTGAACAGTTCATATTCCGTATTGTGACGTTATCCCTCCCTCTATCCGTAACAGATAGAGGGATTTTTTTATGTCATTTATAATAGGCTATGAGCCGTGTCCTTTCACTCATTACCTTTCCAAAAGTATAGAGCGCAAGGAAAATGAGGGTAAGTCCTATATTTAGTAGACTAAGCAAGTTTGACCCTGCTAGTCGTATTTTTTGGGTGGGGTGTAAAACAGCTGAGCACGCCTGGTTTACAAGAGATGGACAGAGTGACACGATGCGCTACGAAGGCTGTGCTATAGTGACTTCATTAATCAATATTAGATCTCAATGGGAGCTGTGTATGCGCTATCAAAACACCTACGTTAATTTGGACACGCGCCTTTATCATGAGCAGCCACCGACACCATTGGACAATCCACGTGCAGGTCACTTCAACACACCGCTTGCACAGCAATTGGGCTGGGCAGATGACGACGAGTTAATGGCGCGCTGGGTTGATATTCTTGGTGGTCAATATGTACCTACCGCGTTTAAACCACTGGCCATGGCCTATGCTGGTCACCAATTTGGACAATGGGCGGGACAACTGGGTGACGGACGCGGCTTGTTAATGGCTCAAGTACTCGATAACAACGACCAATTGCAGGATTTGCACCTTAAAGGTATTGGTCTAACCCCCTACTCACGGATGGGGGATGGCCGCGCGGTGCTGCGTAGTACCATCCGCGAGTACTTGTGTGGACACGCGCTCACCCAGCTTGGTATTCCCTCCTCCAACGCCTTGGGGTTTGTCGTCTCCGATACGAAAGTACGCCGCGAGCGAATGGAAGCAGGCGCCGCCTTGATGCGTGTGGCTGACAGTCATATCCGCCTTGGTCATGTGGAATGGATTACCAGCTTTGCGCCAGATTTGCTCAGTGAATTTACCGACTATATGATTGATACTTACTACCCCAAGTGCCGTGATAGTAAAGCGCCAGTATTAGCGTTTTTGACCGCCGTGGTGGAACGTACGGCGCGTATGATTGCTGACTGGCAGCTGATTGGCTTCGCTCATGGCGTGATGAACACAGATAACTTATCCATCACGGGAAGTACCTTAGACTTTGGCCCCTTTGGGTTTATGGAGCGCTTTAATCCTGCTTGGATCAACAATCACTCTGACCATACAGGACGCTATGCGTATCAAAACCAGCCCGCTATCGGTCATTGGAACCTCAATATCTGGCTGCCGCACTTTATGCGTCTAGAAGAGGTTACTCGTGATGGTCTATCAGATTGCTTGGCACCTTACGAAGCGACCTTTATGCAGCACTATCAGCAAGGGCTGTGCCGCAAGCTTGGACTGCCACATGAGAAGGATAGCTTAACGTTGGCCTTTGAATGGTTGACACTGTTAGAAGACAACTTACTGGATTATACCAATAGTTTTAGGGCGCTATTGGGTCTTATAGCGCCTGATGAACATCCTTATGAGCAGCAGCTGCTGGCAACGATGACAGCGGAGCTCGATCAAAAAGCACAAAAAGTGTGGCAAGACTGGTCAATCAGTTATTTGGCACAAATAGAGCTTGTATCTTTTGAACAAGCTATCAATGATATGAGAGCCAATAATCCTGTTTATGTCTTGCGTAACAGTATGGCACAGCGAGCGATTACTGCCGCCGAACAAGGTCAATTTGAAGAAGTAAATCGGGTGTTTAATTTACTGGCTGACCCTTATCAGGTACAAGACATCGCCACCGAGCTTGATAGTACCCCGCCTATGCCTAACGCCCCGCAAATGCCGATTAGCTGCTCGTCTTAGTAAACTGCGATAGCATTTGGAAACATTGTGAAATTAGGGTTGCTATATAGCCGCATTATTTGGCATTATCAACTAGCTAAATAATGAATATCATTTTATTATATTATTCGCAGATTTCACCGCTGTTGACTAGGCAGTGAATTGCCAATAATGCTAGAATAACGGTTTTTGTAGCATTGTTTTTTGACTTGATATTTAATCGCCGATTATTACTTCTTTTAGTGTCTCTGTACCCTTTGATTTTATCATTCGATGATTTGGATGAGGGTGAGACATTATTTTTTTATCACCATTTACTTTATTCCAATTTATTCCAACCATGGCAATTATTATGAATGACGATACCACTTTGAATACGGACACCCTTAGTACAGAAAAAGAGCAGTTTGAACAAGCTGCCTTACATTACCATGAGTTCCCACGCCCAGGTAAAATATCAGTTACCCCTATCAAGCAGCTGGCCAACCAGCGCGATTTAGCACTGGCCTACTCACCAGGTGTGGCAGTGCCTTGTCTTGAGATTGAAAGAGACCCAACACTTGCGTCTAAATATACCGCTCGTAGTAACTTGGTTGGGGTGATCACCAATGGTACTGCCGTATTGGGATTGGGTAATATTGGTCCATTGGCGTCAAAACCCGTCATGGAAGGTAAAGGTGTCCTGTTCAAAAAATTCGCAGGTATCGACGTTTTTGACATTGAAATTGCCCAAAACGATCCAGATAAGTTCATCGAAGCCGTTGCGTCTCTTGAGCCTACTTTTGGTGGCATTAACTTAGAAGACATCAAAGCGCCAGAGTGTTTTAAAATCGAGCGTGAGCTGCGTGAACGCATGAACATTCCAGTGTTCCACGACGACCAACATGGTACCTCAATTATTGTTGCAGCGGCGATGCTCAATGCTTTATTGATTACTGGCAAAAAAATTGAAGAGATTAAAATTGTCTGTTCAGGCGCAGGTGCGGCAGCCATTTCTTGTCTAGATATTATCTGTGCGCTTGGCGTTGATAAAAACAATATCTTTGTTTCAGACTCACGCGGTATTATTAGCACCAGCCGTGAAAACCTTGATGAAACCAAACAGCGCTATGCGCGCGATACAACTGCGACGACGATTGAAGAAGTCATGGACGATGTTGATATGTTCCTAGGACTATCAATGCCAGGCACTTTGTCTGAAGATATGGTTCGCCGTATGGCAAAAGACCCTATCGTCTTTGCTTTGGCTAACCCAACCCCTGAAATCATGCCAGAGCTGGCACATGCTGTCCGTCCAGACGTTATCATGGCGACAGGTCGCTCAGACTATCCAAACCAAGTAAACAACGCCTTATGCTTCCCTTATATCTTCCGCGGTGCATTAGATGTTGGTGCAACAACGGTTAACGAAGAGATGAAAGTGGCTTGCGTAAAAGCAATCGCTGCTATGGCACACGTTGAGGCGACACCAACCACCAACGTTAGAAACATCGAAAAAATGCAAAGTTTTGGTCGCGACTACTTAATCCCAGGTCCTCTAGAGCCAAACCTAATCATCGAAATCGCTTCTGCGGTTGCTAAAGCGGCCATGGACTCAGGTGTTGCAACCTTGCCTATCGATGATCTGCAAGCGTATCGTCAGCGTTTGTCTGAGTTTGTCTATAACTCAGCGTTTGTCATGAAGCCAATCTTTGCCCGCGCCAAATCCGATCCAAAACGTATTGTTTACTGTGAAGGCGAAGACAACAATGTATTGCTTGCGGTACAAGTCGTCGTTGACGAACAGCTAGCGAAGCCCATTTTGGTTGGTCGTCCTTCAGTGATTGAAGCCAATATCGAAAAACTGGGCTTGCGTCTAAAAGATGGCGTAAACATGACTGTCGTCAATCCAGATGATGATCCTCGCTATAAAGACTACTGGCAGGGTTACTACGAAAAGAACAAACGCCGCGGTGTGAGTATTGAGCTTGCCCGTCGTGATGTACGTCGTAAAACCACTTTAATTGGCTCACTGCTGGTCGATAATGGCGATGCCGATGGCATGATTTGCGGCACATTCAGTCATTATCAACTGCACTTAGAGTACGTTCAAAGCGTCATCGATAAAAAAGCAGATGTTAATGATTTTTACGCCATGAATGCCGTATTGATGCAAGATCGTAATATCTTTATCGCTGATACTTATGTGCATGAAGATCCAACAGCCGAACAGTTGGCTGAAATGACGGTCTTGGCGGTTGACCAGTTATGTCGCTTTGGTATCACGCCACGTGTCGCGCTAGTGTCACATTCTAACTTTGGCGCTTCAAATCGTGCCAGCGCTGTCAAAATGCGTAAAGTTCACCAGTTACTGACTGATATGAATGTAGACTTTGACTTCGAAGGCGAAATGCAAGGCGATGCGGCGCTTAATGAAATTATCCGTCAAAACCATATGCCATCAAGCCCGTTAAAAGGGGCGGCGAATCTGCTTATTTTACCAACGCTTGACGCCTCTAATATTGCTTTCAACTTACTTAAGACGGCAACCGGCAGTGCCTCGATTGGTCCTATTTTATTAGGTACTAGCAAGCCTGTACACATTATGACACCATCGGCTACTGCACGTGGTATCGTCAATATGACCGCTCTTGCTGTTACTGAAGCTCAGGACCTAGAAAACGAAAATTATAGTACGTCATGCGTCTGATAAAATTGTGAGCGTACCATTAAGATAGGCGCTGTCATCTATTGACAGAGTCCGTCTGCTATACTAAAACCAGTCAATGCCGTTGAACAAGCATTGACTGGTTTTTTTTGATCAGTGTCCATTGGGTCAGCTCGCTCTTACTTAATAAACAGAGAATATTATGCAAATTTACCTGGTTGGTGGGGCCGTACGTGATCAACTGTTAGCGCGTCCTATTAAAGATAAAGACTTCGTTGTCGTTGGTGCCACTGTTGCAGAGATGCTTGACGCAGGGTTCCTGCAAGTGGGCGCAGACTTTCCTGTGTTTTTGCACCCTATTAGCCATGAAGAATACGCACTGGCACGCACGGAGCGCAAGCAAGGAGTTGGGTATCAAGGCTTTAGTGTGCATGCCAGTCCTGATGTCAGCCTAAAAGAAGATCTACAACGTCGTGATTTGACGATTAATGCCATGGCCATAGAAGTGATGAGTCTCACCGATGACACGCCAGTCAATGGTGAGGTGATTGATTATTATGGCGGATTGGAAGACATAGAAAATAAAACGTTGCGCCATGTCTCAAGTGCATTTAGCGAAGATCCCCTAAGAGTATTACGCACCGCCCGCTTCTATAGCCGTTATTATGACTTGGGGTTTACCATCGCTGATGAAACCTTAACCTTGATGCGCCAGTTGGTTAGCTCTGGGGAACTTACGCATTTGAGTGCGGAGCGGATTTGGCAAGAGTCGAGCCGCGCGACCATGCAGCTATCGCCTCATGTGTATTGGCAGCAGCTGTTTAGCATTGGCGCGCTCACAGAGTACTTTGCGCCATTGCACCATGCTTGGGACAATGACCACATACGAGAAACGGTGCAGACAGCTCTATATTTTTCTGGTCAGATGCAGTTGAATCTGTCACAACGTTGGGCGCTATTGATGGCTAGTCTCAATGCAGATTTATTTAATGTGAGGCATGCAGACTCAAACCCTAATGTAACCACGACTGTGACAGGTATTAACGAGATAGGCACTACTGCCAAAGTACCAAAAGCCCAAACGCAATTTGCCAATTTATTCGTTCAACAGACCAACAAACTAAGCGCTCTCAACAGTCTTAGTGCTGCTGAAAAAATTGACCTCATACAAGCGTGCGGTGCTCATAAAGAACCTGAAAAGCTCTCACAACTACTCGTGACCAGCCATGCCTTACAGCTGGCAATACAGCACCGACAGATGATGATAGCGTTAGGCAGTTTTCACGCTATCAGTATGCAAGACATTGCGCCAGACCTAAAAGGCCCAGCAATTGGCGAGGCGTTACGATGCGCCAGAATTGAACATTTACAGGCACAAAACTCATATTAACAACCATTTAAAAAAACAAACTCACAATGACTGTGACTACAAAGCTTGATACTGCTCGATCAGGCGAGACTGAGATAGCGGGCTTTGATAAAAAATATCCTTGATACGCTCATCTTTTACTTGAAAAATCGAAAAAATCAGGTATCATTGTGCGTCTAACGTTAGGGCCCATAGCTCAGTTGGTTAGAGCAGAGGACTCATAATCCTTTGGTCGTAGGTTCAAGTCCTACTGGGCCCACCAAATTCAAACCCTTACAGTCATTGACTTGTAAGGGTTTTTTATTGTCTAAATTTCATGCAAGTGCACTGATATAATTAATTTTTTGATACTATCTTGATACTTTGACCCTTGTAGTAATTAAAGTATGATGACTACTAATACTATGGTTATATACTGCTGCATGGGTGATATATGAAAGTTAAACTTACCAAAAAATTTATTGATTCAATAGACTATACCGCTAAAGGTACTGATATCTATATGGATGATGTATTAACTGGATTTGCGCTACGTGTCGGTAAGCAGTCTAAACGCTATACATTGCATAAGCGCATCAATGGAAAGCTGTATAGAGACGAAGTAGAAGAAACGCATTTAATTACACTAACCGAAGCACGTGAAAAAGCAAGCATAATGATGGCTAACATCAAAAAAGGCATGCATGTTTATGACGGGCTTCATGAGAACCTAGAAGATCCGAAAGATAAGACCAATAATGTGCCAACACTGCAAGAAGCTTATGACTACTTTAAATCAACGAAGACTGGCTTAGCTGAAGGCACTATTACCACTTATGACCGTCAAATACTACATAAGCTAAAAGTCTGGCTAAATATCTCTCTAAATGATATTACTAAGTCAATGATAAGTGATAAACATAAGGAGATAAGCAAGCATAGCGAAGCTCAGGCTAATGCAACGATGAGAGCTCTGCGATCAGTTTGGAATTATTGCCGTGATAGCTTTTTAGATGATGACGAAGACTTTTTAATAAAAGAGCAACCTATACGTATACTCAATGCTAAAAAAGACTGGAATAGAATTAAACCACGTACCAAACATATTGAAGAAGAATATATAGGTATGTATCTTAAAACGCTTTTAAATTATGTTGATAGAAGCTCACACATGCAAGCGCCCCATAGCAATAATGCACGAGATATCATGCTATTTTTTATGTTTACTGGTGTGCGTTTAAACGAAGCGCAGTCTTTAAAGTGGTCTGACATCGACCTTAAAGCTGGCAGGATAATATTCAAAGATACAAAAAACGGTTCTGATTATCATATGCCTACTAGTAATATTTTACAGGCCCTACTCGAAGAAAGGTGGAGAATGAGTTCTGGTAAGCAATGGGTATTTCCAAGTGACTTGCAAGCCAGCGATGATCATATAAAAGACTTAAGTGGTAGTTACAAGGCCATAGGTAATCAAGCAAACCTATATATTACTCCACATGATCTGCGTCGTACTTTCGGAACGGTAGCCAATAGCTTAAATATCAGCTATCCAGTCCTTAAACGCTTGCTCAATCATCGTGAAGCTAAATCAAGCGATGATGTTACCCTACAGTATGTTCAAGTGTCACAGCGGCAACTAAGAGACGCTTTAAACTCAATAGAGTCCTTTTATTGTCAGCATGCTAGCTTGACACAAGCTGAAATAATCAGTAAATATTACTAACCTACTAAAATTCCAAGAAGAGTTCTTTAAAATGTCGTCAACTGATTTAGTCAGAACAAGCCGTGATGGTGACCAGTTTCACTATTTATGGGCATCAAGAAGAGCTTTATTACTGCTACAGTCGGATTCCAAATTAAAGCTAATAACGATAGAAGGAGTCTCTTCTGTTGAGTTAGGTGACCAGCATGTTTCTGATGGGGAATATGTGGTTGACGTCGCTGAATATTATGGCGGAGAAAGTTTTGAGACAGCTGATAGCATCAAATATTATCAGCTAAAGCATACGACGAAGAGTAAGGAAACTCCTTTTGACCCAAGTAAACTAAGAAATACGATAGAAGGTTTCAGCGACCGCTACAAAGCTCTTATTGAGGTTATTGGTAAAGAATCAGCCCAAGCTAAGCTCAAGTTTATATTCGTATCGAACAGATCTATTAATGAAGGCTTTCATGAGAGTATCAAACAAGTAGCTTTAGGGTACTCTACTAAGCTGACTAATCAAAGAAAGCTTGAGCTATATACAGGCTTAAACGGTCAAAACCTCTCTGACTTTTGTAAATTAATAACTTTTGATATCACTGCTGACGATTACTGGGAACAACGTAATATTCTTGCCTCAGAAACCGCAACTTATCTCGCTGGCTCTGACGCACACTCCCCTATTAGTTTAAAAGAGCTAATCACGAGAAAGGCGTTAAGCGAAAGTCAAAATAGCAACTCTATTAATAAAATCGACGTTTTAAGAACGCTTAATACAAATGAAGACGCTCTATTTCCAGTGAAAAATCTAATTAAGATAGTTGAGAACCCTATTCAACGTGAGCAAGAGCAACAACTTACTAGCCAGATTATTGATGATAATTTCAATGTTTTTATAATTCAAGCAGAAGGTGGTGTTGGCAAAACTATCTTTGCTTCTCACATTCATGAATACCTACCTGAAGATTCAATCTCTATTGTTTACGATTGTTTTGGGGATGGGGATTATAGAAACACCTCAACTTTAAGGCATACTCACAGAACAGCTTTGGTTCAAATAGCTAATGAACTAGCAGCAAAAGGGTTATCCCATCCTTTAATTCCAAGCTCCTCAGCTACAGATTTCGATTATATTAAAGCATTTTTATCAAGAATTGAGCAAGCCGCAGAGAAGCTTAATTACATTAACCCTAACGCAATCCTTTCGATTGTGATTGATGCCGCTGATAACGCTCAAATGGCAGCTGAAGAATTTGGAGAAGTCAGATCTTTTATTAAAGACTTAATCAAAGAATCTTTTCCTGACAATGTCAAATTAATTAGTTTCTGTAGACCCTACAGATTGACGTTACTTGATGCACCTTCAGCAGTTAAGTTACTTAATTTAAACCCCTTTACTCTTGAAGAGACTAAGCATAATTTAGAAAAACACTATGATCAAATATCGCCTGCAGATGTGTCGGAATTTCACAGACTAACATCTCAAAATCCACGTATCCAATATATGGCACTGGCAAAAGAGCAAAGCTTACCAGAAACCCTACGCTTCTTCGGTACAAACCCTAAAAGCATTGAAGACACTATAAGTGATTTATTAGAAGCAGCCGTCGATAAGATTAAAGAAGATAACTTTATTGAGAGCGCCAAAATAGACAAGCTGTGTGAGTCTATTGCGATTCTTAGACCTCTACTACCTATCGAGGTACTCGCGAAAATATCACAGGTTCCTGAAGAGCAAATCAGAAGCTTTATCGCAGATATTGGTGGACATCCCATTCGGTTACTAGATGATTATATCCAATTTATTGATGAACCAACAGAAACTTGGTTTAGAGACAAGTATCGTCCCAAAGACAGTCAACAACTTGGAGCTTATATCACTACGCTCAAACCTCTGGTTAGCGACTCACATTATGTTGCCTCAGTTTTACCACAGCTAATGCTAGAGGCTGAGGAATATGAAGATCTTTTCGATGCAGTCTTAAGCTCTAAACTTCTACCTGAAACCTCCTCACTAGAAAGAAGACACATTGAAGTACAACGGCTTCAATTTGCAATCAAAGCAGGCATTAAGCTTAATAGGTTAGTTGATGTTGCTAAGCTAGCATTAATGGCTGGTGGTGAAAGTGCCGCTCAAACCCGACAAAATGCCTTAATAGCAGAAAATTTAGACTTAGCTTCAGTTTTTTTTGATGATAACAAGTTACAAGAGTTAATCGCTAATGATATTTTCACTTTAGAAAATAAATGGCTAGGTGCAAAATTCGCCTATGAAGCGCAACTGCTTTCATATAAAGAAAACTTAATGAGTGAAGCAAGAAGTAAACTTCGAGTAGCTGAAGACTGGCTTCATAGCTTGTTCAAGCAACCTGAAGATGGAAGATATCATACAGGAGTTGATGATAAAGATATTGTGCGGCTATTTATTGCTCATTTCAACATACATGGCGCTGAACAAAGCTTAATTTGGCTGAATAAATGGAAACCAAAATCAGTAATCTATATGGTAGCAACTCAAGTAGCACAGGAATTTCTACTTTATAACAAGTTGGCAGATTTAAAGTCCATGCTACAACATGCCAGCAATAACATTTATTTCACATTGGGTATAGTAAACGAAACCGTTCAACATAACTATGATATTCCCGCTCAATATTTATCAAGATCTTTCAAAATTATAAGTCGTAAAGGCGTTTTAATTGAATTACAAGATGGAACTCGACCTGTAAGTTTGCATACTATGACGAACTACCTGTTAGCATGTTATAGATCTGAAGTCTGTAATGGGATAACTGCTTCAGATATATTATCCCGTTATATGCCAATCAGATTTCCTTATGAGCTTGAAGATACTCGTGGTCACTATGAAAAATCAATATATATGCTTGCTTATGCATTATTAGCTAAGTGGCAAGCTAGCGAATTAACAATAGAAGACATTATTGACGCAAACAGTAAAGCAAAAATCGAAAAATCTAACAGTTCATTTGAACTGAATGAAATTACCAATAATATTGAAAAGTTAATTCCTTGGTATAACTTGTTAGCTGATAGCCTGTTATCTACGTCAACCATTTCAGGTATTGAAGAGTCGATTAGTATTGTTTTAAATGACTCCTATCTCCCTAAAGCAGATGAATATCGCTTTAATCGTAGTATGGTAGAAGACATTGCATGGGCATGGTTTAAAATTATCATTACTAATAGTCAAAACATAAAACAGTTAGTACAGGAGTTATTTGATTATCTTAGTATTAGGGAAATTACATTACTTCCTAGAACCCTAAATGAGTTTACAAGAATATGCTGTCAGCGTTCTGAACTTAAAGACTTTGCTTACGATTTGAGTCAACAAAACTTCGAGAGAGCAATTAAAGCTCAAATAAATGCAAATGAGATACTGGACGATATTGTAGAAGTTGCAAGAGCAATACTACCGTTAGATACCAAGCAGGCTGAGTCATATTTTAATAAAGCTATAGAAGTCAGTAGTAAGATTGGCGATGAAAACTTTTCTCGATGGGAGGCTTTAATTTATCATGCTTCTAATACCACTGGGCTAACGTATAGTGGACAACCTGAACTAGCCTACAGATTCGCTAGATGTTCTGAGCTCACATATAAATATATATACGAAGACCATTTTAACTGGGATGCAACCGTTAAAGCACTCGTTGATATCCATCCAAATTCAGCTTTAGCTATTGCAAGTAGGTGGCGTGATAGACAGTTTGGCGAAGATGACTTAGTAATCAGTGCAATAGGAGAAAAGCTTTTAGAACATAAGCTTATCTCACCATTAGCACTTCTTTCCTTGCTTTGCCTAGAAACAGGTTCTTATTTAAAAGACATATTAGATGGTATTCAATTTAATAGTTTAGATAATGAAATTCAAAAAGCTGTGATTCTTATAGTCTATCAATATCAAGTTATACCTAATCCATCTGAAAACAATAGAACTATACTTAAAAAGCTATACGATAATTACTCACTACAAATAGATGATATACAACGGTTTTTCGATACCTATGAGCCTGATAAACTTAAATCAAGAGACTCCAGTTATGATTGTAGCTCTACAGTTGAGAGTATAGATTGGGCCAACGTTTTTATCGATGATCAACTAGATAGCCAATACGATTATCAATCAGCTCAAGATAGATACCTAAGTATTAAAGAATATAGTTCATTAGATGATAGCTACTATAGCGAGCTTCATAATAGGCTGTCTAATACCTACGTTTACGATTATATAGAGTCGACCTTAAATGATCCTAAAATAGGGGTATATAGATTAAACTTTATTTTGAAAACAATACCTGACAAATGGAAACAACGTGAAGCCGTAAGAGAATGTTTTAGCGAACAATTCAAAGTATATTGTCGCAGGCATACATTAGAGCTATTCATCAGTCTTCGCTATGGTGACTTGAAGTTAATTACTGTAATGAGTTTAATATCTAATCTTCCAGAGAGTGAGTTACTTGGACAGGTATTATTAGGGCGTTCAGAAAGCGCGGAACTTCTAGATAGTGACCAACTATTTAACATGGTAAGCATGATTAGTAAAATCATCGATCCTGAAGACTCAAAAGACGTATTAGAATATGGTTTAACCTTGTTAGAACAAGATTTATCTGATGATATATCTGACGGTGAGTGGCTTGCTCATTTGATACCTCCAGATAATATTGAGGAAGCCTATGCAGGTTATGTTGTCTCAGGGTTAGCATCACCCTTTCTTTATACACGTTGGCTTAATTCTCATGCTGTCAAAGTACTGGTAGAGCTCCAACAAAAACCCGTATTAGATGCTTTAATAAATCAGATAGATATGCAGACTAATAAAGCGTTTATCGACAACCGTTTTAGTTATTACAGTTATACTGCCCTTCAATGGTTGCTCATAGCTTTTTTAAAGGTTTCTAATGGACATGCCAGCGCAATAGCACCTTATATTGACTTCTTCAAGTCTAATATAAATCCAGATAAACCTCACATTTTAATCCGTTTTTATTCTGCTAAAATTCTTCTGAACCTACATGAGCAAGATATTATTAGTTTAACACTGACTGAAGTAGAAGCTTACGAGTCAATTGGAACTTCAAATTTTGAGGTTATAGAAAAAGAAGCTGTTAATTTAGATGAATATCAGAATATCGATAAGTCTGAAGTAGATTCATTTGGTATTGATTTTGGACCTTATTGGATTGAGCCTCTTGGCGAATATTTTGGTTTACATGCCAAATATGCCTACTATGAAGTATCTCTTGTCAAAGATAGCTTGTTTAATAATCCGAATAAATTAACAGATAGCAGACACTCATCTTCAATATATGAGTGGCAAGCAACAAATCATAGTCATGGCTCAGCACCAGAAGTAGAAGATTTAGAATTTTATAGAAACTATCATTCACTGATGATTGCGGCAGATATATTGCTAAATAAAAGGCCCTTAGTTCAACAAGACTGGTATACATTTTCTTATTGGCTATCGAAGTATGATTTTACATTGCTGAATGGCGTTTGGCTATCGAACTATAGAGACCCTACACCTAAACGAACGACCGAGTGGCATATTGGTATAGAGCAGAATAGTCCAAGTTGGGAGTACAGTATGTCATCAAGCGACTTTGATGAACATTTCAATTTTGATAACGATTGGTTGCCCATATGGGGTAGTTGGACAGAAGTATTTGATAGAAAAGAAAAAAGTTTTAACATGCGTTCAAGCTTAGTAGATCCTAAGACATCTTTTGCTTTATTGCGTTCGTTGCAGTCTTACACAGACCCTAGCGATTATTGTTTACCAAAACAAGGCGACGACTTTAATATTGACAACGGTGTCTTTAATTTAAAATCATTTATATCAGAATCTGAATGGTTCGATAATACCATTTTCGAGAAAGACCCTTGGTCAGCATCTATTGAGTATAGAAGTCTAAAACCTACTGACAGTGTTATTGAACTTATGAACATAAGCTGTGACTCACTTGGTAAGACTTGGTTTGATAAAAATGGTAGTGAAGTTATTAGAACGTCTTATTGGGGGCGTTTGCGCTCTCGTAATCAAGAGTACTCCCGTGGTACTAAAATGCTCGTTTCTAAGCATTTTCTCATCAGTATGCTTAGAGCTTTAAATATGAACTTAATAGTATCATTTTCAGGTGAACATCGACTTCATTCAAGACATGGAAAGGACGAGGATTATTATAAGGAGTTTGGGTATATTCCTAATAGTAAAAAAGTATATTTAATCACTAAGGACGGCGAGTTATATGGATACTAAATCACTGGAGCAGTTAGGAAAGAATCTTGTAGAAGAATATGGGCTTGAAAGCTCTACCAGTACTTTAGAGAGATGGATGCTTCACTATTTAGCTGAACTTTTTGATAAAGAAAGAGAATATGGTAATGCAGACGAGACAAAAACTATTCAACTTGAGATTAAAGAAATAATTTTAGAGTTTTGGCGATTAAGATATCGCTTAGCAGATGAAGATAGTTTATTTAAGAAAAACCAAGCTCTTATTGATACGTTAGAGAAGATAAGCCCTCAGTCCGTTATACCCATTAGCTCGTTTTTTAATCCCTATGATAGTAAAGACACACTTGAAGTTAGCGAAGCAGGATGGCAAGAAAGACTGTTAGCTATCGACAAATCATCAAAAGTAGTCATGTCACACTGTGTCTTAAAATACCTTAACGATATTGCTGATAAAAACAATGATATTGTGAAACTCATTGAGTCTATTGAAGCTTTTAACTCTCCAGAATCCTTTTTAAGTAGGTTTTATGGTGATGAGACAGCAGAGACAGATAAAATTGAAAATATAGAAGAACGCATTCAAAACTTAACTGTCTTTATAGATACAGCGGAGTCTGTACTCGAAGAATATAGGTCTGAGCTAGCTAGCTTAGCTGTTGATTCACATAATAAACCTAAATAATTTAATTACTCGGGCTTAATTGTTTCATAGCTGCTACTTGCAACGATAATGATTACTAACTATTTATTGTCATGTTTAATTAGCACAATCAAAAGATACCCTAGATATTTCAGCACCCCCGACGAAGCGTAGTAATCATCAGTAATAGCCAAATTCTTACCAGAACGTTTACGCTTTTTCTGCACTACCCTTACCTCATAGCCGTGGAAGTTTTCACGAGCACCGACACGTATTGAGCTGTTCAGATTCAAGTCTTTTTTAACATCACTTACAACTTGCTCGCTATATGCCCTAACCTGCCAATGACTGGCATCAATAAGCTGACAGCCTACTAGCATAAAACTCTGTAGCATCTCCAGCTGGGTCTCCTTAATACCAAAATGAATCGATGAGTTATTTAAGTTATGTTTATGTGCAAATATCTCAATAAACACTCCCAACTTCTCAGGATCCTTTATAGACATCTGATAAGCTCTATCTAATGCTCTAATTATTACTTCCTGATTTTTACTACCTTTAGGCCTACCTAGTAATAGCCTGTCATCATCAAACAGCTCGCTAGCGCGCAGATATAAACATTTAGATTCATTTAGACTTATACCATGTCTAATAGCAATCTCAGGTAACAGCTCATTTCTAGAGTTGATATTTAACTTCTGTAAGTCCTCTAAAAAACCTATGACGTCCGCATATTTAGGATGAATGAAAATTGACTTTTGAATAGACTCTTTCGATCCATTCAAACTATCGTTTAACAGTTGCTGGCTAGCATTGTTTTCAGATTCATCTATATTCTTGAATAATGGTACTTTATTGGAAGCTATCTTTTTAAGTAAATATGGTCTTATCTTATTTAGCTGCACCGTCTTTGTCGTTGCATCATAAGCAGTTTTATCTTGTCTATATATAGCGGAATAACCAAGCCCTGTTATTAACTCTAAAACGGTTATAGGTAGCTGCAAGCACGCTCTGCTGAGCTGTTCCCCTGCTAGCAAGTGAGCAGTATGAATGTAATGCTCGAAGGTTGTGTCGCACGTTAAATGCCCTGCAAGACTTGCCAGCCCAAACCAAGCGCCCTGCTCTTTGTGATAACCAAGAATTCCTTTCACTATTTTTTCGCACTGGTCGTTATTATAATCCGTCATCACCTGTACCAATGAAGATTCACGTAGTACTAATGCCAGTTGACTAATAGCAGTATGTCTAAAGCTATGAAATGTGAAGTCATGCTCTCCTAGCAATCTATCCCAAATCAACTTCATGAGATTACTAAAAAATACACTGGGTAACGGCTGATCACCTGATCCTTGAGAAAACAAGTAACGTCGCTTCAGTCTTTTCTGCTGATGATATAGCTGAACAAATTGTTCCAGCTCGTCTTGCTTAAGTAAGCAATCAACCAGTATAAGCCTACTTGCACTGCTACTTTTCAATCTTCGATAGCGATTCGGTCTTAGCCATATTTGTGGTTGTTCTATTCGTTGTCCATGCTCATCAGCATAGATATCTGCTACATCAGCAACTTTAATACCGATGAGTTCCTTTATTCGCATTCCTGTTCGGTATGCCAGATTTAAGACTACTAAGCAAAGGTTTTTCTGTTCATAGTCTAAATCCGAGGTGACCAGATACTCTTTCATCGCATGATATATACGAGGCGATATCATACTCGCCTTTATAACCTGACGTTTATTACCCCATGGAAAATACACATATGGAGCATCGTAATACTCTATTTGATAATCATGAAATGCTCTCAGGCGACCATAGGTAAATTTTTGAGTATCTTTAAGCTGATCTAAGTAAGATACTTTAATGTCACTTGCCAGCTCATTTAATACGCTTGGGGAATCAGGTACCTCACTTTCGATAATGCCTGCATCTTCATTTATGTTACTTATAGCTTCATCGTTGAAATCAGAATCTTTTTTAAGTATCGAAAATTTACGACCATCCTTAATCTTACTTTGAATAATCTCCTCATAGACAGCTTCAAAGTCTTCATCCGACCATTCATCAAGAGTCTCATCCATCGTTAGCATCAGCCAATCACGACCAATACAGCCCACGTATTTACTGATGGTATCTAGCCTGCTATTACTATCACTCAATAAGCTCTTGACCCACCCTAAAAGACGCGTGGCATTCGGTTGAGCGAAATCCTGTTGTAATAACTCTATATGCGAAATAGCTGATACCCTGCTGCCTTTGAGAGCATCTTGCACCTTTTTAATGAGATTTTTGCTAAAGCTTGGATAATTATTTTTATTAGCACTTCTTTTACTTAATCCTGAATAACTTGCTACAAACAGCTCTGACCAATTAAGTGGTGGCGGGTTTGAGCCAATCGCCTCTTGGTTATAATTAATGAGCTCATTTATACTTAAGCCAGTGGTTTTGATTTTGCCTTGTCTAACAATAGACAGCGCACTATCTATATCGGTACCCTTCATCTGCCGCCAATGATAGTTCGCATATTTTATTAATTGCGATAGATGCGGTTTACTTTTATCTTTATTTTGTAGTTTTAGCTTCTTACAAGTATCACTAATAATGGTTTCAAACGATTTCACACCTTCTCTGTTCAGGTTTTTATCTTTCAGCGCATATAGAAAGCAAAGTGTCATATCGTCAGGTATGTACTCTACATAGCGCTGTAAGCTTGTAGTAGATACATTCTCTAAAATATGACCTTTCCTATGAGAACAACCATAATTGTCATCATAAATACTTAGTAAAATTAGCGCTAAATGTTCACTGCTAGCATTCGAGATTGATGACTGATCCGCTCCTGGCAACTGCAGCCGGTAGATATCGCGTTCGCCTAGGAGCCATTGATACAGAGCTTTTAGTGCATCTATATCATTTAATCCACCATACATCATGCTACAGTAGAGCGCTGACTCAATTAAATCATTGTTTGAGAACTTTCTTTTTCGTTGCCATATTTCAATCATTTGCTGACTAGCAAGGCTTACTTGAGCGCCATTCACCATCCAATCATAAGAGATGATTAAATTATCGCGCTCTGCGATGACGGGCACCACAGGTTCATCTAAATCAGTACCATTCTTTTTGTTGTAATTTCGAATGGATGCTAAAAAACCTTGTCTGGCTAAATAGTAAGTATGGGCGGTATCAAAGCGCGTCTTAAGCGCGTTATCGATTGCTTGATAGTATTCAGTTAAGTCTGTTTCTGTAGTTATAGCATTCTCGTCCACATAAGACGCTATCAAAACTTTCGCCTCATTTTTGATAGCATCATAACTTTTGCTTCTATTTTCTTCTCTTAACTGATGAGCAACGGCATTATCCATATACATTCACCTCAACTTGTCGTAGGTTAAGCTCAACTGCAACTTTATCTAAGTCAGCAGATAGTTCTTTTAGCTCATTAATGGATAGTGACGACATGGGGTTCATAGCCTCCTGATCTGGATGTTCATGACCATATAAGGCGCAGATCAGATGCTCAGGAGGCTTATTTGTTAGGATTGAGCGTAATTGATGCCTTAGCCAATTATCTTGATGGCTAAAAAAATGCCTTGTCTGATAACGAATTTTACTAGGCGTAATACCAGAAAACCCTTTAGGATTTTTACTAAAAAGCTGGATGAGCGGCTGTTTAGATTTCAATATGTCGTCTAGTGGGAATTGGTCATTTGGATAAATTGCATTATGGAGGACTGCAAATTGATTGATATATTCAATATAGGTTTGAACGGCTGTGATCAAGAAATCACTTAGAGGAATGAGTCTTCCCTGCCCTTGTCCCTGACGCTCTTCTTTATCGGACACCCATAACAGCCTTTGCCTAAAGTCAAATTGATTTAAAAGCCCCGGCGCATGCTTTACAGGTCTAATCCCAGTCTGAATAAATATGATGTGCCATAGCCAGACACCATAAGCATTAAACTGCTCAATATAACGGTCCTGCCTTATGCTTACGTTCCGCTTTAATCGACCGTTATAGCTCTCAGCTGCCTCAGCAAGCTCATCAAAGAATCTTTGGCAGATATCAGTATTTAAAGTCATGTCACTACCGATATATTTTTTGTACTGATTACTTTTCGTGCTAGATAGAATAAATGGTCGAACTTCATTCTGAATGTCCGCTGTACAATATTGGGTCAATAGATGTATAGCATTGCTGTATGTCTGCTCTAAGCTTATCGTCTCAATACTGGTGTAGTACAAAGGTGAGCTGTGCTTCACATCAACCCCAGTCAGAATCTCGGCATGGAGTGGCTCATGAAGCTCATTCTTGATAATCGTATATAAACAAGCATCAATATGCTGGTTTGATAATGCTGGCAAGTCCAGCTGTTTTTTTAAGCTTACTAGCACCTCAGAAACATCATGGCTATTAACCAAAAACTTATTCTTAATAACCGCTTGTAATCTAATTGGTAGAGGTAGTTTGAATTCATTATCGTAACTCTGACGATACGGTAATAAGTGACTTCTACGATTCGAGGTCACGTTAATAGTGATGCTCATAACATAACCATCAGCAGCCGAACCGCTCTCATGACTCAGCCACTTGCGCTGACTTTTATCCAACTGCAGCTCCTGAACCACTTCTTGAATCTTACGGCCACTTAGCATTGATAGTAATATAACGGCATAAACCTGACGCTGTTTATAGCTGACAGTGGTAAAAAGCTGCCACATTCGAGCAAATAGCATTTGATAACTTAGTAGGCTGAGTTGACGAATATTGGTGGGAAAATTAAATTGATTGCGGCGGGCATGTCGGTAGTTGTTTTTTAGCCTCCATTGTTGTAACTCTGAGGATTTGGCTGTTGTCTTGGAAGGTTTGAAGTCATTGTCTAAAAGTTTAGGTGGTTCGTCGTCAGCAATATTTTCATCGTAAGCAACGTTATCCTCTCTATGGGTATTGCCAAATACTGTCGCTCTTAGTGGTTCGTCAGTACTATCAAGGTACAACGTATTAGAGTGTTCTTTGCTAGGCTCATTATCTTTTGAATTGCTATAAGTTTTGCCTACAAAGACTTTGTTCTCTGCAATCACTTCATAAGCAAGTCGTATTTGCCCAATTTTACCCGCCAATTTTTGATTAATGACTTTGCCTGATGCTTCGTTATTTTTTGTCTGAGCTTCATACTGACGTAACGCTGATAGTACGTTTGCCATTGAATCATGTTGAGCATGAATAGTGATTAACTTGTCGACGATCTTAGATTGTGGGTTGTTGTTCTTTAATCCCATTCTAAAGCGCACACTTAGCTGATTGATTTTGGCAGAGTGCTCATCTTTACGTGCAGCAATCATAATAATGACTTGCAGGTATGCACTCATAAACCGCCATGCTTCATTATTAATATGTACTTGACCATATCTCTGGTAAAACAAAACCAGCATATAAGTGACGGCCCAATCCTCAATCTTTTTCTCTTTGATAACTGTACCAGCAATAGCTTCACATTCAGACGGTGTCAATACCTGTATATCTAGGCTGGCATGTTCACCAATGTGCAGGTAAAAGTTTGGATTGATATCCAGCAGATTAACAACCAGATTTTGTACTTTTATATAGTGCGGTGAGTTAGAGGGTACCAACTGTTCTAGGACTCTCTGTAATTCAGTAGTATCGAATTTATGCATATTCATTAGCGTGCGTCACTCAGCCAGTCCATGCTTTTAGGCATACCTATGACACGCTCTTCTGATGCAAACTTGCATTGTTGATACTCATAGTTGCTCTGGCTAATACGTGCAAAGCGGCAGTATTCCTTTACGGTCAAATACTTAATACGCATCAACTGACATATAACACTTTGAGGCGCGTTATTTTTCAGTGTCTTAAATAAATCAGGATGATTGACACCTTTCAAGGAAATCAAACTGACTACTTCTCGCCATGCTAGCTGCTGAATATCATTGATACTTTCAGGGATGATTAAACATGGGTAATCACTATCATTCTCGAATCTTAAGACCTGATCGACTCTCTCGAAATCGTTAAAGAAATAAAAAGTATTATTCCTTCCCTCAACCAAGCGAAGTGGTGGACGGTAAAAGTTATCCAAAAACTTCATATCGATATAAGGAGTTTTAGGTCTCAGTCTCTGCCAAACACATAAAGCAGCTCTAGCATACGGATGTACATACAAATAATCCTTACTAGGAATAGCAAGTTTTTGCCCAACCTTAAGTTTATTATTTTTCATCTTATATACGATATTAGTGAATACAATTCATGTTATCTAATAACCACTCAGGTGTCAAACGCTTTATTTTTGTGGGTTTTAAAATCGTAAAATAATTAATTTTATTAAACATTTAGTATTATTTTAGATATAAAAAACCTCTTAAAGCTATATAAAATATAGCTTTAAGAGGTTTTTAGATTTTATGATTTTGTTAGGTTAAAAGGTTAGAATTGGGGTTTGCATGCAATCGATCAACATCGTAGCACTCACCAGTTTCACTGTGAGCGGTCTTAACTAGTAGCTGGCAATAGTCGCTAATATCACGACTTAGTCAGTCGTAGTAGCTTGATGGCTTAACACTTAAGACATGGCACATAGTGGTGATGCTAAAGAGATTGTTATCTTCACTGACTATTTTTCATAAAGTACGCGGTGGGCTTTTTTAGGATTTCTCATTCCTCTTCAGCTACTTTGAGTTGTCGCTTGAGCTGTTTTACATTTTCAAGAACGATTAACAGTTGCGGGTCATATTATTCAATCACTTTAAGCTGACATTTATTAATTTCTCCTTGTCAATTAGATAATATTTGCTTCGCTATTCCTAGCTGCTGGACAATTACATTCAAGTTACCATTGTTGGCTGAATTTTTCTAACATCTTCTGCTTTGAATTTCATGCTATAGCTCTACTTTTCTAATCATGGTAAACCCTTCCCCTCGAGTTAGTAGTTTACCAAGTTTATCTCTACGGTTTCTTTAGTGTAATTCAAACTTCTATAAATGAACATTTAAGGGCTAACTATGACTTATGTAAGAGGTCTAATAAATGCTCTCCTATTCCATGTCTGGACTTATAAGTATTATCTATAATACATAATTACTAATATTCATTTGAGCTATAGTTCCCTTGTATCTATGATTTATGTTAAGACATCACATAAACAAGGACCTGATGTGAAAACAGTTCATCAATATACCTATGACATATTAAGAAAGAACAATATCCAGACAATTTTTGGTAATCCTGGATCAAATGAATTGCCATTTCTAAAAAACTTTCCTAAAGATTTCCAATATATTCTCGGTCTACATGAAGGCACCGTTGTTGGGATTGCAGATGGGTATGCACAGGCAACAGGACAACCAGCTTTTGTAAATTTACATTCAGCTGCTGGTACGGGTAATGCGATGGGAGCTTTAAGTAATGCGTGGAATTCACATACTCCTTTAGTTATTACTTCCGGACAACAAACCCGTGCGATGATGGGAGTAGAAGCCTTATTAACCAATGTTGAAGCACCCCAATTACCTAAACCATTGGTGAAATGGAGTCACGAACCTGCTAGTGCTCATGAGGTTCCTCATGCGATTAGTCGAGCTATTGATATTTCCAGAGCTGAAGCCTCGGGACCTGTGTATGTTTCAATTCCTTATAATGATTGGGATGTAAAAGTTGATGAGCAAAATGAACACTTATTGCATAAACAGGTTTTTAATTCACAATGTTTATCGGCTCATGATTTGATTTTAATACAAGAAAAAATTAAAGTGGCTAAAAATGTGGCTTTGGTGCTTGGTACCGATGTTGACCGTCAATCCGCTAATGAAAATGCAATTAAATTTGCAGAAGAACTTAATGTGCCTGTATGGGTTGCGCCTTCATCACCACGCTGTCCGTTTCCAACCACACATGCTCATTTTCAAGGAATATTGCCCGCAAGTATTGCCGGCATTGCGCATATTTTTGAAGAGTATGATTTGGTATTAGTTTTTGGTGCACCTATATTTCGTTATCACCAATATGAGCCGGGCCAATATTTAGGGCCAAATACTGAATTAATAGCATTTACATGCGATTTTCAGGAAGCTGCACGTGCTGCTATGGGAATGAGTTTTATTTGTGATTTAGATGACAGTCTGGCACGTTTAAGTGAAGTTGTTGAGGCAAAACCTTTCCCTGTTAAACCCCGTCATCCTATTGCTTTATCTGAGCCTAGTCATCAGCAAGGATATATCAAGCCAGAACGTTTATTTGATTTAATCAATAGATTGGCGCCTGAACAAACTATTTATACCAATGAATCTACATCAACCACCAACATTTTGTGGGAACGTCTCAGATTAAATGGACAAGGTAGTTATTATTTTGCAGCAGCAGGTGGTTTAGGTTTTGGTATGCCCGCTGCCGTAGGAATCCAATTAGCAAAGTCAGAACGTCAAGTTGTTGCAATTATCGGGGACGGTTCAGCCAACTACAGTATTACTGCATTATGGACTGCAGCACAGTATAAAATTCCAGTAATTTTTATTATTTTAAAAAATGGAACTTATGGCGCCTTACGCTGGTTTGCAGAGGTATTACAAGTTAATAATATTCCGGGTATGGATGTGCCTGGCATTGACTTTACTCAGATTGCAAAAGGCTATGGTGTTGTGGCATGTAGTGTTCAAGATGATGAGTCATTTGTTGCTGCTTTTAAACAGGCATTAGATTCTGAACAGCCGACTTTAATTGAAGTTACCACTGCAGATTTAATATAAACCCATCTAAGGGAAAAATTTTAATGGCCATACAACATCAACTGATTAATGAATTGTTGCGAACCTTAGGTTCGGATAAGGTGCTTTATAAAGCAAATGATAAAGCACCTTATCTGAAGGGATTTCGGGTGGGTAAGGGAGACGCGATTGGGGTTGCTCTTCCAGATACCTTATTGGCACTATGGCGAACACTGGAGATCTGTGTAAAACATGATGTAATCATGATTTTACAGGCATCCAATACAGGTGTAACAGGTGGGTCGACTCCTGATGCTAATGATTATGACCGCGATGTGATTGTCGTCAGTACTCGTCGGTTGACAGATTTACAATTATTAGATAATGCACAGCAGGTTTTAGCCTTTCCTGGCACCACTTTGACTGAGTTGGAAAATGCTTTAAAGCCTTATAAACGTGAGCCGCACTCGGTGATTGGTTCTTCATGCATTGGTGCTTCTGTTATTGGCGGAATTTGTAATAACTCAGGGGGTTCCTTAATTCGTCGTGGTCCTGCCTATACCGAAAAGTCTCTATTTGCCCAAATTGATGAGCATGGTAGCTTACAACTTGTAAATCATCTGGGTATTGAGCTTGGTGAAACACCTGAACAAGTTTTTCAAAATTTAGAACAACAAAATTATGTGATTAATCAAGCGGAAGACTGGAACGGTCAAATCTGGGCTGAACAGTATGCTGAGAACCTACGTGATACTACGTCACCGACGCCGACACGTTATAATGGAAATCCAGCATATTTACATGAAAGTTCAGGTTGCTCAGGTAAACTTGCTGTCTTTGCTGTGCGTTTGCCGACCTTTGAAGTTGGGTCAGACTCAACTGCTTATTTTATTAGTAGCAATGATGAAGTTGAACTGATTCAACTGCGTAAATACTTACTAGAAAATCTCACAGTTCTACCAAGTCAGGCCGAATATATTCATCATCAGGCATTTGAACTGACTCAGCGTTATGCCAAACATATGTATAAAATAATTGATATTTTCGGGGCAGAAAAAATTCCTACTTTATTTGCCCTAAAAGCCAAGCTAGATCGTTTTTTTAAATCTGTACCATTATTGCCTAACAATAGTTTTGATCGTTGTATTCAATTATTTAATAATCTAACACCTACATGGATTGAACCTCGATTACAGAAATTTCAGAAAAAATATCAACATCATCTAGTGATTAAAATTGAACAAGCACAGCAAGATGAACTTCAGCAACTATTAACTAAATTCTTTAAAGGAAAAATAGAACAGTTTTTTCAATGTACCCCAGCAGAAGAAAAAAATGCCTTTCTGATTCGTTTTGCAATTGGAGGCTGTCTCATTTACTACTGTGAAAGCGAGGGAATCGACCCTAACGAACGTCTGGTCTCATTTGATGTTGCCTTGCGTCGTAATGATCAACAGTGGTTAATTGATCTGCCTGAGCATCTTCAACAACAAGTAATGATGGAGAGCTGTTGTGGTCACTTTTTCTGTTTTGTTTGCCATCAGGATTATTTGTTAAAAGAAGGTATAGATGCTCATCAATTTAAAAATGAGGTTTTAGCTTATCTAGAGCAGCGGGGAGCAAAATACCCTGCAGAACATAATGTCGGACATATATATCATGCTTCAACAGAGTATCAGGAACATTTAAAAATTCTCGATCCGACCAATAGCTTTAATCCTGGGATTGGCAAGACTAGTAAATGTAAACATTGGCATTAAATCTTGAATTTTCAGATTTTTTTGTCATTTTGTCATAAGGAAAAGGCTATGTCTTATATTAATATTGAAGATTATCGACAACAAGCTAAAACGAAACTACCGCGTATAGTCTTTGATTATTTAGATGGTGGTGCCGAAGATGAAAAGGGACTACAACATAACCGAAATATCTTTGATCAATGGCGCTTTAAACCCCAACGTCTTGTTGATGTCAGTCAACGAGATATTTCTTGTAAGTTATTTAACCACAAATGGTCTGCACCATTTGCAATCGCACCAACAGGGCTAAATAGTTCTTTTTGGCCTAAAGGTGACGCTTTATTGGCAAAAAGCGCCGCAAAAGCCAATATTCCGTTTATATTATCTACAGCTTCAAATATGTCAATTGAAGAAGTGGCACAGGCTTGTGATGGAGAAAAGTGGTTTCAACTTTATGTTGTACATCAGGAGCTAGCTGAACACATGGTACAGCGAGCATTGACTGCAGGCTATACTACTTTAATTATTACCTTAGATGTTAGTGTGAATGGTTATCGCGAACGTGATATTCGTAATGAGTTTGGTTTACCACTCCGTTTCACTCCAAGTTTATTGCTAGATGGGATATTGCATCCTGCTTGGGCATTGCGTTTTATGCGTAATGGTATGCCTCAATTGGCGAATTTTGTCACTTCACAAAGCACTAGTCTGGAAGTTCAAGCAGCACTGATGAGTCGTCAAATGGATGCCACTTTTGATACCGAGAGTTTAAAACGCATTCGGGAAATTTGGCCCCATACCTTATTATTAAAAGGGCTCGTCCGTCATGAAGATGCAAATATTGCAGTGCAATGCGGGGCTGATGGTGTGATCTTATCTAATCATGGTGGAAGACAATTAGACTGTAGTATTTCACCAATGGAAACATTGGCGGAAGTTGCACAAGTAATGGATAAACCTGTATTAATTGACAGCGGTTTTAGACGAGGTTCGGATATTGTTAAAGCATTGTGTCTAGGCGCAGATATGGTTTGTCTAGGACGAGCTACGCTTTACGGTTTAGCAGCTCAAGGAGAAGCGGGGGTCGATGGGGTCATTCAGCTTTTAAAACAAGATGTCGATCGAACGCTAGCGCAAATTGGATGTCCGTCTACCAATTTGTTAAATTCAAAATATCTGACTTCAGCTAAATAAGAAACTAGGGTCAGATATTTTAATTACTTAAAATATTGCTGGGGCTTACTGAAAATTGAGAAGAAAATAATAGGAAATGGTTAGTCTTTAAGTTCTCGCACAATACTCAAAGGGCAACATTAAGACCTATATTGTCGAATCCGTACAGTTAAACTTGGGATGTTTTAGTTACGCAGCCTGCCGATAAAAGTCAAACAACATCTATCTTGACGATCTGTAGCCCAAACCTTTTTGAATTCTTGTCTCACTGCTAACACAGCTCTTTGATGTACAAGTCATTAATCCCTGTTAAATATAACCGACCTTTATTCGTCCAAATATAGGTAATATCACTGACCCAAGACTCATTAGGACGGTTGGCATCAAACGTCTAATTCAACACGCTTGGATCAACCAGCTTGTTGTACTTTGAGTCAGTAGTGACTTTAAAATGTTTGTGACGACAGCATGTGATGCCGTGTACTTCTTTGATGCTTCTGATCATATATGGGTTAATATCATAGCCTTGCTCTGTCAGCTTCACATGCAATCGATTAACACCTTAACACTCACTAGTTTCACTGTGAGCGGCCTTAACTAGTAGCTCACAATAGTCGCTAATATCACGACTTAGCTAGTCATAGTCGCTTAATGGTTTAATGTCCAACATATTGCACATACGGGCGATGCTAAATATCTTTTGGTTGGCTTTGATAAAGGCATACTTCACTGACTATTTTTCGCAAAGTACGCGGTGGCTTGTACATCGGGATAAAGCAGTGCTTTGCTTTATTCCTCCTCATTTGATACCCCTCGTTTCTCCTCCACAACTTTAAGCTGTCGTTTAAGGCGATTGTTCTCTTCAAGAGCTCTCATAAGCTCAGGATCATATTTTTCTGTAACGAAAAGCTTACCTTGGTTGGCTTTATTGTGAAAGTTAGATAAGGTCTGCATGGCTGTGCCAAACTGTTTTTCGGCGGCTGAGATATTATCGCTGTTGTATGATATTTTCTTAATAGCTTCGGCTTTGAACTCTGTGCTTTAGGTTAGGTCTCTCTTAGTAATGGTAAGCTCCCTATCGAGTCGCCAGGTTACCAAGTTTGTCTCTACGCTTGCTTCAGCATAGCTCATTATAATTTTGACCCATCGCGGGCGTATATTAAACAAGCGATTTTCTTCAATAATACTCCCAGAAAACAGAACATTAAGTCCACTAATGATCATATAGACTGGCACTTGTGCAAGGCGCGATACTTAATAGAAAATGCTTTTGCTACATTGAGAAACTACAGGACAGTTGCGACTAGCTTTGATCGTCTCAAGTAAAGTTACGAGAATATGGTAGCACTCGATTGGGCGTATCTCTGGTTAAAACTTTAAATATTCAATATGCCCTATATGTGTTAATCAATAAACCCAGCTTTTTAGCTGGGTTTATTTTTGCTAGTTAACAAGAGAATCTCACAATGGATACTGAATTCCTTGATCGAGAATACTGACCCATTGGCGTTGACTAAATTCATCAAAATTAGCTGGTCCACCAAAACGACCACCATAGCCTGATTCACCCATACCGCCAAAAGGTACATGGTATTCATTGTTTACGGTCTGATCGTTAATATGAATCATACCACTTTTGATTTCTTTGGCTAAATTAAATGCTGCTGCGGTACGACGGCTATGGATTGCAACAGCAAGTCCATATTTAGATGAATTGACAATATCAATTGCTTCGTCAATATCATCAAATATTAAAACAGGAGCCACAGGGCCAAAGATTTCATCGGTAAAAATTGGATCATCCTTATTGATATTGGTAACTATGGTAGGATGATAGAATAATTTGTCACCTCTACCGCCACATTCTAGAACGGCACCTTGACTTACAGCATTCTCTACCATATCAGAGACTTTTTGGTGTTGTGCTGCATTGATGAGTGGACCTAAATGTGTATCTGGTGAAGATGGATCTCCAACTTTAAGAGATAATGCTTTTTGCTTTAACTTCTGAATATAAGAATCTGCAACATTACGATGAACTAGATGGCGCCCAGTTTGCATACAAATTTGCCCTTGATGCAGGAAAGTCCCCCAAACTGCGTTATTTACAGCTATATCCAAGTCGGCATCTTCACAGATAATCATGGCATTATTTCCACCCAATTCCAGTGCACATTTTTTTAATTGTTTAGCACAAGATTCAGCAATTTTTTTACCTACGCCAGTTGAACCTGTAAATGAAATCATATTAACTTGGTGATGGTTAACTAGAGCTTCGCCAATTTGACTTTCTCCGTTTAAAACCTGAAATACACCTTCAGGTAATTCAGCCATTTCAAATAACCATGCCAATAAGGCTCCACCTGTGATATTACTAAATTCAGATGGTTTCAAAATGACACTGTTACCCATGGCTAAAGCCGGAGCTATAGAGCGAATGGACAGAAGCAATGGGAAGTTCCATGGGGAAATTACTCCAACTACCCCTAGAGGTACACGTTGCCATACATTCGTTCTGTTTGGGATAGAAGAAGGGAAAACTTCTCCCGAAGCTGCCATAGGCATAGAAGATGCCATATAAAGCTGCTCAATACAGGCGTTTGCCTCCCAACCAGCTTTTAATAAAGTCGAGCCGCATTCCTGAACATTCCAGTCAATGAAAGTTTGAATGTTTTTTTCGAACCATTGAGCTGCTTTTCTTATAATTTTTGCACGTACTTCAAAAGTACTGCTTTTCCATAAAATTTGTGCTTGAGTAGCAATCTCAGCAGAAGTATTTACATTGTCTGTAGAAGCCAATTGAACCGATGATAGAATATTACCATTAGCTGGATTCACAATATTGCGGGATTTATGATTTGTTTTAACCCATTTGCCTTGGAAAATATGATCCTTCCAAATATGACCCGTACTATTTATCTGATTATTCATAAACTTCTCCTTTTAAAGCTTGATGGGCTAATGATGATTTTTGATGTGTAAATAAACCGATTGCAACTGCACCAATAATGCCTGGAATCGCAAAGAACATAAAATTTTGCTCAAATGGTAGATCCATCGCTAAGAGGTACCCTCCAAATAAAGGACCTGAAATTGCTCCGAAACGTCCCATTGCTGCAGAGAAACTGACGCCGGTAGAACGAATATTAGCAGGATAGAAATCTGCCGCTAAGGTATGTATGACTGACATTGAACCTACGGTCGCACCGCCTGCAATTATCAGTAAAAAACTTAGAATAAATGCCGGTGGATGAAAGCCTAAAAAGCTGATGGATACAGCCGCGAGTAAATAGCCAAAGATTAGCGTAGCTTTTGCTCCCCATTTATCGGCCAGCACACCAAAAACTAATGCACCAATAATTGCTCCTAAGTTGAGGGTAACAAGGAAAGTAATACTCGAACCTAGAGAATATCCTCCGACATTCATTAGCTTTGGTAACCATGTGCTTAACCCATAAACCATAAGCATTACCATTGCAAAACCAATCCAAATCAATAAGGTTTTGGTCGCTTTACCTTCAGTAAACAAACCAATTAATGGAATTTTTTGCTGATGAGCTGTGACATCAACTACATAATGCATATTTGGCTGATGTTTATGAGCGGGATTAAACTTCGCTAGAGTTCTAATAACTTCGGATTGTTTGTTTTTTTGAATGAGATAACTAATTGATTCAGGTAAAGTTTTATACATAATTGGAACAACTAAGATACAGCTACCTGCTATCCAAAACGTGACTTCCCATCCAAAGGTTGGAATTAAAAACAAACCAGATAAAGCTGAAATAATTGCACCTACTCCATAGAACGATAGCATTAAATTAATTAAACGATTACGATGACTACTAGGTGCCATTTCCTTAATAATAGTAACAAGATTAGGTACTGCCCCGCCTAATCCAACACCCGTTAATAAGCGGCAAATAAAGAAAGTTGTTGTATCATAGGCAAAGCCATTCATTGCAACGGCTAGGCTTGATAAAATTGTACAGGCGACGATAATATTCTTTCGACCAAATTTGTCGGCTGCCATTCCTAGAGTAACTGCACCTATCATCATACCCATTAAGGAGGCTGCGCCTAATAATCCCGCGGTTTGTGGTGTAAGGTGCCATTCAGCCATTAAACGGGGCAATACAGAGCCATATATGACTAGGTCATAGCCATCAAATAACATAATTAAGGCACACCAAAATACTAAAATTTTATGTTGAGTATTTAATGGAGCCTTATCAATCAGTGTTGCAGCATTGATATTTTGCATTACTTCATCCTTTTGAGGCTAAAAACTATAAAAATCGTACATGTCGATTTAGTTTTTGCCCAATCCCTGTTTACTATCAGATATACACTTGGACTGATGTTCTTTATCAGTCATGCATATTGATTTGTATCTTTTAGCTTAGATAGATTTTTTTTATAGAGCAAATTAATAAAATATATGTTTAAATATAACTGTTATCTATATTTGTAGTGTTGGTAGGATGAAACCATGGTTGTCGATTTGAAGTTGATAAAAGTATTTATTACAATTTTTGATACGAAGAGTGTGAGTTTAGCAGCTGAACGTTTGAATATTACCCAACCTTCGGTCAGTCATAGCCTTTCTCGGTTGCGATATTTGATGAAAGATCAATTATTTACCCGAACTAGAGAGGGAATGATTCCAACCTTTCATGCAACTCAACTATACGATTCTCTAAATCAACCTTTATTGGATATTGAAAATGTTATCAATGAAGTGAAGGAGTTTGATTTTAGGAACAGTAATCGCTGCTTTAGAATCGCTTTGACAGATATCGGAGGTATGTATTTTTTACCTTTAATTCTCTCAAGCCTAGAGAAAATTGCTCCAAATATCGCTGTGGAAGTAATTACTGTTGATATGAAAAAGCTTTCAGATTGGCTTATTACTGGAAAAATTGATGCCGCAATTTGTAATAAAAACTTAGAAGATAGTAGTTTAAATACATTTACTCTTTTCCGTGAAAAATATGTCTGTTTAGTAAGCAAAAATATAAAGTCTGTTAAAGATATTTTAACTTTAGATAATTTTCTTCAAGAAAATCATGCGATTGTTTCAGCGTCAACAGGTCATAACTTGATTGAAAGTTACCTTAGCAAACAAGGTTTAAGACGCAAAATTAAATTGAGGGTGCCTCAATTTAGTATTCTTGATGAACTCATTGAAAAGCATAATTTAATCGTAACAGTTCCTTCACGTGTTGATGCATACTTCAAATACAATCCATCAATACGTATTTTTGATGTTCCCTTTGAATTGCCCGAATTTGATGTAACGCTACATTGGCATGAGAAAAAAGGCCATGTGCTAGCCCAAAAATGGTTTATTAATTTTTTAAATGACACTTTAAGTAATTTATAGGTTATGTAAATCTTAGGCTTAAGAGGTCTATTTGTTATCGAATTTTATAAGTAATATTTGAGCATACACCTTATTTTCATCATATATGATCAATTGTAGATGGTGGTTATCGATCTTTGGAATGATGATAAAAATAAAGACAGACATCTCTTATGTTTAATTTTTTATTATCAGAATTTATATCGTTATTAGGTATACTTTGATATAACCAGCCTCTTGTGGCGTTCAATCCTATCTAAAAAGTAAATAACTCTATGTACGAAACATAGTTATCAAACTCCCAATGAAATTTTTTTGATAAGTTAGTCGACTACTCATCTTAATTTTTATTAGAAGTATTGGTGGTATATCAAAAATCATTCTGAAGAATTAAAGGAAAGGTGACAGCTGGAGCAAAGATATTATATTTGAGGTTATGAAGACACAAATAGATATTAATTTCCCTAACTGCCACTCTTCCAGTTTAAAAAAATGTTGTAAAAAGCGATGGCAGGCAAAACTATCAATGCAAAGTCTGCAAACGTCAATTCATTGGCGATCATGCGATTACTTACTAAGGTTGCCACTCTCAAATAGAGCATAAGATACGCCTCATGGCGGTTCATAGTTGTGGCGTTAGAGACGTCGCTACGATTACCTCAGTGAGTATTGGTAAGATACTGAGCACCATAGGCTCATCAATCTATAAGATACTCCCAAAGCATCACTATTACGAGCATTCGGAAGTGGATGAGTTTTGGACATACGTGAAGCGTAAGAAACATAAGGTATAACTCATCTATGCTTATGACCGCGATACTGGTGAGATTATGGCTTATGCTTTGGGTAAACGTGACTTAAAGACCGCTAAGAAGCTGCGAGCCAGGCTTAAGCAACTTAAGGTTCACTATGGTTCAATCAGTATGGACAACTGGCGTAGCTTTAAGACAGCTTTTAAAGCAGATCCTAAGCAGATTGGTAAAGAACATACTGCGGGTATAGAGAGTAATAACTATCGTTTAAAACATCGGTTGAGGCGAGCAGTTAGAAAGACGTATTGCTTCTCTAAAAAGTTCGATGATCGCTTTAGGACGTTCAATATGGTGTTCTTTTATATTAATTATGGCTTCATCTAATGACAGCATACTTTTTGGAACACCGTCCAATATTTAAAGTCATGTCACTATCGACATATTTTTTATACTGATTACTTTTCGTGCTAGATAGACTAAATAGTCTAGCTTCACTCTGAACGTCCGCCGTACAATATTGGGTCAATAGATGTATAGCATTGCTGTATGTCTGCTTTAAGCTTATCGTCTCAATGCTGGTGTAATATAAAGATGGGCTGTGCTTCACATCAACCCCAGAGAGAATCTCGGCATGGAGTAGCTCATGAAGCTCATTCTTGATAATCTTATATAGACTAGCATCAATATACTGCTTTATTAATATGAGGATTTGACTACTACAGTACGTTTTTATCAAGGATAACCAGAAAATATTTAGCATCATTCACATGTGTGATGTATTAAATTTTAAGCTATTACATTTTCTAACTTGTACTCACAAATTCGTAACCTTTTGCGTAAGCATACGATAACTAGGCCACGTGCATTTGATATTAATTATACGTTGGCAGATGCGGTCGACTGCACGGTCGCCAATGTAACGATTAAAGTTATCAGGCGATAGATTGGTAGTAATAATTGTCGGTAAACCTAGTTGATAGCGGCGGTCGATGATAGCGGATAGGCGCTCTCTATCTTCTTGAGCCATTAGCTCATTCAATCGGGTCCCGTTTTCGCCCACCTCGTCAATAATAAAGACCGTAGCACGACTAATCTGCTCGATATATGCAGCTTCCGTATCTTTGGTATTCTTATCCCACGTCATCCTGACCTCTTTATGAATCTGACTCTCCCGCTTATAAACTACAGTCATATTAGTCTTGAACTTTTGGCTGATAATCTCATTAGCAATTAGGCAGGCCAACTTAGTTTTGCCAGTCCCAGTGTTACCTGTTAATATAATATTTTCACTGCCAGCGCCGTAGGTTGATACATACCTACGCATGACACTTATAATATTATAAAAACGTTCACGAATTGCTTCATCGCCCAATATAGCCCATGCATTAAAACCCATACCCAAATGTTCTTTTGGGATATTAAGATTTCTACTAAGCTCATTACGCAGGCGGGCTAAACGTTCGGTATATGCGTCAGCATCCCATTTACATTTCTGACAGGGATTTCCACCCGCTTTTATCACGGTTTTTAGCACTTTCCATGTTTGTCGGCCGTGTACATCACAGTTAGTAGTGATTTCATCCATCTCACAGGAAAGCTTAGTAAAGGTAGAGTTTTCTTGCTTAGCTAGGCTACTAAGCACATCTTGTTTATGATTATTAATATTTGTATCGCTTATACATTTTATATCATTTCGTTTTTGTGCATAGTTTAATGATGTCATATCAAAGCTCCATTAATTTTTTGTAGCTGAGTGAAGTAGCGTTTGTGCTGATGCTAGCCAATAATACAGAGCTAGGCTATTACGATATACGATGCTTATTCTCATCATAATATTCGAGATCGCCTATCCAAGCTTTTTTCTCTTCATCAGTCATGTCAGCCCCAGGATTGCCCCAGTAATCATTTACCGCTTGTGGATCATTATCTCGATTATAAGATTTACCGTTCATTGTAGGAGACGCTTTAACTATGGTTGGTTCATCCTCCCAAGATTTTGCATTTAACCAAGTGCTCGGGTGTTTTTGATATTTAGAGGCTTGTATTATAGGGGTTTGATCTTGCACTGCTTTCATGATTTGATCGAACAAGGCTTGAAGATCATCAGGTCGTTCGTGTTTAACTTTCCCCCTTTTCCCAGTTCCTGTAAACACACTGTGCCACACTGCTTCAGCTAGGCCTTTGGATTTTTTGTTTGGATATGCTGCGTAAAACAACTCAAATTTTTCTTCAAGCCATTCTTCGTGGTTTATTTCTTTTTCATAGTTATTAGTTTCTAGTTTTTGTTTGTTAGTTATAGCGTCTTCTTGTGTGACAATCGAATGATATTCATTGTGACCGTCCGTGACATCGCTTGTGACATTATTATTTTCTGAATTCAACTCGATTATACTTTTATGTTCATAAAATAGTTCTCGTAATTTAGTTATGCCTTTGACCTCTTTAGAGTTAATACCTATAGAAGACAAATACCCACGAATCACCTTAACTTCTTTACGTAATTTTGCTTGTCTCTCTGCAGCTGTCAAAGGTTTATTTGACGTGACACCATCTGTCACACTATTATTTTCACTTATATAATTTGTGACATTTTTATTTGGGTTTTTAAATTTATAGTTCTTTAGAATAACTTCCCATTCAGAGTGCTTATAACGTTTAGTACGCTTATCAAATATAAATTTATCCTTTAGAAGGAATGCTAAGGCCTTTTTTTCACTCTTGGTTCGACATGACAAGCGACGTGAAAGCATATCAATATCAGACATTAGACTTTCACCAGTCTTTAAATAAATAGTACGCATATCGAGATATAAACTTTTTTCGATACGAGACATATATCGAGTTTCAATTTCCCAATCACCGAATTTATGCATAATCATATGCATAACACCAAACTCAGTATAAGATCTTTTATCTTTGTTCTTTTCGCTATGTGTCATGAGGCACTCCCTGTATAAGCATTCGATCTTTAGTTAGCTCTATCGACTAGAACTTTGAGATTATTAGCTTGACGTACAAGACTTTTCACAATCATCAATATACTGATCGAGGTGCCTCTTTCTATACAAGACGTGCCGGCCTATTTTACTATAAGTGATTGCGTCAGATTGATGACAGCGCATGTATTGAAGTGTACTTGTAGATTTCCCGAGATACGCTGCTGCATATTCTGATGTAAATGGGGTATCAATATCCGACTCTATGACAACCTGTCTCATCATATCTTTCTCAGATTGAGTGTAGTCAGACCAATTTTTTCTACGAAACATAGCTCTTCCTTCATAATTATTGATTAAAGAAGTTAATTAGTTACTGCTATAGTCTACCAAAGAAACTTTTAAATCAAGTTAAAGTTTCCTAAATTCTAAAATTGATTAAATATAGGCTTTATACAAAGGATATTTAATATAAAAGTGCCGTAAAAACTCGTTTAAATAAAATTTCACATAAAAGTTTCCTGTGCTAAAATGACATTAGGGAAACTTTTATGAAATCTTAATTAGAGAATGCTTTATGAGTGAATACCTGAAGGAAGTTGCAGCTAGAATTAAGAGATGCATGAATGATAAAGGTCTTAGACAAGTAGACATTGTAAAGACCACAGGTGTCTCAAAATCAAGTGTCTCAAAATGGCTTGGAGGAAGAGCCTGCCCAAGTGGAGAATACTTGCTTCGTCTTTCTCAAGTTTTAGATAAACCCGAATACTGGATTTTAAATGGTGAGTATCCCTACTCTTCTTATGCGGACATTGATGATGCAATGGACTATCTAAATTCAGTAGAAGAAGATAATAGGCAAATCTACATTAAAAAATTAGGATTAGATCCTAAGCTTCCATATAGCATCCGGTATTTACGTGACGAATTTGAAGATCGTATGTATTGTGAACATGAACATCAATTTGAATTATCTGCCGAACAAGAAAAGCAAATCGAAGCATATGAAGAAGAGAAATATGAGAGATGGTTTGAATCAAATATAACAGTGGATAATATGCTTGAAAACAGAGATACGTTGAAAGAGATAGAGAAGCTTTTCAATTCAACTAATTTCATTTCTAACTTTCAATACTCGAACAAATCACTAAGATCACCCTCTGAAATTGCAGAGCGATCAAAAACTCAACTTGACAAGACATTATATTATAGTCAAGAAGATATCAGCATGGAGCCCGTGATCATGCGAGGTGCCCAGTGCTCAGTCGATTTAAGCAAACGGACAATTCGAGATGGCAAAATTTATTTAATTAGAAGATATGATTTCTATGGTATGAGAACATTATTTAGCCAATCAGATGGCAGCTTGCTTCTTCAGAGTAAGAATATAAATTACCCAAATGAGGTAGTTTCTAAAAACGAAGTAGATAGCTTAGTGATTATCGGCTATGTCTACGCTTGGGCTAACTTTGATCCTTGGGAAAACTAAACCGACCCAATATTGTCAAAGTTTTAACACTTTGAGAGAATACGATAATGAACACACAGAAATACGCCCTTGAGATTATATAGTACGATGTTCGCATATTAAGTAGAACAGTAAAAAAGTTAAGGTTAACATATTGAGGAGCTTAATCACGTGAATGAAGATCTTAAGCAAGAGTGGTGGTTGGCTTTATTGATAAACATAAATATGGCACTCTAACCATATTTTGAGTATTAGCAATTACTATATCAACCTATCGCCATGAGAAATATTTAGCTGATAATATCTGTAGTGGATTACTTAACAGGATACCTTTGGGTCAAGGTAACTGAAAGCATTTAATATAAATGGTAGTTACACAGAATCTGGAATGGGCTCCTCAGAATCTGAGATGGGCTCGGGATTTCATATATGTTCAAATCTTCTCACGTTTATAAACAAAGCCTTCTTCATCGTAAATTTGATAAGTAACATCTAATAGCGTTTCCAATAATTCAGACTTATCGAAATGCCTGACACTCATCACAATTGGCGAAGTTAGTATCCCCTCTTCAAATGGTATATAGGTTATCTCTTGATGACGTAAATGCTCAAGTGTCTTTGGTACGATAGTCAGACCTTCACCTGCTGCTACCAACCCTAAGGCAATATGCAATTCACGTACTTCAATAAAATAGTTCGCTTTCAAATTACGGGTTTCAAATAATTCCAATACATAATCAATGAAACTGGGCCTCGGTGCTGTTGGATAGAGTAAGAGATTTTCATTTGTTAAATCAATAAGGCTCAAACTGTTGCATTTTTCTTTTGATAAGGGATGTTCTATAGGAACAGCCACTACTAAATCTTCCTCTCTAAGCACCATTCGCCTGATAGAAGCATCTTCAAATAACAACCTGCCAAAACCTACATCTATCTTACCTTCTGTCAATGCTTGCGTTTGTTGCCAGGAGTTTAGCTCATATAATTTAACCTCGATATTCGGATGAACTTCTCTAAAACGTGATATCACTCTCGGTAATATGCCATACAATATAGACGATACAAAACCTATCGAAAGCGAATTATCGAAATTTCCCTTACGAATAGTCATGGTACGCAGGTCGTCTGATTTTTTTAGAATTTGAATCGCATGATCATAAAAAAACTCGCCAGCCTCAGTGAGTTTCAAGGGACGGTTCTCCCTATCAATAAGCGTAACGCCAATCTCTTCTTCTAATTGTTTTATTTGCCGGCTAAGTGGTGGCTGCGAGATGTACAAACGAGCAGCTGCTTTATTAAAGCTTTTTTCTTCTGCCACGGCTATGAAATAGCGTAAATGCCTAAGTTCCATTATTCTTCCTTGATTGACTTTCTATTGCTTCTATCCTAAGTCGTTCTAGTCTCTTCCCTTTTTTCTATCACCTACTTCATATACAGAATGTCCATACTTAAAGAACATAACATGATACCTACCTTTCAACAAAATACCTAAAAAGTATTAAAATAAGACTAAATAGGTCTTAGACATGTCGATATTTAACACCTATAGTTCTTATTAAGCATAAGGAAGCCAAAATTTTATACTAAGGACAGATATGATTCGTTCAATTAATACTTTACTAGTACCAATACCTACTATTCGAGCGCATAAACTTGCTTGTACCGTGATGAATGAACAAGTATTGGTTCTGGTACATATCCAAACCGAAGATGGCTACGAAGGTTGGGGCGAAGCAACGACGATTGGCGGTTTAAGTTATGCTGAAGAAAGTCCTCATAGTATCAAAACCAATATCGATACTTACTTTACCCCTCTCTTGATGAAAGAGAAGCCTACAAGTACAGCAAAAGCAATGCAGCTCTTGAACACCCACATCAGCGGTAATCGTTTTGCAAAATGCGCGATTGAAACTGCTCTACTCGACATCGAAGGCAAAAGACTCAACTTACCTATCAGCGAGCTCATCGGTGGTCGCGTCCGTGATCGTATCGAAGTCGCATGGACGCTTGCTAGCGGAAATACTGATACCGATATCGCTGAAGCTCATCAAATGATTGAACAAAGAAAACATCGAATTTTTAAATTAAAAATAGGTAGCAACCCTATTCTTGATGATATTGCCCATGTATTAGCTATTAAACAAGCTTTACCCGATTGCCGCATCACCGTTGATGTTAATCAAGCATGGACAGAGCTTGAAGCTATGAAAGGGATTAGTCTGTTGCAGGACGGCGGCGTTGATTTAATCGAGCAACCAGTATCGATGCGTAATAAATCAGCCCTAAAGCGTTTAGCTGAACACTTCGACGTGGCTATTATGGCTGATGAAATTGTGCAAGATCCATATAATGCTTTCCAATTGGCAGCGGATCACTGTGCCGATGTCTTTGCTGTAAAAATTAATCAAGCCGGCGGATTGAAGGCCGCCTGTCTCATTGGACAAATGGCACATCTAGCGGGTATCGAGCTTTATGGCGGGACGATGCTAGAAGGACCCATTGGTACTGCTGCATCAGCGCATGTGTTCTCTACCTATCCTAGTCTGAACTTTGACACGGAGCTGTTTGGCCCGTTGCTATTAACAGAGGATATCCTAGCTCAGCCGCTTGATTATCAAAATTTTGGTTTAACTATTCCAACTGGCGCGGGTATAGGTATAGAAGTAGATAGTGACAAAGTATATCACTATGCCAGACAATCAAATTTATCATCCTCAAATCCGATGTCGTTAAGAACTTACGTAAGCGACTCTCACGCTGGGGTCTGATAGACCTCTACTAAAAGCTCCACGCAATAAGTGCTGATAAAGACCAAATATCAGCTATATAACTACCCATAAAGTATAAGGACATAATTATGTTATATCACGTCAGAATGGATGTGTTGTTACCGACAGATATGAATGCTGATAAGGTCAGTGAACTTAAGCAAGCTGAAAAAGCACTATCACACAAACTGCAAGAACAAGGTAAGTGGCGTCATATTTGGCGCTTAGCGGGAGAGTATTCTAACTTTAGTATTTTCGATGTCGAAAGTAATGAAGAACTACATGACATTATGATGTCGCTACCACTTTACCCTTATATGAAAGTCGAGGTCACCCCTTTACTTCGTCATCCCTCTTCTATTCGCGATGATGATAGTTAGTGCCCTATAACGCTATTACTAGATTTCATTAATACCGTTGATGTTAATCAAATAATAGCATCCCAAAATCGCCTTAATCTATTTTTTAACAATTATTGGTCTATACCAGACCAACGGACACCTATTGCCAAAAATAAGCAATGAATGAATGTATTTTGAGTAAGAGTGCTCGCTATAACTACCTTTTAAATAGTCCTCAACAAGGAGAGAGACATGGAACGCAGCCAAATTGAAGCATTAGCCACTCAGTTCATCAAAGGTAAAATTGACTTTCCTGAACAAGTTAACCCACGTATACAAGACATTGTCTTACGTATCGTAACCGACCTCATGCAAACCATCAATGATTTGAAAATCACGGCCGATGAATACTGGTCTGGGGTTGAGTTCATTGGGGATTTAGGCAAAGAGGCAGGATTACTCTCTCCTGGCCTTGGTTTTGATCACTTCATGGACTTAATGATTGAAGAAGACTTAAAAGCGGCGGGTCTTGACGGTGGCACTGTACGTACCATCGAAGGTCCACTCTATGTCGCTGGTGCGCCAGAAGAAAAAGGCTTTGCGCGTCTAGATGATGGCACTGATCTTGACAATGGCACCGTGCTATTCATGCAAGGGACCGTTTATGGCGAAGATGACAAGCCATTGCCAAATGCCAAGGTTGAAGTATGGCATGCCAATAGCTTAGGCAATTACTCTTTCTTTGATGAGTCGCAGTCGCACTTTAACTTGCGTCGTAGCATTATCACTGATGAAAACGGCCATTATGCTTTTCGCAGTATCGTCCCATTAGGTTACTCAGTGCCGCCAGAAGGTATGACCCAAAAAATATTGGGCCCGCTAGGACGTCATGGTCATCGCCCAGCTCACATTCACTTCTTCGCGAGTGCTGACGGTCATCGCAAATTGACCACGCAGATTAACATCGATGGTGATGAGTATCTGTGGGATGACTTTGCCTTTGCTAGCCGTGAAGGCTTGGTACCAGAAGTGACGATGGTTGAAGATGCTGACAAGCTACAAGAAAAAGGGCTGGACGCGCCGTATGCCAGTATCGATTTTGACTTTCATTTAGTGAAAGACATTGATAAGCCAGTACAAGGCAGTGAAGTTGAACGTCGCCGTGCTCAAGCTTAATTATTGAGTATCGCTAGCTACTGTTAGCAACCACTAAATTTTATAGATTTTCGCTTGATATGCACTCAGTTGTCGTATCAAGCGTCATACCCTAACATCGTTTAACACCGTTATTTACAAGGAAGAAAGCCATGAGCGAGTGTATTAATCTAATACCTGAAGGATCAGATATCGCTATCGATGATTTTTTAGAAGAAAATGTAGAAAAAGGAATTTATCGCCTACATCGCAGTGCCTTTACCAATGAAGAGCTGTTTGAGCTTGAAATGAAACATATCTTTGAAGGCAACTGGGTTTATCTGGCTCATGAGACTCAAATCCCTGATAACAACGACTACTATACAACATACATCGGCCGCCAGCCGGTCATCGTTGCGCGTAATAAAGAAGGTGAACTGCATTGTATGATCAATGCCTGCTCCCACCGCGGCGCTCAATTATGTCGTCATAAAAAAGGCAATAAGGCAACTTATACGTGCCCCTTTCACGGTTGGACTTATAACAACTCGGGCAAGCTGCTTAAAGTTAAAGATCCACGCGGCGCAGGTTATCCTGACGCTTTTAATAAAGACGGCTCTCACGACCTAAAGCAAGTCAAACTTGCCAATTATAAAGGTTTCTTGTTTGCAAGTCTTAATGATGATGTCGAACCGATTGAAGACTGGCTTGGCGGCTCAACCAAAATCCTTGACATGATTGTCAATCAATCACCAGAAGGCTTAGAAGTATTACGTGGCACCTCAACCTACACTTTTGATGGTAACTGGAAGCTACAAGCTGAAAATGGTGCTGATGGCTACCATGTTTCAGCTGTCCATTGGAACTATGCTGCGACAACAGCACGTCGCAAAGAGCAAGAAGCAGAAAAAGAAGACAATATTAAAGCCATGAATGCTGGTAAATGGGGTCGTCAAGGTGGCGGATTCTATTCTTTTGAGAACGGTCATTTACTACTTTGGACTCAATGGGAAAACCCGCAGGATCGTCCTAATTTTGCGTATCGCGATGACTATGTTGCCCAATATGGTGAAGCAATGGCCGACTGGATGATTGGACGCTCACGTAACTTATGCTTATATCCAAATGTTTATATTATGGATCAATTTAGCTCGCAAATCCGTATGCTACGTCCAATATCCGTTGATAAAACTGAAGTCACTATCTGGTGTATCGCACCGAAAGGCGAAAGCGATGAAGCACGTACTCGTCGTATCCGTCAGTACGAAGACTTCTTTAACGTGACCGGCATGGCAACGCCAGATGACTTAGAAGAATTTCGCTCGTGCCAGCAAGGTTATAACGGCATTAAGCTAGAATGGAACGACATGTGTCGTGGCTCTGAGCACTGGATAGAAGGCGCTGACGAAGGTGCAAAAGCCATTGACCTTAAACCGTTATTAAGTGGGGTCAAGACTGAAGATGAAGGATTGTATACCGTGCAACATCGATATTGGCATGAAGAGATGAAAAAAGCCCTAGAGCAAGAACAGCAGCTACATGGCGCAGGCTAATATTAGCTAAGTATTTAGGGCAATTATTCAATTTAAATATTGCCCCTAAATACTTAAACCAGTAACTTGCTAGTTATTGCAGGACGAACAAATATAAAAGGATATCGCTAATGAAAAATGCAACGGTTAATATCGAAGATGTGCGTCAGTTTCTGTACCGTGAAGCACGATTGCTTGATGAAAAAAAATGGGAAGAATGGCTGGCTTGTTATGACGAAGAATGTCCATTTTGGATGCCTAGTTGGGATGATGATGGCGAACTAATAAGCAATCCGCAACGTGAAATATCTCTTATTTATTACCCTGATCGTCGTGGACTTGAAGATCGTATTTTCCGTATCGAGACTGAGCGTTCTTCTGCAACCATTCCTGATACCCGTACCACACATAACTTATCTAATATCGAATTACTTGAAGATAATGATGGCATTGTTAGTGTCCGATTTAACTGGATCAATAAGTCTTATCGTTATCATGAGACCAATACTTACTGGGGATTCTCTAAATACAAAATAGATATGAATCAAGCTAGCCCAAAGATTTTGGACAAATACATTGTACTAAAAGATGACTACGTACATCAAATTATGGATGTATATCACGTCTAGAGTTCGCATGATTTTATTTATACTTGCCAGCTAGTACAAATAATTAAATTTAAAAATAGCTTGTTGGTAATTTATGAAGTATCAACGAGCCAACCAAAAGTATAGTGATGTTAGTCAGTAGCCATATATTGAAAAAGGATGTTTCTCATGGAATACAACATAGCTCTACAGTTTGAAGATGGTGTCACGGGATTTATCAAATGTGAAGATGATGAAACCGTTGCCGAAGCCGCTTATCGCCAAAAATACAATATCCCTGTGGACTGTCTAGATGGCGCCTGCGGTACTTGCCGTTGTCATTGTGAGTCAGGCAGCTATGACATGCATCCTGATATGTATATTGAAGAGGCGCTGACCGAAACCGAAGCTAATGATGGCTACGTCTTGACCTGTCAAATGATCCCCGAGAGCGACTGCGTCATTAAAGTGCCAACCTCATCAGAAGCCTGCAAAGTTAGTAAGTCTGTGTTCAAAGGTAAGCTACAACAGCTAAATGTATTGTCAGAATCCACCATTCACTTCGGCGTTGAGGTTGATAACCCAGATGCCTTAGTATTTTTACCTGGGCAGTATGTCAATATTACTATCCCTGACTCTGATGAGACACGTTCCTACTCTTTTAGCTCAATGCCTAGTACCAATCAGGCTGAATTTGTCGTCCGTAACATTCCAAACGGCAAAATGAGTACCTTTTTATCTGATGTTGCCAAGCTAGGTCAAGATATTGACTTTGAAGGACCATTCGGTAGTTTCTATTTACGTCCTATCGTACGCCCTACTGTATTTTTAGCTGGTGGTACAGGTATCGCACCCTTTTTATCGATGCTAAAAAGCTTAGAAATATCGGGCGCTCATCATCCTATCAAGATGGTCTACGGTGTTACTAATGATGCTGATTTGATAGAGATTGAAAAACTGGAAGAAGTGAAGAAAAACCACGATTGGTTTGACTATTATACCTGTGTGGCAAGCGAGGAAAGCGCTCATGAGCGCAAAGGCTATGTAACCAGCCATGTTGAAGCTGATTGGCTAAATGATGGCGATGTTGATGTTTATCTGTGTGGTCCTCTGGCGATGGTCGATGCCGTTAGTAATTGGTTAGATACAAGTAGCCTCAAACCTAGCAATTTTTATTATGAAAAGTTCACACCTAGTGAGCAGTAATATAGCTCAAACAATACAGCGATAGAATACTTTTCTCTAGGAGACAGCAATGAGTAAGCGCTTTGATAATAAAGTATGTATCGTAACTGGTGCCGCACAAGGTATCGGTCGCGGGGTCGCATTACGCTTAGCAAGTGAAGGCGGCAAGATAGTGATGGCAGATTTCTCACCTTTGGTAGAAGATGTGTTAGCAGAAATCACTGCAAATGGCGGGCACGCGACGACTATCCAAGCTGATCTTGAGACTTATCAAGGTGCGCAAGAGGCTATTAATAAAGCGCTTGATACCTATGGACGTATCGATGTGCTAGTCAATAATGTTGGCGGTGCGATATGGATGAAGCCTTTCGTCAATTTCTCAGAAGAAGAGATTAATAAAGAAGTCAGTCGCTCATTATTTCCGACATTGTGGTGTTGCCGCGCCGTATTACCAACGATGATTGAGCAGCAGTCTGGTACTATTGTCAATGTATCTTCTATCGCCACACGCGGTATCAACCGCATACCCTACTCGACAGCGAAAGGCGGCGTCAATGCCATGACCGCATCGCTCGCTTTTGAGTACGCAAACGATGGTATCCGAGTAAATGCAGTAGCGACTGGTGGCACTGAAGCTCCGCCTAGAAAGATTCCACGTAATGCAAAGCCTTTAACTGATGATGAAAAATCATGGATGAATGCAGTCGTTGACCAGACCATTGACCGCACCTTTATGAAACGCTACGGTACGATAGATGAGCAAGTCAATGCCATTGCATTTTTAGCATCAGATGAATCGTCATATATCACTGGGAGTACCATTCCTGTGGGTGGTGGCGACGAAGGCTAACCACATCAATTGAGCTTTTAAGTTAGGCAACACAGCGTCTAACTTACTACTCTCTGATTACTGCTAATTTGCAAGGAAGCAATATGGCAACTGTCATTCAAACCTTGAAAGACGACTGGTCACTCTCTGCTACTGTGGCAGGATTTTTGGCCGTACTGATCTCTTATGCTGGCCCATTAATTATCTTTTTTCAGGCAGCACAAGCAGCGCAGGTATCAGAAACGATGATGGCATCGTGGATCTGGGGAGTATCTATAGGTGCCGCCGTCTCAGGTATCTATTTATCTATTAAATATAAAACCCCTATTATTACCGCTTGGTCAGCACCCGGTACGGCTCTACTGGTAACCGTCTTTCCGAATATGAGTATTAATGAAGCGATAGCCGCTTATATCGTATCAGCGATTGTGATTTTTTTAGTAGGTGCAACTGGATCTTTTGACAAGATTTTAAGATGGATTCCTAATGGTATCGCTGCCGGTATGATGGCAGGTATCCTGTTTCAATTTGGTTTAGAGTTATTTGTAGCAACCAATACGATGCCATTTATCGTATTTAGCATGCTTGGCTGTTACTTAGTAGCCAAGCGATTTTCACCACGTTATACCATGATTTGGGTACTGCTATGCGGTGTCATTTTAAGTGTTCTATTAGGAAAAATGAACCCTGTCAATATAGATTTAGCCATTACCATACCTACTGTAATATGGCCTGAGTGGACGTGGAATGCCGTATTCAACCTTGCGATTCCACTCATTCTTGTGAGCTTAACTGGACAGTTTTTACCTGGTATGGCGATTCTTAATCTTAGTGGTTATGACACACCAGCCAAGCCTATCGTCAGTATTACAAGCCTAGCTTCGTTAGTAGTCGCCTGTGTAGGGGGTATTACGATTGTCCTAGCAGCAATCACCGCAGCACTTTGTACTGGTAAGGATGCCCATGAATTAAAAGAGAAACGCTACATAGCAGGTGTGGCAAACGGTATTTTTTATCTATTAGGGGGACTACTTGCCGGTAGCATCGTGATGGTATTTAGCTTGTTGCCCAAAGAGCTAGTTGCAGCATTAGCCGGTCTTGCACTTATCGGTGCTATTTCTACCAACATTACTATAGCAATGAAAGATGACTCTCAAAGAGATGCAGCGCTAATCACTTTTTTAGCAACAGCATCTGGTATGAGTTTTCTAGGACTAAGCTCTGTTTTTTGGGGCATTCTTATCGGCATGGTTGCCTACTATATTTTAAGCAAAAAACGCTTATTACCTTTGTTTTCATAAGCAAAAATATACGTCATTTTTATTAATAGAACAGCCAAAACAACAAGACAGTCTCGAAGATGCATCAAACTTAAGTCTCGCAATACCTAATATTACTTTTGTATAGGACATAAACATGATTAATAAAGCTGAAAAAAATATCACGGATGTACTTAGCCAAATTAAAGATGGCGCCACTATTATGATTGGTGGTTTTGGAACTGCAGGGCAACCAGCTGAACTCATTGATGGCCTTATCAATTTAGGTGTTAAAGACCTTGTCATTATTAATAATAATGCTGGAAACGGTGATCATGGTCTTGCCAGATTATTAAAAACGGGCGCGGTACGTAAAATCATTTGTTCTTTTCCTCGTCAATCAGACTCATGGGTATTCGATGAGCTTTATCATGCAGGAAAAATTGATCTGGAATTAGTACCACAAGGTAATTTGGCTTGCCGTATTCAAGCGGCAGGCATGGGGCTTGGAGCCGTATATACACCAACAGGGTTCGGTACTCTACTCGCAGAAGGCAAAGAAACTCGTCATATCGATGGCAAAGACTATGTCTTGGAATATCCAATTAAAGCTGATTTCGCCTTAATAAAAGCAAACAAGGGTGATCGTTGGGGTAACTTAGTTTACCGAAAATCTGCACGTAACTTTGGTCCAATTATGGCAATGGCAGCTGACGTGACTATCGCTCAAGTCTCTCAAACAGTTGATCTTGGTGAGCTTGATCCTGAGCACGTTATTACACCAGGCATTTTTGTGCAGCATGTGGTGCAAGTCCAATCTGCCAGCACTAGTACTGAACTTTCTGACACTGCAGCATAGCCACCGCTAAATACTGCCAATTATAAGGAGCGTCATTATGAGCCATACCTCTTACACCGTTTCGACCCGTGACCAAATAGCCGAACGCGCTGCACAAGACATTCCAGATGGAGCCTATGTCAACTTAGGCATTGGACTACCGACCAAAATCGCACAATACTTATCTAATGATAAAGACGTATTTTTGCATTCAGAAAACGGCTTATTAGCTTTTGGTCCATCACCTGCCAAAGGTGAAGAAGATCCCGAACTGATTAATGCTGGAAAGGAATACGTTACTATGCTCGATGGCGGTAGCTACTTTCATCATGGTGACTCTTTTGCCATGATGCGCGGTGGCCATATCGACATTTGCGTGTTGGGTGCGTTTCAAGTAGCTGCTAATGGTGATTTGGCCAATTGGAGTACTGGTGCAGAGGATGCGATACCCGCTGTTGGAGGTGCTATGGACTTAGCCGTTGGTGCCAAAAAAGTCTTTGTGATGACCAATCACACGACTAAGACTGGCGACCCTAAAATCGTCAGCGAGCTTACCTACCCTGTGACTGGCAAAAACTGCATTGATCGAATTTATACTGATCTATGTGTCATCGATGTCACTGATAAAGGCTTAGCCGTCACTGAAATGGTCGATGGCATGAGCTTTGCGGACTTGCAAGCATTGACTGGCGCAACGTTAATTGACGCTACTAAATAAAAAACCCTCTTAATCAGAATTTAAGATAATCAAAACTCAGGATAATCGCCATGACTGATTCAATCACTCGTTTAAATAACGCTTATATTATTGATGCCATTCGCACTCCTTTTGGTCGCTACGGCGGCAGTCTAGCACCAGTACGTGCAGACGACTTAGGTGCTATCCCTATCAAGGCGTTAATGGAACGTAATGCTAATGTCGATTGGGTAAAAGTAGATGACGTCATCTACGGCTGTGCCAACCAAAGCGGCGAAGACAATCGCAACGTCGGTCGCATGTCATCATTGCTAGCTGGCCTACCTTATCAAGTGCCTGCAACCACTGTTAATCGCTTGTGCGGCTCGTCAATGGATGCGTTAGCGATAGCTGCTCGTGCGATTAAAGCTGGTGAAGCCAATTTAATTATCGCAGGTGGTGTTGAGAGCATGAGCCGTGCGCCATTTGTGATGGGCAAATCGGATCAGGCGTTTGGTCGTAGTCAAAAGCTGGAAGATACCACTATGGGTTGGCGCTTTATCAATCCAAAGCTTGATGAGCTATATGGCACAGAGACCATGCCGCAAACCGCCGAAAATGTCGCAGAGCAATTCAATATCAACCGTGCCGACCAAGATGCATTTGCGCTACGTAGCCAACAACGTACCGCAGCGGCGCAAGCGTCAGGATTCTTTAAAGACGAGATGACCCCTGTCGTCATCCCGCAGCGTAAAGGCGAGCCTGTCACCGTCGATACTGATGAGCATCCTCGTGCTGACACCACCCTTGAGAAGTTGACTAAATTGCGTCCTATCGTCACCGCAGATGGTACGGTGACTGCTGGTAATGCCTCTGGAATTAATGATGGTGCAGCAGCCTTCCTAGTAGCGTCAGAGCAAGCGGTTAGAGAATTTAATCTAAAGCCGCGTGCACGTATTGTGGCCTCAACTACGGTAGGCGTTGAACCGCGTATTATGGGTTTCGCCCCAGCACCAGCGATGAAAAAATTGCTTGAGCATACGGGACTAACGCTTGATGAGATGGATGTCATTGAATTAAACGAAGCTTTTGCCGCGCAAGCTCTAGCTTGTACGCGTGACTTGGAGTTAGCTGATGATAGCGAGCGCGTCAACCCTAATGGCGGTGCGATTGCCCTTGGTCATCCACTCGGCGCCTCAGGTGCCCGTTTGATCTTAACTGCCCTCAATCAACTTGAAAAAACGAGTAAGCGTTATGCAATCTGCTCAATGTGTATCGGTGTTGGACAAGGCATCGCAATGATTATTGAGCGCGTTGAAGGCTGATTAATCGTTCAAAATAAAATAAATACCCACCTCAATAGGTCAAAAGTAATACTTCAATCACACGATAGTCAAAATAAGGACATTCATCATGCCTGTATTTGAAAATAAAGACGTAACGCTAAATTATGCCACCTTTGGTGATAGCAGCAACCCCGCCCTAATATTTTCCAACTCTTTAGGTACTAGCTATCGTATGTGGCAACCACAAATCGATACCTTGCAAGATGATTATTTTATTATCTGCTATGACACTCGTGGTCATGGTAAATCATCAGCACCCAGAGGCCCTTATAATTTAAACCAGCTGGGGCAAGATGTGATTGATTTGTTAGATCACCTGCATCTTGATAAGGCATTTTTTTGTGGCATTTCTATGGGCGGCATAACAGGTCAATGGTTAGCTATCAATCATCCCGATCGCTTCCACCACTTGATGTTATGTAATACCGCCGCGAAAATTGGTAACGAAACAGCATGGACGGAGCGTGCAAGGTTGGTACGTGAGAAAGGTCTAGCGCCTATCGCAGCTACAGCTGCTCCGCGTTGGTTTACAGCAGATTTTATCGATCATTACCCAGATGTAGTCGCGGCATTGTCTAGCGCTCTTACGGCTGGCAGTGCAGAGGGCTACGCAAGCTGCTGCGAGGCGTTATCTATCGCTGATACTCGCAAGCAGTTAAAAGATATTCGTGTACCAATTACAGTGTTGGCAGGCGTTGAAGACCCGGTGACGACCGTTGCTGATGGCCAATATATGGTCGATCATACACCTAACGCTAAGCTCGCCACTATTGATGCCTCGCATATCTCAAATATTGAACAACCTGAAAAATTTACTAAGTATATAAGCCAGTATTTAAAGTAATACATATTGAACTATCTCGACAATAGACCTTTTGCAAAAGTCATAGGCTAAGCTCGAAATTTAATACACCTGCGAACAGCTTTATTCTTAAGTCATAACGTTGATGACAATTACGGTAGCGTACAGCCAGGATTTTACACAGTTTGATTAGACCTATTTTATACTCAACTAGAATGCGCAACTCTGATAGATAATGATTGGCCTGTTTGCAGAGTTCTAATAACTCACTACCCTTTAGTTTCTTAAAAGGGATAAATACTAGCTTATGTAGCTTGGCTATGCCCTGGTAACCACTGTCTACTAGATAGCTGGTATTCTTAGGTAGCCAATAAGGGCAGGTTTGTTTATAAAGACTAAAGTCATGTACACAGCCCCTACAGGTTTGCACATCAAGTATCAGTCCTGTTTGCCAATATACTATGATCTGAGCTTTTAAGGTGTGTTGTTCCTTTTTTCTACTATAGTACTGTTTTTGGTTTTTTTGGACGTTCAATGTGGCCTTCGGTTGCATCAATGATAACCGCTGACCAATTGATATGCTCAGGCTTACCATATGGCCCATATCTTATTGAACCAACTCAACCTACGATAGCGCGGGCAAATGCATTAATGATAAAGGAAGGGTAAGCTCAGATATTAATTACTTTAGTATAAGTGAAGCATGCAACCCACCGCTGTTTAGAGTAGTGGGCGATAGAATATAAACGCTTGAATCCTTTAAAATGCTTTAGTTAACGAAGCTCTTATCACTTCTCCCTCAAAGGTTTCTTTATTTGAATACTCTTTATATAAAGCTATATCTCCACCTAGTAAGTTAGGCGGTGAAAAGTATCCTATAGATAAACCTAAAGCGTTTCTTTCCTCATCACTATTACTAGTCTCAAAAGTATTATAACCCACGAGTCCAATATCGAGTAATCCATAACTTTTACTCAGACCCCACTCAGTGATTAGCTCATCGTTAAGATTATTACCGTTAGGCATCTCATAACGGCTTAATGCGCTGAAATTAATATCACCTTGTTTAGTAAGTTTGACATTACCGCCGAGTGTGAGCATGACCGAATCATAACCTTTACCAGGACTGGAAAGTCGACTTTTATCAAAATCACCCGTATCAGCCCAATATCCTATTCCTGCCACTGCATCCCATCTACTATCATGCCAGCCTAATACACTTCCTACATATAAATCACCTAGGCCTGTGCGCCTATCAATATCTTGACCACCAATTTTGAGGTCTGTATTGACTAAAGGTATAATACCTTCCAATATTAAATCGCCACCCAGTATTTTTTGTTGGGTTACCCAGACAACTCTATTCGCTAGTGCAGCAACATTGACTTCGCTATCAGATGGTAAAGATTCGTTTTTATCAGCACTATAGTTGATCACATAGCCTTTGTAATAAATCCCAGGTGGCGGTGCCACGCTTCCTTTAATTCCTTCAACACCTGGAACGTAATGAGAGTCAGAAGCGTGAACAGCTAATGGTAAGGAAATAGCCATAGCCGTTAAAATGATTTTACCTTGAGTGGCTTTCATAGAACATCCTTGTTAATATTTATATAAAATGGCAACTTCAAAATTTCATTTAAAACGCCTAGGGGCGGTACTTCATTGTGCATAGAGCCTGACAATATTATTAGCTTGTAAGTGTTTTATACCTTTAACTAATATATAGGAGAGGTTATTAACAAATCTTTTAGCAAAAAATAATATATGCTTTTTTTTAAATATATATTATGAACGGACTTGTCTAAGACCTAATTTATTGATCTTTCATACTTCTTAGGTATACTAAAATTGTTTTTAATATTTTATATAGCTGACAAGAATAAGTCAGATTTGAGATTCACAATATTGATATAGGTCTTCAATAACTGAGAATTCGTTATATCAATAGGAAGAGAAATATTGACGTTATTGCTGCTGTCGGCACTATACTAATTCTATATTTAGTAAACTAAGATCAACCCTTGATAACACGCCCTAGTAGCGTTCAAAAAGATATTAGGAGTTTTGCTTTCCAAGACTTATGTGATACTTTTCTTTGAACTAGAGCTGTAATAGTCAGGGCAGCTGATATCAGTTTTTCTTCAGTATTTTGATTTAACTGCCCCTTCCCCTCTAATCTGTTAGTATGCTTTCTGATACACCTTCAGAGATTTTAATAATGGGTTTTAACGTGATACCTTTATGACTGTCTATCGCTGCTTGGTTAATGTCTTTAAAATCGTAGAACTTAACTAACTTATCAAAAGGAAACTTACCTTGCTGATATAGTGTGACTAATTCAGGAATAAACTTCTTCGGCGAGCTACTTCCTTCGACAACCCCGATAATGGTTTTGCCTCCTAGTAGCAAGTCGTTGACATCAAATTCGGCATTTGTTCCTAACTGAGGTGCGCCAACCACGGCTATTTTACCTAAGATACCAAGTGCATCCACACCCATTTTTAAAATTTCAGGGCGTCCTGTCGATTCCAAAGCAAAATTAGCACCACCGCCTGTAATCTCTTTGATTGTAGCTACAGGGTCTTGTGTTTTGCTGTTAATGATATGGGTCGCTCCCAATTGTTTAGCAAGCTCTAAACGGGACTCAACAATATCAACTGCAATAATAATGGATGCTCCACATAATTTTGCCGCAAGTAGAGCACTCAAACCAACTGCACCGGCACCCCATGTTACAAAGCTACTCGCTGGTGTTACTTTCAAAGCATTTATGCACGCGCCAGCTCCTGTTTGGATGCCACAACCCAAAGGTCCTAATAATTCGAGCGCAACATCTTTACTGACTTTAACTGTATTATTCTCACGACTTAGAGAATAAGTTGCAAAAGAGGATTGAGCAAAAAAGTGATCATGAACAGATTGGCCGTCATGTGTGCAAATTGCATTGTTGCCTTCTAAATCTGCCCCACTGAAATTTCTTCCAAAAAACTCTGAACAATAAGCAGGGTTTCCAGTATTACATTGTGCACATTTCCCACAATAACCATAGGTAAGAACCACATGATCTCCAACTTGTAAGTCAGTGACATTTGGCCCTACTGCCTCAATAATTCCTGACCCTTCATGCCCGAGTACGGCTGGAAGTGGTACTGGATAATATTGATCACGTACAATTAAATCGGTATGACACATTCCCGTTGCAACCACTTTTACCAATACCTCATCACCCTGAGGTAAGCGTATTTTTAATGGTTGTAACTCGAAATCAGCACCTTTACAGGCAGTTATCGCTGCTGTGATATCTTTCATATCATTCATAATGTTATTTCCTATAATTAGTAATTAAGTTTAATTAAAAAGGATAATGCGGTGCTTGTGCTTGAACCGTCATCCATTGCCATTGCGTAAATTCATCTGCATTTGCAGGACCACCAATGCGTGTTCCATTTCCTGAAGTCCCGAATCCACCAAATGGATTCACGGTGTCATCATTGACGGTTTGATCATTGATGTGCAGTAAACCAACATCTAATTGTTGTCCAATATGCATCCCTCGGCCAACGTTTGAGGTAATAATGCCTGCAGATAATCCATAGTTTCCGTTGTTAGCTAACTCAACAGCCTGATCATCACTGCTAAAAGGAATTAGAACAGCAACTGGACCAAAAATTTCTTGACTAAAAATAGGGTTATCAACAGTGATGTCTGAGAGCACAGTCGGCTCAAAGAACACTCCATTGGCTTGGCCACCAATCTCAAGCTTAGCACCGTGCTTAATCGCATTATCAACTAAACTTTCTACTCTTTGAGCTTGCTTAGTATCGATAAGAGGACCAATCGTCACGTTACTTTCACAAGGGTTACCAACTACGAATTTTTCGACTTTTTCGATAACTCTTTGTTTGACTTTGTCATAAATACTTTCATGAATCAGTATTTTTCCTGAGGTCATACAAATTTGTCCCGAATGTAAAAATGCACCCCATGCAATATTTTCTGCCGCTAACTCGATGTCAGCATCATCTAAGATTATTAGTGAGTTTTTACCACCGAGCTCCAATGAAACTTTTTTTAATGTTTTAGCTGCATTTGCTCCAACGATACGACCAACATCTGTTGATCCTGTGAACTGAATGCTAGAAATATTTTTATCTAAAGTTAGCGCCTCACCAACTTCTGATCCACCTGGTAGTACATGTAAAAGACCTTCAGGCAAACCAGCCAACTCAAAGAGACGTGCAATGACATAGCCACTGCATACAGCTGTTCTTTCATCAGGTTTAAGAACGACAGCATTACCAAGCGCTAATGCGGGTGCGACGGCACGTAGTGCTAAATACAAAGGAAAGTTAAATGGTGAAATAACACCCACTACACCCAAAGGTATACGCCTAGCAATACTCAACTTATTCGTCTGAGTAGGTAATAAGTTTCCTTGATCGGCCGCCGGTAACCCAATACAGCTCTTAAGTACTTGAAGCGTAATGCTAACTTCAAAACCTGCTTTGAGTGGTAAAGAACCGCTTTCTTTTACTAACCACTCAATCACTTCTGCTTGGTTTTCAGTTAACAGTAAAGCCGCTTTTTCAAATACAGCTTGGCGCTCTTGATAACTCAAAGCCCACCATTTTTTCTGTGCAGCTTTCGCTTCTTGAGCTGCAATCACAACGTTCTTAGTAGATGCATAGCCAATTTCACCCAGTGGCTGACCTGTTGCCACTTCAATAACAGGATAGCTAGATTCAGTTGGTTTCCACGTACCATTAAAAAGCTTTCGATTCCACACGTCCTTCTTTAATATTGACATAATTATTCCTTAAAAGTTATTTAGGTCCTTCATTGATATTTTGATTACATTACTATTGAGCCTATTTCGATATTTGTGTCCAAAACTAATTGAGTACTCAATTATATTTTTGAATGAAACACGGTTCTATGCTAGAAGACTTTTAAGTAATCTTTAAGCTGATGCAGGGACATCTAAAGTAATAGGTTTAGTTTCAGCTTGTTTGCTATCTACCGCAGCGTTGAGGTTTACCAGGAAAATAGCAATGGCTGCGATAACACCTGGTATGGCAATAAATAGAAAGTTAGTCTGATGGTTTAATTCAAGTGTGAGCAGAGCACCCGTTAGAATAGGTCCTACAATAGCACCGATACGGCCAATACCAGATGCCCAACCCATTGCAGTAGTACGGACGATAGTAGGATAATATTGAGCAACAAAAGTGTAGAGTAGGATTTGTGAGCCAATAGTCGTTGCGCCTGCTACACCGATAAGCGTGTACAGCACCATTTGGGGGCTGTTGTAGCCAAGTAGTATTAATGATATTGCTCCTGCAGCAAACATCACAGTCAATACTGGTTTGAGATGGAATTTGTCAGCCAGCACACCGCCACCAATTGCACCGATCATACCACCGATATTTAGTGCGAATAAAAACAACATACTAGCACCAAGTGAGTACCCTGCTTGAGTCATAAGCTTCGGTAACCAGCTTGCTAATGCATAGACCATGAGTAAGCACATAAAAAATGCTACCCAAAACATAATAGTAGTAAAGCCACGATTTTTTAAAAATAAGGCTTTAATAGGAGCATCGTCACTCTTGGTAGGCTCATCTAACAAAAGAACAGTAGACGCAGTAATACTTTCTTGTGGTACAAGTTTTTGAACGATATTTTTAGCGTCTTTTTCTCGCCCTTCTTTAACTAAGTACATCAAGGATTCAGGTAACATTTTCCAGATAATAGGTAATAGCAGAGTGGGTATCCCTGCAATATAAAACATCACTTCCCAACCATAATCTACGACTAGAAACGATCCTAATAGTGCTGAGGCCATCCCACCTATTGCATAACCACTAAACATAACTGCAACAAGCGTACTGCGTATGCGTTTTGGAGCATACTCAGAAGTTAATGCAACACAGATTGGCATAACGCCACCAATACCAAGGCCGGCAATGAAGCGTAATATAGCGAATTGGATAGGATTTTCAGCAAATGCACCAAAAAATGTGAAACTACTAAATAAACCGACGCAAATTAAAATCGTCTTTTTGCGTCCAATTTTGTCAGATAGAGTACCAAAAATCATGGCGCCAAACATCATACCAAACAAAGCAGAGCTAGCAAGAAGGCCGGCTTGTACAGTGGTTAGCGCCCACTCTTCCATGAGTAATGGTAGAGCGACACCATAAATAATGAGATCATAGCCATCAAAAATGATAATCAATAAACACCAGAACAGAACCTTCCAGTGAAAGGGGGAAAACTTAGCTTCATCAATAATTTTATTGATGTTTAATGTCTGTGAATCCATTCTTACGTCTCCTTGGATAATCTCCCTGTAAGTAGCTACTAAGTTATTGCTTTATGGAGACCAAGTCAAAAACCATGTAAGTATTTATATATACCTATAAGGTATATATAAATACTTACATCAATTCAAGATAAAAGACGAACATTAGTCAATCATTCTAAAGTCAAGTCTCTATGAAATCGATACAGCCTATATCATGAAAAAGTTTAGTTAGATTATTTTCCATCCATCCTTGGCGTAGAAACTGTGCTTGTGCTCATTTCTTTTCAATGGGATTTAAATCAGGGCTTCTGAGTGAAATTAAACGTATCTGGCAGGATAGCAAATGCCGTTATGGTGTGCGTAAAGTTTGGCAGCAGATGAAAGCGGATGGTATAAAGATTGCTCGATGTACTGTAGAGCGATTAATGAAGCAGCATGGACTTCAAGGCGTTTGGCGTAGTAAAAGTAAGCTTACTACCAACAGCCGTAATGACCAAAAAAGGGCTGATAACTTAATTAATCTTAACTTTACAGCTCATCGTGCTAATCAGCTATGGGTTGCAGATTTTAATTACATTAAGACAGTGAGCGGCTGGGTTTATACCGCTTTTATTATGATGTGTTTGCCCGTCATATTGTCGGCTGGACAGCATCTAATCGTATGAATACCGATATGATGATGGCAGCGTTAAATCAAGTGATAACGGATAGAAACAACCCCAAAGATGTAATTCATCATAGCGGTGGATGCGTTCAGTACTTATCTATTCGCTACACTTCTAGTATTACTGACTCTGGTGTTATTGCCTCTGTGGGCACGACTGGTGACTCATACGGTAATGCGGTGACTGAAACGGTCAACGGGCTTTATAAATCTTAGGTGATTAAATATTTGAAGCAGCACTGGTCTGGTGTTAATGATGTTGAATTAGCCACGCTTGAATGGGTGGATTGGTTTAACAAACCACGGCCGTATAGCACGATTGGTTATGTGTCACCTTTTGAGTTTGAAAAGCGGTATTATGATAGTTTAATCCTGTCAGGTATTGCTGCCTGACTCAAGTAAATCAACCTCCGATAAATTCGAGGCAGTTCAATTTATATAATAGCTTTAATATAAACCACATAAAAAAGAAAGCTAGCTAGCAGCTGGCTTTCTTAATACTTTGAACTAAATACTTATCCCTTACTGTTAATTATTAATAAACAGTAAGGGATAAGGGATAAGCACTTAAACTTTTAAAGAGTATCAATACCATTACTTTTGATACTATTTTGATACTCTGAATTTATTGATAGATATATCTACTTATTGACAGGTATGTTTAAATCACACTCTAAACCCCTATATCAATTGACTTACAGCCGTAAATTACAGCTACTTATCGCTATCTGTTGTGTATTGTTGTTGTAAAAACAAGGACTCATAATCCTTTGGTCGTAGGTTCAAGTCCTACTGGGCCCACCACATATTAAATTAGGCTTGTTCGCAGCGATGCGGCAAGCCTTTTTTTATGGGTTTTAAAGAAGCAGAAAATAAGCAAATAGAGGATGAGCCGGCTTGGTACAACCCAACCTATAAAAAAACCCTAACAAACACTTCTTGCTAGGGTTTTAAAAAGACTGATGACGTGCACTGCTGTCTTGAGCAAAAGGTCTATCATCTATTAACGCCAGTCATTAGCTAACGTAAATCATCAACGACCGCCAACATGGCAATTAACGACGCTTCCCCCAGTTTCGCAGAACGCTCTGGTGACCACCCCATCACTGAGTCGGGGACGTTGTCGTTATCTTTAAACGGCATCTCTAAGGTATTGGCTAAGCAGTCAAAGCGTTCAGCGACCCAGTTGGTTGCAAGTGTCATATTCGCTTTACCCGGCGCATCAACGTCATAACCAAATTCAGACTGGAAATCGACACTGGCGAGTCTTAACACTTCTGAAAATCGATCCCGTAAACGTGCAAGGCGGTCATTATAACTTGGCGTACCTTGTGAGCCTGCAAGAAACACGTATGGTAATGCTTCATCGCCATGTACGTCATAAAATAAATCAACCCCCGTCTCCTCCATTTTCTTGATCACGTAGAACACTTCAGGGCTTTTTTCTAGACTTGGATTTGACCATTCACGGTTTAAATTGGTCCCTGCTGCATTTGTGCGTAGATGTCCGCGCACACTGCCATCAGGGTTCATGTTAGGCACAATATAGAAGTTTGCTTTGTCTAACAACAATCTACTGTTGGCATTATCGCTGTCTAGCAGAGTGTCTATTAATCCTTCAACCAACCATTCTGCCATCGTCTCACCAGGGTGTTGACGCGCTGTGATCCAAATATTGCGTTTATTGGTATTGCCATCACCAATTTTCACTAAGGTTAGGTCGCGCTTATCGAGGGTTTCTCCTAAATGCTCTAAGGTTACTAACGGATGCTCTTGAGCTGCTGCTAATAAATCTTGATGACGCTCATAGCTATAAGGCGCAAAATAAGCGATTTGAATGGTGTCACACGCTAAGTCTGCCTTGATGCTTAACTGTCCATCTTTATAAGAGGTTGGCAGTCGGAACCAGTGCTGACGATCGTATGATGCAACCGCTTGATAATCCTCCCACCCTTTAGGATATGATGCGTCCCCTGCATTGAGAATATTGAGTACGTACTGCTCCCCGATCTGACCTGATAGACGAAAGTTAAACCATTGAAAAAACGCGTCACCAACGTCTGGACGAATGGCCAGCTGAATGTCTTTTTTATTGTCTACATTAATAATGTCGATATTACCTGCATCGAAGTTGGCAGTGATGTGCATAAATCTTCCTTATTGAATTTGTTTTGTATGGTAGGGTTGCAAAAAATAGCAGTCAGGGCAATGGATAAATTGATCGCTATTTGTGCCTTTATAACCCCAAATATAACATTTTTTCTCTGACCGTAACTTCTTCTTTAACGCCTCGACGTACTTTTTAAAACACTAGCGATAGATGTTTAAAAAGTACTATTTTATTGGACCATCCATACCTATTGCACGCTGCCCTCTGGCATATTGATCTTCAAACCAACGATTGTTTTGTTCATACCTTTAATGGTGTAGAGGATGAGTCAAAATTCGATACCAAAAGCCACCACCAACCACACATTGCCGTTCGTCTCTCGGGGAATCTCTCACCTGTTTATCACATAAGTAAAAATGAAAATCATTTGCATTATTAAGCAGTTTTTATTTAGAATGCTTCATTTACTTTTAGACAGCTCACTATGATGTACATCAATAATTTAGCCTTAATACGTCAAAAGAAAGTATTGCTGCATCCAACTTCTTTTAAAATTGAGCCAAAAAAACTGTACGCCTTAATTGGTCACAACGGTTCAGGTAAGTCCAGCCTTATTAAAGCGATGGCAGGAGAGATGACGCCGACTCAAGGTGACATCCATATCAATGACCACAATTTACGAGAGTTTTCTGCCAAGGCATTAGCGCAAAATCTGGCGTATCTGCCGCAACACCTTCCTGACGCTGGTGCTTTCACTGTCTATGAGCTGGTGATGCTGGGAAGATATCCCCATCAAAAATGGCTGCAAAAACCCTCTGCGCAGGACCATGAGCAAGTGGATAAAGCCATCACACTCACTCAAGTCGATGCCTTTAGAGACCGTCAAGTGTCGACGCTATCTGGTGGTGAGCGCGCACGCGTGTGGCTGGCGATGTGTTTGGCACAGCATACAGAGTTTCTACTGTTAGATGAGCCATTGGCGGCGCTTGATGTGGTTTATCAAGTTGAAGTTCTAAAGTTGATTCGGCAATTGGTTGACCAACAAGGCTTGGGTGTGGTCATTATTTTGCATGACTTGAACCTAGCGGCAAGGTTTTGTGATGAATTTATTGCCTTAAAACAAGGCCAGCTTTGTCACATGGGTGATGTCCCAAGTACGATGCAAAAAGAGGTGTTACATTCAATATTTGGGGTGGACTTTACCTTGCTAACCCATCCTGCCACTGACCAAAAAGTAGCAGTTATATGAGAATTTATCGATCACAGCGTCACACTGCCTCCCCTTTGATCGGATTCTTTGTGGCTTTGTGCTGTAGCTTATTGTTAAGCAGTTGCCAGTCGCCTGATACCCCACCTACTCCCTTATCTAATCCAAACGATCAATCACTACCTAGTGTCATGACCCCCGACTGGGGAATTGCCGCGACGCTCATTGCCATGGGTTATCCACCAGTGGCTATGGGTGATAAACCCTTTTATAGAGAATGGGTCGGCAAACCCACCATACCCGATACGACACTCGATGTAGGCACACGCTATCAGCCCAATCCTGAAATGTTCTCTCAGTTAGACTTAGATATGGTGATAGACAACGCGTTTTATCAGCATTTGCATCCCATGTACGGCGATTTGCCCATCCATTCTATTGAATTGACCAGCCCTAATAAAGTCGCGACTTGGGAAGATTTTATAGAACCCACTTTAAAACTGGGAGAGTATGTTCACCACCCTCAAGCCGCGCAGGCATACCTAGACAGAAGTAAGCAAAAAATAGCTCAAGCGGGCCAGACTTTTCGGGCGCGCCACCCCCATATTAAAAAATTGGCCGTTGTACAATTTGCTGACAGCAACAATTTGCGGATGTTTTCATACAATAGTTTGTTTCATCCCGCTTTAGAGGTCATGGGCCTACAGCTCGTGGCATTGGCAGATGGCAATCAATGGGGGTTTGCACCCATCATGCTAGGAGAGTTGGCACAACTTGATGACGATACCTGCCTTGTGATCGTGGAACCTCTCAGTAACCTGCTTAAGCTGGAGTTACAAGACAGCTTAGTATGGCAACGACTGGGCTACTCCTTTGATGGAGACCGACAACCTGCTGGTAAAAGACGCTGCGTCACCTTACTGCCCGCAACATGGAATAACAGTGGTGTGGCTTCTATGAATGTCTTAGCCGATCGCTTAACGAATGTCACTTTTGTAGGCAATACCGATTTATGATGAGTAAAAATAATTTTTTGTCTGCGAACCGCATTTATATGATGGTTGTCCTATTAATAGTGATGGCACTGGTAAGCAGTTACGCGGTCATACGTCAACTATGGCACCTACCTTTTTTCGAACTGTTTACCCCCTCGTTTGAGCTGTCACTTGAGGACATGAGTGTTCAGCTGAAAATAGTACCGACGATGTTAGTGGCATCGACTGCCGGCGGTCTTTTAGGATTGGTCAGTGTGCTATTGCAACAGTTGGTTAAAAACACGCTTGCCTCGGACACGACACTGGCAGTCGGTAGTGGCGCCAACATGGCTTTGCTAATTGTCACTTTATTCCTGCCTAGTTTGGCGCTAGGAGGAAGCTTTTGGGTCGCTTTTATCGGGGCACTTAGCAGTATGGCGATTGTATTCATCCTAGCTGCTCCTAGTCGCATGAATCCTTTGGTACTGGTGTTAGGAGGGTTGGTCACCAACATTTTATTGGGGGCTATTGCGGCCTTATTACTGATTTATTACGCTGAAGAATCCTTAAACGTCATGGTGTGGGCGGCAGGTAGCCTCACTCAGAATAACTGGCAAGTATCTAGTGTATTAACCATTACCAGCGTGGCTGCTTTTATCAGCTTACTACCCTTGTTAAAACCCCTAGAGATAATGAGCTTGGACGATAGGCAGGCAAAAAGCTTGGGCGTACCTATTAATCTTATTCGCGGATTGGTGGTGGGATTGGTGGCCTTACTGACCGCTCTTGTCGTTAGTCGTGTGGGCCCTATTGGTTTTATTGGTTTGGGTGCCGCCACCCTTGTTAATGTGTTTTCCGTTCGGCGTATTGGTTACCGCCTGTTATTAGGGTATGGGTTTGGGGCGCTTTTATTGTGGATTACCAGTAATGCCACGACACTACTACAACACTATCTGAGCCTAAATATTTCTGCTGATGCTATGACAGCCTTACTTGGCGCGCCATTGGTCATATGGCTGATAGTGACCCAAAGCCGCCAGCATACCGATGAGGTTATCCCAACTCTGGTGTCAGAGCGCCGCCCCACTCACTTAATTCGCTGGAGTGTGGCCTTAGTGCTGCTAGTAATAAGCGTGCTTGTCTTCACCGCCACCGCAAACGGCTGGCAACTAAACGCGATATGGCACTTAATTATTGATTTTAGGCTACCACGTACCCTAAGTGCTGCCGCCACTGGCGTCATGTTAGCGACGGCAGGCGTGTTGCTACAAACCTTGACGCGCAATCCTATGGCTAGCCCTGAAGTATTGGGCATTAGCTCAGGATCAGCGATCGGTGTGGTATTGGCCTTTATTTTCCTACCCAGTTTTGGCTACCTGGGTATTGTATTATCAGGACTATTAGGCGCCTCTATCGTGCTTGGTCTAATCTTATGGCTCGCTCGTCGGATCAATCCAGCCTATTTATTATTGGTTGGTGTGGCTATTGCCGCATTGATGGGAGGGCTGTTAAGCCTAGTCAAAATATCTGGGGATCAGCGCCTACAAGCGGTCCTCAGCTGGCTGTCAGGCTCTACGTATCTTGCCAGTCCCGAAACTGCGTGGCTGCTTGTGGCGTTTGCTTTATTACTCTTCTTATTGAGTTTTATGGTCATAAAACCATTAGAGATACTCAGTTTAGGTAGTGGCATAGCACGTGAACTCGGCGTGTCTTTGAGACTGTTTCAAAGTCTGATATTAATTCTCGTAGCAGCCCTTAGTACCGTATCGACTTTGGCAGTGGGTCCACTCAGTTTTGTCGGCCTGATGATTCCGCACCTCGCCAGCACACTAGGAGCCGTTCAGCTAAAGCGCCAATTGCAGCTGTCGGCTATTTTAGGAGCAGCCCTAATGGTCGTCGCTGACTGGCTGGGCCGCTATATTATCTTTCCTTACGAGATCCCAGCGGGCACGATTGCCGCCATTATTGGTGGCGCGTACTTCTTATACCTGATGCGTCGCATTAGAGCATAAACAGTAGTGTAAACACTATTAAAGAAAAGTTTGCCCAAAGTGACGATAACTGGCCGTGTCGTCATTCTGGACAAGCGAGACATTTAGACAATTAAAAGTCTTGCAAAAGCTATCGTTAGTGAACGATTACCATCACTTAGCCTACTCATAGCATTTAACAGTTTGCAGTGTGGTGTCGCCTCGTTTTTTAGCATCTATTCTTTCATTCCCAAATCGTCTATTCATACCCTTCGTTCTCTTCCCTCAAATTAATAAACTTACGGTGTAGGACATCGATGGATTCGTTAATGTTTCAAAAATATTTCATACTGTATTGCTAATAGTAACAATTATCATTATCATTGTTCGGCATTCGACCGTGTCTATCTAATACCAGCCAATGGGTATGTTATTTCTACAGCGTTTGATTAGCAAAAAATTTAACGCTGTATCAACATGATGTTGGACCGGCCACCCTACTACTATAATTGAGATCTTATTTGATGTTTACAATCACACAAAATATAAAGCGCCATAAACCCAGCACTTTAAGTTGGTTTGTCAAACAAACCATGCACCTGTCAGCCATTGCTTCTTTAGCGGTAAGTTCATCGATGATTCATGCTGAAACATCACCGCAAACCACGACTACGGATGAGAGTGGAAAAATCAATCGCGCAGACAGCGCAGTAGAACCAAGTACCACGCTACCCACCATCGTGGTCACAGCAGATATCAATAAACAAGTCACTGAAAATACTGATAGCTACACCATCCCTGTCGCTAGTAGCGCCACAGGATTGGCGTTATCAGCCAGAGAAACCCCGCAGGCCGTCAGTGTGGTCACCCATCAGCAGATCAAAGATCAAAACTCAAACAATTTAACAGAGGTACTCAAACGCGCACCCGCTATTCAAGTGGGCAGTATTGATGGCGCTCGCAGCGGGTTTTCAGCAAGGGGTTTTGGCATTAATGGCTTCCAAATTGACGGGTTGGACACTGACTTTGTTCAGCAGGCCGCCATGGGCGAATATGGTATTAACACCGCTATGTTTGATCATGTCGAAATTGTACGCGGCGCCACCGGTTTGATGAGTGGCACAGGTGACCCTTCTGCCAATGTTAACTTAATACGTAAACGTGCAGATAGCAGTGTACCTGCTACTGAACTCTCAGCTGACGTAGATCGTTATGGTCATTATGGCCTCAGTGTCGATCACAGCCAGCCATTGAGTGAGAGCGGTGCGGTACGGGGCCGAGTTGTGGCAAATTATCAAGATAGCGATACCTTTATCGACCGTCAAGAATTGGGACAAAATCTGCTTTATGCCACGGTTGATGCGGATGTGAGCGACAATACTACAGTCAGCATTGGGGCCAGCCGTCAGCACAATAAGTCAAAATCAACCATGTGGGGCGGTTTGCCAAGTTACTTAAGCGATGGCTCAAAAGCAGAATGGGACACCAGTAAGAATGGCAGTGCCAATTGGACAAACTGGGACTCTGACAACGTCTATTACTTTGCTGATATCGACCATGACTTCAATGAGAACTGGAACCTCACCACCAACGCCAGTTATAACGAGAGCGACAGTAGCCCAAAACTGCTGTACATGTATGCCAGCAGCGTTGATCCTGACGCTGGACTGATTTACAACTTAAATCCATTCCACGCCGATACCGAACGCAAGCAAGTCAATGTTAAAACCGAATTGACCGGTAATTTTGATGCCTTAGGTAGAACGCATCAAGTCATCGTCGGTGGCTCTTATAAAAAAAGCGATCTTGACACCTTTACTTATACAGCACCGCCCGACGGACTGTTGCCTGTGTCTGAATTTGGCAATTGGGATGGCAGTTATCCTGAACCAGTGTGGGGTGACAAAACCCAAAGCTCTGATGTCACTACCAAAGAAAAAGCCATTTTTGCGGCAACTCAGCTTCAGTTAACCGATCCTTTATCGTTAATTTTGGGGTCACGTGTGTCTGATTATGAGCGCTCGGGTTTTCAGTATGGCAGTAATGTAAATACTGAATCCGAGCACATTTGGACGCCTTATGCGGGTATCACTTATGATGTCAACGACAATCACAGCCTCTACACCAGCTATAGCGCGATCTTTCAACCTCAGTCAGAACGTGATATCAATGGTCGTTATCTCGATCCTATCGAAGGCAAAAACTACGAGATTGGTCTAAAAAGTGAGTCGGATAATGGCGCACTACAAAGCCAAGTCAGTATCTTTAGAATCGAGCAAAACGACCTTGCACAACTCGATGGCGGTCAAACAATACCAGGTGCTGGTCTTGAAAAAGCCTATGTTGGCGCAGATGGCACCAGTCAGGGCGTCGAAGTAGAAGTCACCGGTCAGCTTAGTGACAAGCTACAAGCGACTATTGGCTACACGCACTTTAATGCTAAAGGCAAGAATGGCAAAGCCATCAACACTGGCTACGCTGACACCACGCTTAATCTGTTTGCCACCTATGATATGAACGATATCATTCCTAACTTGACCGTTGGTGGCGGTATTGATTGGTCAAACGGCTACTATGGTATTGTCACCAATCCTGTGACTGGACGCTCTGAAAAGTACGGCCAAGATGATGTGACACTGGCTAGCATCATGGCAAGATATGCTGTCAATGAAAATCTAGAAGCGCAGCTTAACGTCAATAATTTATTCAATCAAAAATATCTTGCTGGCGAAAACTTCTTTGGGTTAACGTATGGTGAACCTATAAATGTGGTAGGCAGACTGACCTATCGCTTTTAGTCTTCATACTGATCATGACTGTATTGGTTTCGACGCTTCTTCATCTTAGTACACGGGCAGTCAAGGAACTGATTGAATCCCCACTTAACGAGATTAGCCAAACTGAAAAGCTGATATCTGTGTGCTAAGGACTTGCTGAGAATAAACTTTGGTACCGTGATCGCTTTCTGCTGCGCCTGCTGCCACCATCAAAGGTATCAGGTGCTCTTCTGCACCCAGCAGATGAGATTCGAGCGCATGAGGCGCACTTGACCATTTAGATAGGGCTGCAAATCGCGCTTCTGGCTCCGCCTCCACAGCTTGAGTCAACCACTCGTCAAATATCTCTGACGGTGCGGTAAAACGTGGGTCTCCATAGCCACGCATATTATGAAAACTCATACCACTCCCCACAATCAACACCCCTTCCTTACGTAATGATGCAATGGCTCGACCTGCCAGCAAGTGCGCTTCAGGATTAAGGTCATTACGTAGTGACAACTGCACCACTGGAATGTCTGCCTCAGGAAACATCAACTTCAACGGCACAAACACGCCATGATCAAAGCCTCTAGAGATATCTTGTCTGTTGTCTAAACCTGCAGTGGTGAGCAACTTACTAATACGATCTGCCAATACTGGCGCACCAGGCGCTGGATAAGTGAGCTGATAAGTATGCTTAGGAAAACCAAAATAGTCATAAATCAGCTCGGGTTGCCTGCCAGCGGTAACACTAAACTCAGGCGTTTGCCAGTGGCCACTAACCATCAAAATAGCTGTGGGACGCTGTGGTAAACGATTTGAGATACTTTTTAGAAACACAGCCATTTTGTCCCAGGTATCAGCCGGTTGCCAATCCATAAAAAAACACGGCCCCGCACCATGAGGGATAAACAGTACTGGCTGCGTTACTGAGTCGGCCGATAATGGTACGGGCATGGTACTCTCCCCTATCTTATTACTTGTAAATTCATTACTCATTAACGTTACTCCAGTCTGTTCATTCAGGCGATAAATAATACGACGCAGCCTATAAACACTAAGGTTAGGTAAAAACTTTATGGATTTGCTGTCTGATTTACTGAATGCTTTTAGGTCCAACAGGAACGATTCCATTCGGATTTAACGCCTTTATGGAATAATATCCCGCCTTGATATGCTCTACACTCACCGTTGCTGCGATACCATCCAGTGCTAATATTCGTAGCATATAGGCATGCAGTGCATTCATATCTTTAATCAAGTGACGATTGCATTTGAACAGTCCATAATACGCCGCATCAAAGCGTACAAGGGTGACAAATAAGCGAATATCGCTTTCGGTCAGCTGAGTACCAAACAGATACTGGCGACCATCGCTCAGACGCTTTTCCAGTAAATCTAGCATGTGAAATACTTGATGATAAGCTTCTTCATAGGCAGGCTGTGTCGTTGCAAAACCCGCTTGATAGACCCCATTATTCAGATTGTTATATATGTCTAAATTTAGTGACTCAATGTCATCAGCCAGATCTTTTGGGCACAAATCAACATCGCTTGACACTAGTTCTGCAAAGGCACTATTGAGCATCCGCAAAATGTCAGCGGACTCATTGTTGACGATAGTGCCGCTTTTTTTGTCCCATAGCACAGGTACAGTCGCCCGTCCGGTAAAGTCAGGCGCGGCTTTGGTGTAGAGTTGATGGACATATTGGGCACTGTTGATAGTATCATTGTCAGCGCCATCGAACCCACCAAACTGCCAGCCTTGGTCACCAAGTTGTGGATTGACAACAGTGATATCAATCATTTCTTGTAGGCCTTTTAATTGCCGTACCATCAAGGTGCGTGATGCCCAAGGGCAAATCAATGCCACATATAAATGGTAGCGGCCTTTTTCTGCTTTAAAGCCACCAACGCCAGTCGGACCGGGCTCTCCATCCGGCGTTATCCAATGACGAAATGATGAGGTCTGACGGATAAACCGCCCTTGCTCGTCCTCAGCTTGTACCGGTTGCCAGTTTTCAGTCCACTTGCCATGAATCAACATAATCGCTTACTCCTAATGTCCTAATGCTGCTTTCGTTTTGATAGAAACGATTAAACACGCCCTAGTTTTTCTGATAAAGCCTTGTCCACACTGAGATACCCGCCACCTTGTACAGCTAAAGCAATCAAAGTAACAAACAAGATCAATGCATACTCATAACCACCATCAGCGGCAAATAAACCATTACCAATATGTACAGAAAAGATAGCGACCAGCATAGTGAAGGCGGCTACTAGAGCGGCAGGACGAGTTAGTAGCCCTATTACTAGTGCAAGACCGCCGAAGAACTCCGCGCCTCCTGCCAGCAAAGCCATTAGATACCCAGGTTCAATGCCCATACTGCTCAGCCACTGCGCGGTACCTGCCAAACCATTGCCACCGAACCAACCAAACAGCTTTTGGGCACCGTGTGCGGCCAAAATCAAACCGACTGGTACACGAAGGATGAAAGCGGCAGACCCAGCTTTGGTCTGCAAAGTTTTATTGAACAGGGATGTTTGCATTTTATTCTTACTCCATGATGTTTCATTAAAATATATTGTCAGCCTTTAGGCATAAACACACTTTACTATCAACGTATTATTAGAGTAAGATAGATTATAGGGAATAATTAACAACATATCGTTGATAATAAAGGTAAGAGTAGATAACCCATGGATAGAATTGATGCGATGCGTGCCTTTGTCGCGGTCGTGACCGAAGGCAACTTTAGTAATGCGGCAAACGCTTTGCGCCTGTCACCGCAATTGGTCAGCAAGTATGTCTCTAAGTTGGAAGATCAGCTCAATACACGTCTGCTTAATCGTACTACTCGTAAAGTCAGCCTCACTGAGGCTGGTAGTCACTACTTTGGGCACGCACAGCAAATTTTATTAAGTATTGATGACATGGAGTCGCAATTAGGAGGCTTGCAGCAGAACCCTAAAGGGGTCTTAAGAATAAGTGCGCCTGTGTCGTTTGCCCTAAAACACATGGCGAGATTAGTCACCGACTTTCAGCGACGCTATCCTTTGGTCAAGGTCGATCTACAACTGAGTGATCGTAAGGTAGATATCATTGAGGAAGGGTTCGATGTGGCATTGCGTATCGGGCAGCTAAAAAGCTCATCGCTTGTTGCCAAACCCGTCGCGCCCATACGTGTGGTTTTATGCGCTTCGCCTCAGTATCTTGCAACGCATGGTACGCCTACACAGCTTGCCGACCTTAATCATCATCGTTATTTGCACTATAGCTACATGAATATGGAAGGACGGGAAGACCTCTACCAGTGCTTAAAGACAAAATACATGCAACAAGGGAGTGAATTTCGTAGTAATAATGGCGACGTACTGGTTGACGCTGCAATAGCGGGGGCAGGATTGATATTGCAACCGACGTTTATTGCTAGTGCTGCCCTTAGTAGTGGTAAGCTGGTGATAGTGTTGCCTGAGTTTGAACCAGAGCCTTTAGGCTTATATGTGGTCTACGCGCACAGGAAACTATTGCCTCATAAAGTCAGGTGTTTTATTGATTTTATTGAAGGGTACTATGGTTCGCCGCCCTACTGGGATGAGTCTATAACTACTCGCTAAATCTTATGGCCATACTTAATATCAAAGTTTCAGACTTTATGGGATAAGTCCTAATAAATTCATCAAATTTATAAACAACTATAGGGTAAATTGGCGCAGCTCAGCGGCTTTTTTATTGTAAACCTTAACACTAACAGCAAAGTGCTGGGGCCTAAATACCTAAAACCCTCGAGAGAATACTCCGTCTTTTTGTCTTTCTTGAGATCTTTAAATGTTTTCACGTTTATAGTCAAAGCCTTCTGCATCATAGATTTGATAAGTGACGTCCAGCAATGTTTTTAAAAGCTCTGACTTATCAAAGTGCCTGACACTCATCACAATCGGTGAGGTAATCAATCGATCTTCAAAGGGTATATAAGTCACTTCTTGACTACGCAAATGTTCAAGGGTTTTGGGGACAATTGTCAAACCCTCACCAGCGGCCACCAATCCTAATGCAATGTGCAACTCACGCACTTCCGTAAAATAGTTGGCTTTTAAATTACGCGCCTCAAACAACTCCAAGACGTAATCGATAAAACTGGGACGCGGCGCGGTTGGGTACAGTAATAGATTCTCATTGGTTAAATCGGTTAGTCTCAAACTGGTACGCCCTTCTTGCGCGAAAGGATGACCAATAGGAACTGCAACCACCAAGCTTTCCTCTCTGAGCAACAGCCGCCGAATAGAGGCATCTTCGAACAGCAGCCTACCAAAACCAACGTCTATTTTGCCGTCTACCAACCCTTGTGTTTGTTGCCAAGAATTCAGCTCGTACAGTTTAATCTCGATGTTTGGATATACTTCACGAAAATAGGCGATTACTTTTGGCAAGATGCCGTACAGTATCGATGAGACAAAACCGATAGACAAAGAGTTGTCAAAATTACCTTTACGAATGGTCATCGCCCGCAGATCATCCGATTTCTTTAGTATCTGCATCGCATGATCATAAAAAAACTCCCCTGCTTCAGTCAGTTTGAGCGGGCGATTTTCCCTATCAATTAACGTAACGCCTATCTCTTCCTCTAGCTGCTTGATTTGTCTACTAAGGGGCGGCTGTGAGATATACAGGCGAGCAGCAGCCTTGTTGAAACTTTTTTCTTCTGCGACTGCCACAAAGTAGCGTAAATGCCTCAGTTCCATCTTTCTCTTCCTTGATTAAGCCTTGGGCTTTTTTAATGTCATTTTTCAGTGGTGTTACTAGTGGCTATATCAACTGAGTGAACGCGATCATAGCAACCATCTTTATACCTAAAGAACATAACACGGCGCAGGTTGGTTATAAAAATACCTAAAAGGTATCAATAGTAGACTAAATAGGTCTTAGACATGCAGTTATCTAGCATTTATAGTTCTTATTAAGCATAAGGAAGCAACACTCATTCAATTAGGGACTGTCATGATTCGTTCAATTAATACCTTGCTGGTACCAATACCTACTATTCGAGCGCATAAGCTTGCTTGTACCGTCATGAACGAACAAGTACTCGTGCTCGTACACATTCAAACAGAAGACGGTTATGAAGGCTGGGGCGAAGCGACGACGATTGGCGGCCTAAGCTATGCTGAAGAGAGTCCTCATAGCATCAAAACCAACATCGACACCTACTTTACCCCGCTACTACTAAAAGAGCAGCCCGCCAGCGCAGCAAAAGCGATGCAACTGTTAAACCTTCACATCAACGGCAACCGTTTTGCAAAGTGTGCGATTGAAACAGCGCTACTAGATATCGAAGGCAAACGTCTAAACCTGCCCGTGAGTGAGCTGATCGGTGGCCGGGTACGTGATCGTATCGAGGTGGCGTGGACGCTGGCCAGTGGTAACACGGCTACCGATATCAGTGAGGCCAAGCAAATGATGGCACAAAAACGCCATCGTATCTTTAAGTTAAAAATTGGTAGCAATCCGATTCTTGAAGATGTCGCCCACGTACTGGCTATCAAACAAGCGCTACCAGATTGCCGAATTACCGTCGATGTCAATCAGGCGTGGTCAGAGCTTGAGGCAATGAAAGGCATTAGTCTACTGCAAGCAGGCGACGTTGACCTAATAGAGCAGCCCATCTCGATGCGCAATAAAACGGCCCTAAAACGGTTAACAGAGCACTTTGATGTGCCTATTATGGCGGATGAAGTGGTTCAAGACCCACAAAACGCTTTTCAGCTAGCAGCCGATCACTGTGCCGATGTCTTTGCGGTAAAAATTAACCAAGCAGGTGGCTTAAAGGCAGCATGCTTGATCGGACACATGGCACATTTAGCGGGTGTCGAGCTTTACGGCGGTACGATGTTAGAGGGTCCTATCGGTACAGCGGCATCAGCACACGTGTTTGCCACTTATCCTAGTTTGAGATTTGACACAGAGCTTTTCGGTCCCCTCTTACTGACCGAAGATATCTTAGCACAGCCGCTTGACTACCAAAATTTTGGCCTGAGCGTTCCTACTGGCGCAGGTCTTGGTATCGAAGTAGATAGCGACAAGGTATACCACTATGCCAAACAAGCCGCGTCCACATTATAAAAACCAACCGCAGTAAACTATACGAGTAACTCTGACACTAAGAGCGTATAGCAAGTCGCCAAAAAGCGTCAAAAATACAGGTAACCATATATATGAACACTGAGTGCTGATAGGAAGCAGTTGTCAGCCACACTACCCTTCAACAGATACAAGGAAACAGTTATGTTATACCACGTCAGAATGGATGTTTTAATCCCAACGGATATGGATGCCGATAAAGTCAACGAGCTTAAAGCAACCGAAAAATCCCTCTCACAAAAACTCCAAGAACAAGGTAAATGGCGTCACATTTGGCGTTTGGCTGGTGAGTACTCTAACTTTAGTATTTTCGATGTCGATAGTAATGAAGAGCTACACGACATCATGATGTCGCTCCCCCTGTACCCATACATGAAAGTTGAGGTCACGCCATTACTACGTCATCCCTCATCTGTCCGTGATGATGATAGCTAAACCCGTAGACAGCGCTATTGGTCAGCGCCATCAGAGTGGCTTATAACCAATCACCAATAGCGTATCAGCAATCGTTTCCACACATTTTTCTCACTAGACTTCCATTGGTCTATCGCAGACCAAGGGTACTTTATGACCCAAAATTTAGTAGATCAGCCATTTAATCGACACAATTTAAGTAAGAAAGCTCAATATCAAAACCTTTAAATAGTCCTCAACAAGGAGAGAGACATGGAACGCAGCCAAATTGAAGCACTAGCCACGCAATTCATCAAAGGCAAAATTGACTTCCCTGAACAAGTCAATCCACGCGTACAAGAGATTGTATTACGTATCGTCACTGACCTCATGCAAACCATCAATGACCTAAAAATCACGGCCGATGAATACTGGACTGGGGTTGAATTTATTGGTGATTTGGGCAAAGAGGCTGGTTTATTATCACCCGGTCTTGGTTTCGATCACTTCATGGATTTGATGATTGAAGAAGATTTAAAAGAAGCGGGTCTTGATGGCGGGACCATACGTACTATCGAAGGGCCACTCTATGTCGCTGGTGCGCCAGAAGAAAAGGGCTTTGCTCGTCTAGACGACGGTACGGATCTTGACAATGGCACCGTGCTGTTTATGCAAGGGACTGTTTATGACAACGATGGCAAACCACTGCCAAATGCCAAAGTTGAAGTATGGCATGCCAATAGCTTAGGCAACTACTCTTTCTTTGATGAATCACAGTCTGATTTTAACCTACGTCGTAGCATCATCACGGACGAAAACGGCAATTATGCCTTCCGCAGTATTGTACCGCTCGGTTACTCAGTACCACCAGACGGCATGACGCAAAAAGTACTGGGCCCGCTCGGCCGTCATGGTCATCGCCCAGCCCACATCCACTTTTTTGCCAGTGCAGATGGACATCGCAAATTGACCACGCAAATTAACATCGATGGCGATGAATACTTATGGGATGACTTTGCTTTTGCCAGTCGTGAAGGCTTGGTGCCAGAAGTGACGATGGTTGAAGACGCTGACAAGCTACAAGAAAAATCGCTTGATAAACCCTATGCCAGTATTGATTTTGATTTTCATCTCGTAAAAGACATCGATAAACCGGTCCAAGGCAGTGAAGTTGAACGCCGCCGTGCCCAAGGTTAAGGCTCACTTGTTATTGAATATAAGTAGCTAATAAACAGTAGATTCTTGTGTTTGATACGTCCCAAGTGTCGTATCAAACCTCACTCCCTACCCTCATTTAACACCGTTATTATACAAGGAAGGCCACCATGAGCGAGCGTATCAACCTAATACCTGAAGGATCAGATATCACTATTGATGATTTTTTAGAAGAAAGTAAAGAACAAGGGATCTATCGTCTGCATCGTAGTGCCTTCACCAATGAAGAGCTATTTGAGCTTGAGATAAAACACATTTTTGAGAGCAATTGGGTGTATTTGGCTCATGAAACGCAAGTCCCTGACAATAACGACTACTACACGTCATACATTGGTCGTCAGCCAGTCATCCTTGCCCGTAATAAGGAAGGCGAGCTGCACTGCATGATTAACTCATGTTCACACCGCGGCGCTCAGTTATGCCGTCATAAAAAAGGCAACAAAGCCACTTATACCTGCCCATTCCACGGTTGGACCTTTAACAACTCAGGCAAACTACTCAAAGTAAAAGACCCAAGACACGCAGGATATCCGGAATGTTTTAATAAAGAAGGCTCGCATGACCTCAAGCAAGTCAAACTTGCCAACTATAAAGGCTTCTTATTTGCCAGTCTAAATGATGATGTCGAACCTATCGAAGACTGGCTTGGTGGCTCCACCAAAATCCTTGACATGATTGTCAACCAATCACCAGAAGGGTTAGAAGTTCTACGTGGCACGTCAACTTATACCTTTGATGGTAACTGGAAACTGCAAGCTGAAAATGGGGCCGACGGCTATCACGTCTCAGCTGTGCACTGGAACTATGCTGCGACAACTGCGCGCCGTAAAGAAACCGAAGCGGTTAAAGAAGACAATATCAAGGCCATGAACGCTGGTAAATGGGGTCGTCAAGGCGGTGGTTTTTACTCCTTTGAAAATGGTCATATGCTGCTATGGACCCAGTGGGAAAACCCACAAGACCGTCCAAACTATGCGTATCGTGACGACTACGTGGCCAAGTATGGCGAGGCCATGGCGGATTGGATGATTGGACGTTCGCGTAACTTATGCTTATATCCGAACGTCTATATCATGGATCAGTTCAGCTCGCAAATTCGTATGCTACGTCCTATTGCTGTTGATAAAACAGAAGTGAGTATTTGGTGTATCGCCCCAAAAGGTGAAAGCGATGAAGCACGTGCTCGCCGTATCCGCCAGTACGAAGATTTCTTTAACGTCACCGGCATGGCAACACCCGATGACCTAGAGGAATTCCGTTCATGCCAAGAAGGCTATAACGGCATCAAGCTCGAATGGAATGATATGTGCCGAGGCTCAGAGCACTGGATAGAAGGTGCTGACGAAGGGGCAGCCGCCATCGATCTCAAACCTTTAATGAGTGGCGTTAAAACGGAAGACGAAGGCTTATATACCGTACAGCATCGCTACTGGCATCAAGAGATGAAAAAGGCCCTAGAGCAAGAAAAACAGCTACATGGTGAAGGGTAATACGAAAGCCAGTAACTTGCTTGTTATGGCAGGATTCATAAACACATAAGGATATCGATAATGAAAAATACAACCGTTAATATCGAAGACGTTCGGCAGTTTTTATACCGTGAAGCGCGTTTACTTGATGAAAAAAACTGGGATGAATGGCTGACGTGCTATGACGAAGACTGTCCATTTTGGATGCCCAGCTGGGATGACGATGGCGAGCTCATCAGCGACCCACAAAGAGAGATCTCACTGATTTATTATCCTGATCGTCGTGGTCTTGAAGATCGTATTTTCCGTATCGAAACGGAGCGCTCTTCAGCGACCATCCCTGATACCCGCACCACCCACAACTTATCTAACATTGAGTTACTTGAAGATAATGACGGGATCGTGACTGTACGCTTTAACTGGATTAATAAATCTTATCGCTATCACGAGACCAATACCTATTGGGGATACTCTCAGTACAAGATAGATATGAATCAAGACAAACCAAAGATTTTAGATAAATACGTGGTCTTAAAAGACGACTATGTGCATCAAATTATGGATGTCTATCACATCTAGTTATCATTCACTCATTCTTCAGACACTACGTTTCATTTAACACGTGTTGAAAAGGGATATTTCTCATGGAATACAATATTGCTCTACAGTTCGAAGACGGCGTCACAGGTTTTATCAAGTGTGAAGCAGATGAAACGGTCGCCGAAGCCGCTTATCGTCAAAAATTCAATATCCCAGTGGATTGTCTTGATGGCGCTTGCGGCACCTGCCGTTGTCACTGTGAGTCAGGTAGCTACGATATGCACCCTGACATGTATATCGAAGACGCGCTCACAGAAGCGGAAGCTGCTGAGGGTTACGTGTTGACCTGTCAGATGATTCCAGAAAGCGACTGCGTCATCAAAGTACCAAGCTCCTCTGAAGCCTGTAAAGTGGGTAAATCTACTTTCAAAGGCAAGCTACAACAGCTCAATGTACTGTCAGAGTCCACTATTCACTTTGGTGTGGACATCGAAAACCCAGATGCCTTGGTGTTTTTGCCAGGTCAATACGTCAATATTAGTATTCCTGATTCTGACGAGACACGCTCTTACTCGTTTAGCTCTGTGCCTAGCACGAAGCAGGCTGAGTTTGTCGTCCGTAATATCCCTAACGGCAAGATGAGCACCTTCTTATCTGATATCGCTCAGATTGGTCAGGACATTGACTTTGAAGGGCCATTTGGCAGTTTTTATCTACGTCCACTGGTGCGCCCGACATTATTTTTGGCAGGTGGAACAGGCATCGCCCCTTTCTTATCCATGCTAAAAAGCTTGGAAATATCAGGCGCTCATCACCCTGTCAATATGGTCTACGGCGTCACCAATGATACGGACTTAGTGGAAATCGCCAAACTTGAAGAAGTGAAACAAAACCATGCGTGGTTTGATTATCGTACCTGCGTGGCAAGCGAAGAAAGTAGCCATGAGCGTAAAGGCTACGTCACAAGCCATGTTGAAGATGAGTGGTTAAATGGAGGTGACGTTGATGTTTATCTCTGTGGTCCTTTAGCCATGGTCGATGCGGTCAGTGACTGGCTAGACACTAGACAGCTAAAACCCAGCAATTTTTATTATGAAAAATTCACCCCAAGTGAAAAATAACATGGCTTAAACCATAGCGTGACAAGCAAGGTTTTTAGGAGACAGCAATGAGTAAGCGCTTTGAAAATAAAGTATGTATCGTCACTGGCGCCGCCCAAGGTATCGGGCGCGGCGTCGCCTTACGTCTAGCAAGTGAGGGTGCAAAAATAGTCATGGCCGACTTCTCACCGTTGGTGGAAGAAGTCTTGGCCGACATCACGGCAAACGGCGGTGATGCCACGATGATTCAAGCGGATCTTGAAACCTATCAAGGCGCACAAGCGGCTATCGATAAGGCTCTTGACACTTATGGTCGTATCGATGTACTCGTCAATAACGTTGGCGGGGCAATATGGATGAAGCCCTTTATCAACTTCTCAGAAGAAGAGGTGCAAAAAGAAATCAGTCGCTCATTATTTCCAACGCTCTGGTGTTGCCGTGCGGTATTGCCAGTCATGGTCGAACAGCAAGCGGGCACCATTGTCAATGTCTCCTCCATCGCCACACGTGGTATCAACCGTATCCCCTACTCAACCGCGAAAGGTGGTGTGAATGCCATGACAGCCTCACTCGCTTTTGAGTACGCCCGTGACGGTATTCGTGTCAACGCGGTCGCAACGGGTGGTACAGAAGCGCCGCCCAGAAAGATTCCACGTAATGCTAAGCCCTTAACAGACGATGAAAAGTTATGGATGCAGGCAGTCGTTGATCAAACCATTGATCGCACCTTTATGAAACGCTATGGCACGATCGATGAACAAGTCAATGCCATTGTGTTTTTAGCGTCAGATGAGTCCTCTTATATCACTGGCAGTACGATCCCTGTGGGTGGTGGTGACGCAGGCTAAAGGCGCCCAACAAGCTCGGAGTTTGACTAATTTAACCTCTCCTACTCTAGGATTACCGCTCATTTGCAAGGAAGCAATATGGCCACTGTCATCCAAACCTTAAAAGAAGATTGGTCACTCTCCGCGTCGGTGGCAGGATTTTTGGCGGTGCTCATCTCATATGCTGGCCCCCTGATTATCTTTTTTCAGGCCGCACAAGCCGCGCAGGTCTCAGATGCAATGATGGCTTCTTGGATTTGGGGTATCTCAATTGGGGCTGCCGTATCTGGCATTTATCTCTCTATTAAATACAAGACGCCGATCATCACTGCTTGGTCAGCGCCCGGTACAGCACTACTGGTAACCGTATTTCCTGAGATGAGTATCAATGAGGCCATATCTGCTTATATCCTCTCAGCAGTGGTCATATTTTTGGTGGGTGCTACAGGGTCTTTTGACAAGATTTTAAGGTGGATACCGAATGGTATTGCGGCTGGTATGATGGCCGGTATTTTGTTTCAGTTTGGCTTAGCGTTATTTGTGGCCACCAACACCATGCCATTTATCGTGTTTAGCATGCTTGGTTGTTACTTATTGGCCAAACGTTTTTCACCGCGCTACACCATGATTTGGGTCTTGTTATGCGGGGTTATTTTAAGTCTCCTGCTCGGCAGGATGAATCCTGTTGCGATGAATTTGGCGATTACCATACCCACCGTTATCTGGCCTGAATGGACGTGGAATGCCACGTTTAATCTAGCCATTCCCTTAATCTTGGTCAGCTTAACAGGGCAGTTTTTACCGGGTATGGCCATCTTAAATCTCAGTGGCTACAACACACCAGCCAAACCCATCGTCAGTGTCGCAAGCCTTGCCTCATTAGTGGTCGCTTGTGTTGGTGGCATTACCATTGTACTCGCGGCGATTACTGCCGCGCTGTGTACAGGCAAAGATGCACATGAGCTCAAAGAAAAACGCTATATCGCAGGCGTCGCCAATGGGATTTTTTACTTATTAGGGGGATTGTTTGCCGGTAGCATTGTCATGGTGTTTAGTCTGTTGCCAAAAGAGCTGGTCGCAGCATTGGCAGGCCTTGCTCTTATTGGTGCTATTTCTGCCAACATCACGATTGCTATGAAAGATGACGGCCAACGAGACGCCGCCTTAATTACTTTTTTAGCGACCGCCTCTGGCATGAGTTTTCTTGGGTTAAGTTCTGTATTTTGGGGCATTGTTATCGGTATGGTGGCTCATTATGTTTTGACAAAAAAACGTTTATCACCACTTTCTACTTAATCGCAAACGCTATGAGTGATTGATCATACCACCTTCTGATACCACCCATTAACACTCAGCCTCCTTAATGAATGATTCAACGGTTTTAACGAAAATTCTGGCTAATAATCTCTAACACTACTGTCTTATAGGATATCAATATGATTAACAAAGCGGATAAAAGTCTCACAGATGTGCTCAGTCAAATCAAAGATGGCGCTACGATTATGATTGGTGGCTTCGGTACTGCAGGACAGCCTGCCGAACTGATTGACGGCCTCATCAGTTTGGGCGTTAAAGATTTGATTATCATCAATAATAATGCTGGTAACGGTGACCATGGTCTTGCCAAACTATTAAAATCTGGGGCGGTACGCAAAATCATTTGCTCGTTCCCGCGCCAATCAGACTCTTGGGTGTTTGATGAGCTGTATCATGCGGGCAAAATCGAGCTTGAACTGGTGCCACAAGGCAATCTCGCCTGTCGTATTCAAGCCGCCGGTATGGGACTTGGTGCGGTATACACGCCAACAGGTTTTGGTACTTTGCTCGCAGAAGGTAAAGAAACGCGCCATATCGATGGTAAAGACTATGTCCTAGAGTATCCAATTAAAGCAGATTTTGCCTTAATCAAAGCTGACAAGGGCGATCGCTGGGGTAACTTGGTCTATCGTAAGTCTGCCCGTAACTTTGGTCCAATCATGGCAATGGCGGCTGACGTGACCATCGCTCAAGTCTCTAGAACCGTTGAGCTGGGTGAGCTTGATCCCGAACACATCATCACGCCGGGTATCTTTGTGCAGCATGTGGTGCCAATCCAGCCAACTCATGCCAACGCCGCAGCTATCGCTTAGTCATCGCTTAACACTGCCATTTATAAGGAGCTTCACCATGAGCCATACGTTACTAACACGGGACCAAATCGCCAAGCGTGCTGCCCAAGATATCCCAGATGGTGCCTATGTCAATTTGGGCATTGGTCTGCCCACCAAAATTGCAAAATATTTGCCTGCTGATAAGGATGTGTTTTTGCATTCAGAAAATGGCCTGTTGGCTTTTGGCCCTCCGCCCGCCAAAGGTGAGGAAGACCCCGAACTGATCAATGCCGGAAAAGAATACGTCACCATGTTAGAGGGTGGCAGCTTCTTTCATCACGGTGACTCGTTTGCCATGATGCGTGGTGGTCACATCGATATTTGCGTGTTGGGTGCGTTTCAAGTGGCGGCCAATGGCGACTTAGCTAACTGGAGTACCGGTGCAGAAGACGCAATACCCGCTGTCGGCGGCGCCATGGATTTAGCGGTTGGTGCCAAAAAAGTCTTTGTTATGACCAATCACACAACGAAAACAGGCGATCCTAAGATTGTCAGTGAACTGACCTACCCCGTGACTGGCAAACACTGCGTTGATCGTGTTTACACCGATCTGTGTGTCATTGATGTCACTGATAAAGGCTTAGCAGTCACAGAGATGATTGACGGTATGAGCTTTGCTGAGTTGCAAGCAGTGACTGGTGCTAGGCTCATTGATGCCACTCATTCATAAAAAAACTCACAATCCAAACCCAACTCTCAGGACAGGATACTCACCATGACTGATTTCATCACTGGTTTAAATGATGCTTATATTATAGACGCCATTCGCACACCTTTTGGGCGTTACGGTGGCGGCTTGGCACCAGTACGGGCGGATGACTTAGGCGCTATCCCTATCAAAGCACTAATGGAGCGCAATACCAACGTCGACTGGATGCAAGTAGATGACGTCATCTATGGCTGCGCCAATCAAAGCGGTGAGGATAACCGTAACGTTGGGCGTATGTCGTCACTGCTCGCAGGCCTTCCCTATCAAGTGCCTGCCACCACCGTCAACCGCTTATGTGGCTCATCAATGGATGCGCTAGCCATCGCCGCGCGCGCGATTAAAGCAGGAGAAGCCGATCTCATTATCGCAGGCGGCGTTGAGAGCATGAGCCGTGCGCCGTTTGTAATGGGCAAATCAGATAAAGCATTTGGGCGCGGCCAAACGCTTGAAGACACTACGATGGGCTGGCGTTTCATCAATCCAAAGCTCGACAAATTATATGGCACCGAGACCATGCCGCAAACGGCAGAAAACGTCGCCGAGCAGTTCAACATCAATCGCGCTGACCAAGATGCTTTTGCCCTACGTAGCCAACAACGTACCAAAGCGGCAGAAGCGGCAGGATTTTTCAAAGACGAGATTACCCCAGTCGTCATCCCGCAGCGCAAAGGCGATGCGGTCATTGTCGATACCGATGAGCATCCTCGGGCTGATACCACGCTTGAGAAATTAGCCAAACTGCGTGCCATCGTCAAAGAGAACGGCACCGTGACAGCCGGTAATGCCTCAGGGATTAATGATGGGGCGGCGGCTTTTTTAGTCGCTTCAAAGCAAGCGGTGAAGCAGTTTAACTTAAAGCCGCGTGCCCGTGTTGTGGCGGCAACGACGGTCGGGGTTGAACCGCGCATCATGGGGTTTGCCCCTGCACCAGCAATGAAAAAGCTATTGGGGCAAACAGGATTGTCGCTCGATGAGATGGATGTCATTGAATTAAACGAAGCATTTGCGGCGCAATCGCTAGCCTGTACACGCGACTTAGGTTTGCCAGATGATAGCGCACGCGTCAATCCCAATGGTGGGGCAATTGCGCTTGGTCACCCCCTAGGTGCGTCGGGCGCAAGGCTGATCTTAACCGCACTCAATCAACTTGAAAAAACGGACAAACGCTTTGCCATCTGCTCAATGTGTATTGGGGTGGGACAAGGCATCGCCATGATTATTGAACGTGTTGACCATTGCGCATAGAGCATATAAATAGTTAACCATCATAGCCACAAGCCTATGCGCCACTGACACGATAATGACACCATTCCAAATAAGGACAATAGTTATGCCCCTATTTAACAATAAAGACGTTACTTTACACTATGCTACTTTTGGTGATAGTCACCACCCTGCGCTTATATTCTCCAACTCCTTAGGCACAAATTACCACATGTGGCAGCCGCAAATTGACGCCTTGCAAAATGATTACTTCATTATTTGTTATGACACTCGCGGTCATGGTAAATCTTCTGCGCCCAAAGGCCCTTATAGTCTTGATGAGCTTGGTCAAGACGTCATTGATTTGCTTGATCATCTGAATATTGATAAAGCATTTTTTTGCGGCATCTCAATGGGCGGCATGACTGGTCAATGGCTAGCCCTCAATTATGCTAACCGCTTTCACCACTTAATGCTATGCAATACCGCCGCGAAGATTGGGAACGAGGGAGCATGGACAGATCGTGCGCAGTTGGTACGAGAGCAAGGTCTAGACCCTATTGCCGCCACAGCAGCATCGCGTTGGTTTACCGCAGGCTTTATCGATACCCATCCTGAGGTCGTACAAACCTTATCTGATACGCTTGCCGCTGGTAGTAGCGAGGGTTATGCCAGCTGCTGTGAAGCGCTGTCTGTCGCTGATACTCGCGAACAGTTAAAAGATATCGATGTCGCGATCACGGTGGTGGCAGGATCTAAAGATCCTGTGACGACGGTTGCTGATGGTCAATATATGGTCGAGCGTCTCCCAAACGCCACGCTTGCCACGATCGACGCTTCACACATCTCAAATATTGAGCAGCCTGAGGTATTTAACCAGCTTGTGCGACAACATTTGACCCATTCATAACGTCAAACTTATTGCGCACTTAAGTAGCCATGTGAGAAGAGAAAACCCAGTAGCTCATATATCTTTTAGATATATGAGCTGTTTTTTTACCCGTGTTTTTAAAAGTGTGATTTACGGTCAGTAAGCACCTGATTTTTCACAACAGTCACACCGCAAAAGTCATAGGTTTATAAATCATAACTATGCATTTTAGTGGCAGCCCTTATTTCCCCTACACCACCCAAGCAACAACCATACCTTTTTGGTATAAATTTATACTTAGAGGGTTTTTGACTTGATCCTTAGAAAACCCTAACTTAATAAGTACTTATAGGGACATTACCCATGGAGAAAGACGAATGGAATCACCAACGTTAAACGTCAATAAAGTGATTGATGACGCCAAATTTGCGCCCTTTCATTGGAAAGTGCTGTTTTGGTGTTTATTAATTATTATCTTTGATGGCTACGATCTCATCATTTATGGTGTGGCACTACCACTGCTTATGGAAGAGTGGTCATTGACGGCTGTACAAGCAGGTTTTCTTGCCAGCGCGGCCTTATTTGGCATGATGTTTGGGGCGATGATCTTTGGTACTTTATCTGACAAGATCGGTCGCAAAAAAACCATCATGATTTGCGTGGGCCTGTTCAGCAGCTTTACCTTTTTAGGCGCGTTTGCTAGTGGTCCAATGCAATTTGCTGCCTTGCGCTTTATCGCCGGTTTGGGCATTGGTGGCGTGATGCCCATCTGTGTCGCACTGACCTCAGAGTATGCGCCAAAACGCATCCGCAGTACGTTGGTCGCGGTGATGTTCAGTGGCTATGCCATCGGTGGTATGGCATCCGCCCTACTGGGCTCGTTTTTGGTGGTGGACTTTGGCTGGGAGGTGATGTTTTATATTGCCGGCATACCGACCTTGCTACTACCTATTATTTGGAAAATGCTGCCTGAGTCTTTGATGTATCTTGTCAAAGAAAAACGAGACACAGAGGCGAAAGTCATCGTGCGAAAGCTGGCGCCACAGGCAACCGTCACCCCTTCTACCACTTTATTGTTAGACGAACCGACCAAAGGTGATGACGCTCCTATTAAAGCGCTTTTCCTAAAAAACCGCGGCTTTACGACCATTATGTTTTGGGTTGCCTTTTTTATGTGCCTACTGATGGTTTACGCCCTCGCCAGCTGGTTGCCCAAACTGATGATTCAAGCGGGTTATTCGCTAGGCGCTAGTATGCTGTTTTTATTTGCGCTCAACATTGGTGGTATGGTGGGTGCGATTGGTGGCGGTGTGCTGGCTGATAAATTCCACCTTAAGCCGGTCTTGACCACTATGTTTGCTCTTGGTGCGGTTTCATTAATACTGCTTGGTTATAACAGTCCTCAGGTGGTGTTATACACCCTCATCGCGATTGCTGGCGCCACTACGATCGGCTCACAGATATTGCTCTATACCTTTGTGGCTCAGTACTACCCTACCGCGGTTCGTACGACAGCGATGGGCTGGGCATCAGGTATCGGGCGCATTGGCGCAATTGTTGGACCCATTTTGACGGGTGCGTTACTGACGCTTGAGCTCAGTCATCAAACCAACTTTTTGTTTATCGCCATACCAGGTATTATTGCCGCCATTGCCATTTTCTTAGTGAACCTCAGTGCTGCGGTTGACAGTAAAAAAAATCAGCCACCACAGATGGCTTTAGACACCCCAATCTCGACTTAAAACTCACTTAAGCGTGATATGCGGTTGCACACGATTATTTAACACTTATCAATTTTTAGCGTATTCACGATGTGAGTACGCTATTTCTTTATTGTCAACGTATGGTCAGGTCAACCGAAAAAGGCTACAGGGGGAGAAGTTGTCGTATTAAGACGGAAAAACCACCACCGCATCTCCCTCTTGCCATGGTTGAAATTTGGTCATGACTTGCAGAAATAACGGGTGCGCAAGCCAGTTCTGTAGCCACTGTTGCAGCTTGGGATATGGCAAGCTATAAAAAGTGTCACGATCCACATGGGCAAATTGGCGAACAAAAGGCATAATACCAATATCAGCAATAGTCATACGACTCCCTAGTAAGTAGGGATTTTTGGTCAGTAATTCCTCCAAAACCTGTAAAAACGCTTCTCCCCGCTGTCGATACTCTGTCTGCGTCATCTCTAAATGACGATCGGCGTATTTGTAGCGATCTAGCCAGTGTTTAAACTCATTGTCGTTTTGCTCAATTAAAGCATGGGCCTGAGATAAAACGTTTTCATCAAGCAGCCCTTGTGGGTCTTGCTGCTCCAATGCCCATACCATTATCTCTAGGCTCTCTTCAATCACCGTCCCATCCGCAAGCTGTAAAACCGGTACGGTGCCTTTCGGACTAATCGCTAGCATCTGTTCCGGTTTGTTTTTGAGCGTGATCTCCCGCAGCGCCACTGGCAATTGGGCAAATAAAAGGCCAAGACGAGCTCGCATGGCGTAGGGACAACGACGAAAAGAGTACAGACGGTGAAGCGGTGAAGTCATAGTTATTCCTGTAGTTGGATGAGCTCAAGGGGTCAGAGCTCCTGTTTTCAGTAGTTACCAAATATTAGTCTTAATCAAGTTATCACAGCTCGCTTTTAAAGCGTTTACGCACCTGACGCAAGTATAGAGCCGGTGCCACTCGCCACAGTAAACTGCCAAAGCGCGAAATAGGTTCAGGCAGTATCCAGCGTTTGCGCTGCTGCAACCCTTGATCGATCAAGTCAGCCATCCATTCAGCGCTGCGCATATTACCTACCATCGAGCGTGGGTGCCGGGCGATGCCACCATTATGCCCCAGCGCATGATTCTCAATAGGCGTATCCAGAAAGCTTGGGTACACCATGAGGATGTGAATACCCTCAGACTCTAGCTCCAAGCGTAGCACTTCAAAGAATTGTGTCAATGCCCCCTTAGCGGCGCAGTATGCTGCACGCCCCGGCACTGGCATCCACCCTGCCATCGAGCCAATACAGACAATCTGACCGCTGGATTCACGTAGCAGGGGTAGCGCTGCCATGGTCAACTCTACTGCCCCCTGCCAATCTACTGCCATGATTTTGCGGAACACCGCAGGATCAGTCTGATGCGCTGGTGAGCGGTGGGTAATTCCAGCATTATTAACCAGTAGATCAAGCCGACCAAAGCGTTCACGCACTTGCTCAATAAGAAAAGCAATATCATCGAGTTGAGTGATATCTGTGGTGACCGCCATGACTCTATCAGAGTCTCCCAACTCAGTAGCACGTGCGCTTAAAGCTGGCCCATCTATATCAGCCAGCACCAAACGATGTCCCGCTGCGTACCAGTGACGAGACATCGCCCAGCCCAGACCCGAGGCCGCACCAGTGATTAGAGTGACAGATGTTAATGACATTGATGACATTCTCTGTGTCAGGGTTTACGCAGACCATTGCGTTCGATGAAGTACTCAAACGTTTCGGCAGACGTCTTCGCTAAAGGATAACCAAACTCTTCTTTTAACCGCTGGTTGCTGAGAACGGGACGATACCGCAAAAAATTAACTTGCTCTGGCCCCGTTGGTTTGCCACGCCATTTTGCAACCTGCAACCCAGATTTAACCAACCATACTGGCAGCGTAAGTAGCGGTTTGTTGAGTCGATTAGCAATATCCTTCATCGTCAGCGCCCCATCACCCGCCATATTGTAGATACCAACTTTGTCCTCGCGTATCCCCATCTCCGTGGCCCCAATCACGTCTTGATCCCAAATAAACACAAAAGGCGAATCACTACCTTTAAGCGCAAGAACACGCGGCGCCATAAACAAACTGGTAATCTGGTTACGAGTATCGGCTCCCAATACGGTACCCGGCCGAAAAATGAGTTGCTGTAGTTGCGGATGCTGCTGGCGGAAGTCGGCCAGCATTTCCTCGACCTGTCTTTTATGGTCGGAGTAGGCAAACTCAGTATTACCGCGTAATGCATCTTGTTCGTCTATCCATTCAGGATTATCGGCGTGATACCCGTAGGCCGCTCCAGAACTGGTCAGCGTTAAGTGCTGTACACCTGCCTTAATGCAGCAGTCGAGCACATTGCGCGTGCCATTGACATCGATATCATAGTCACGAGCGCGATCTTTCGATGCTTGTAGGATGGAGGCTAGATGCACAACATGGGTAATCTTCTCTTTTTTTAGTAATGCTGTCAGACTCTGATCGCGTACATCCAGTACTGCAACTGAGAAGTCCAAATCGTCGCGGCGGCGGATATCTGTACCGACTACATGATAATGAGCAGCCAGTCGATTACCCAGTTGATGGCCTATATAGCCAGCCGCGCCAGTGATTAGTATACGTTTATTCATAGGGAATCCGTGCCCAGATTTGTGAAAGTGTGAGGCCTGACACTAAGTGCCAGACGCCCCAGAATGCCGTGATCAGCATCATGCCGCCCGCCTCTGGGAAAAAGGTAAATAAAATGACCAAACCCAATCCTGAGTTTTGGATGCCCACCTCCAAGGTCACAGCGCGTCGATCAGCGATTGGTAACTTGAGCATTTGGCCTATCCCATAACCCAACGAGAGTGCCAGCAGATTGTGCGCCACTACCAACCAAAAAAAACTGTGAAAGCGCTCTATAAAAAGGGCGACATTACTTGAAAAAGCAATCGCGACAAAACCCATTAACACCAACAGCGAGACAATGCGCAGCGGTTTTTGAATGCGTACTACTAAATCCGGTAGTTTGCGCCCCGTCACCATACCGAGCACTAAAGGCACTGCCAGAACCAGCAAAACCAGTATCAAAATGCTGCTAGGCTCGATCGTGATTTGCGTCAAGTATTCGCGTGTATGCGGGTTAAGCCAACCGTAAAAGGCAAAATTCAATGGTGTTAATACGGTCGCAGCAAGACTCGATACAGCTGTCATGCTGACTGACACCGCAACATTGCCGCGTGCCAGCCAAGTCATGATATTAGAGAAGCTACCGCCAGGACAGGACGCCACCAAAATCATCCCTAGCGCCAGCTCTGGGTCGATGTTTAATGCCCAAGTAAGCAGACACGTCATCAAAGGCAACAACAAAAACTGAGCAAATAAACCGGCAATTGGTGCGATTGGAGACAAAATGACGCGCTTAAAATCTTCGAGACGCAGGCTCAGTGACACACCAAACATCATTAACGCCAAGATCAGATTAAGCAAAACCAAACTACTTGGTGAAAATACCACCGCCGCCATCATACTTCTGACGCCAGTATAGGTTGTTCTATCTTGAGCTCAGCTATGTGCTTGGACAGAGTATCTAAGTACTCATCTTTATTCACATAATACGCCATGCGTGCAAGCTTGATATAATTATAGCCACCATCGAGATTTGTGCCAGCACGCCGACGTTTCACCTCATTGAACTGTCTGGCGGCTTCTGTGTTTTGCTCACGCTGCTGAATATAAAGCGCCACCAGCCGCGCTTGTTGATTGCGGCCCTCCCAACCCAAACCTGCGGCTTCAACCATACCCATCATAAATAAATTGTCATGGGTAGGATGAAACACATTCATATAGAGCTGCGGTGCATCTTGATTGATCGGCCAGTTGAGATGCTGTCGGTCAATGAATGGATAGTCAAGTAGGTAACCGGTCGCCATAAGAATCAAGTCATAATCATGACTTTCACCATCACTAAACGTCACAGTATGACCATCTATGTGACGAATATCCCGACGCGCCTTAATGTCGCCATGTCCCAAATGGTGTAACACCAGTGAGTTGACCACTGGATGGGACTCATACATACGATAGTTTGGATTCGGTAATCCGTAATCGGAGGGTTTGCCAATGATCATCCGGATCATGGCAGCGTCCATGCGCTGTTTCACCGGACGTGGCAGCTTTAGCTTGCCGCCGAGCGTATCACTTGGCTGACCTTTAATAAATTTGGGCAAAAAATAATAGCCTCGGCGCAAACTGATGTCTACGGACTTGGCATGATGTACTGCATCAACGGCAATATCCGCCCCAGAGTTACCGCAGCCAACGATCAGCACGCGTTTGTCTGTGAAAATGGAGGGGCTACGATACTCGGATGAGTGCATCAACTTGCCTGCAAACTCACCCGGCAAGCTTGGCATATTAGGGGTGTGCAAAGTGCCGTTAGCGATCAAGACACCATCGAATAAGCGTGATTGCGTTTGGCCATCACATTCACTAATCAGACGCCAACGCTCACCTTCCGGCTCCACGCTAATCACTCGCGTGGCGAACTCGTAGTGTGACTTGAGATTGAATTTTTCTGCAAAATCGCGGAAGTACTGACGTAGCTGCGTATGATGAGGGTAAGAAGCGGCCGAGTCATTCATAGGGAATTCGGCGAATTCGGTCATGCGCTTGGACGAAATTAAATGGGCGCTTTCATACATAGTGCTGTGTGGATTGTCGATATCCCACAATCCGCCCACATCTGTGTGCAACTCAAAACCTGTGAAAGCAATATTCAGTTTTTGTAAATTTCGGGCTGCAGCCAACCCCATTGGACCTGCTCCAATCACTGCATACATGAGAATCACCTTAAAAATCCATTTTCATTATATTAATCAGCCAGTTCCATCTGACTGCCCTACTGGCGGGCATTACCAGCGTCTTGCTTACCCTTAACACAGAAATAGCATACATTTAACCATTCGCCCGAGCAAACGAATAAAGCGACTCAATAGATCTCTTACGCTGTTTGCGTGTTGCCGCTCCCCACATCCTGTATTATCACCTTTGGTGTCACAGCTATAAAATAACGTCCCGTCAAGCCTAAACACATTGACATATACACCGATTAACGTAATAATAATTTAGATGTTAATGGTTATCACTAACCTACATCGCTTATCGATCCTCACTGTTTATTCGTTCCTGTATTTCTGTCTCTCTAGTCAGTTATAGATGTCTTGTTGATCAACATCAAGTCTCTGATTTTTTTATCTACCCTCTCCGCTACTTCGTATTTTTAGATATCAGTTAATTGACTGCTATTTGATTTTTAGCTTGGAATCATATTTATGGCTCAACCACTTGCCCAGCATGATATCAATAAAACACCGTTAGCCATTACCGATAAAGACCAATTCGTCAGTCACATCAATGAAGAGCATCAAGATGAACTTGCCATGTTTATCAACGCTTTTACCAAAAAATCAATGCGCGAGTACGAGGTAGCGACGATAAAAGAGATCTATAGTGATGGTATATTGCTAGAGGTCATAACCCCTACTACTGACAACAACACAGCCGGCACACTTCAAGCTAAAAGCCCTGTCAGCGGCCACATTTTCGCAGCCGCCTCCGCTGTCACAAGTCAGCACTTCATCCATTTTACGTCCCCTATTAGCGACTCAGTGGCACTGCAAGAGCAATACATCACACTGTTGCAAAAGTCTGCCAGCCAGCTTGGCAAACGCACGATTAAACTTCAAGAGCAACGTTTTACTGTGATGAATGGTTATTATGCCAGTCCTAATCTATACCGATTGGTGGTAACCGCACCTGCTAGTACCCCGCTTAATCATCCAGGCTATGCCTATTTATTTGAACTTGATTCCGATGGATTATTGGCGCCAAACAATGAATCAGTGGACAATATATCAGCAGACAACGAATCAGTAAATCAGGACAAGCCTTTGCAGCGTTATTACACTTTACGAAAAGCTTGGCAAGATTCAGACAGTGGCGCTGTTCAAGCTTGGATAGATGTCTATGTTCATGGTGACACCCCAGGCGGTAACTGGGCGCGTTCTCTCACCCGTGACATGCAAATAAAAAGTGTGCGTGAGTATCCTGAAAAAACAGAACATCTCACTGAAGGCCAATGCTTACTCATCTGTGATGAAACCTCGCTGCCTACAGTAGCCAATCTATTAGAGAACTGGCAAAACCCACTCCCTCCCCTAGTCATTACCATCACCAATGATCCAGAGGACGTGAGTTACCTCCATACCCTAAAACTTAGCGACCAACTACGTCAGGATGCGTGTTTTTTGCAAAACAACTTACTGCCTATTGTCAATACACCTAAGACTGGCCTTGCTGCACAAATAGTGACGTTATTACAAACGCAGCTCACCACCATGCCGCGCAAGATTGACAAGGTATGGGGCGCGCTTGAAGCAACAGATATCAAGTCGTTAAGACCAAAATTAAAAGCAAGCCTTGGCTTATCACGTCAGGATATGGTGATAAAGGTGTATTGGCGAATGCAATAAACCGTTCGCGCTTTATATATTCACACACAGTGGAGACTGAACGACTCATCGATTATCGATAAATATGGATAGGTCTAGCAAAGTAGCGCTTTTATCTGATGGCTTGCACTACATGAGTATGGCGCTTTAAACGCTTTATCGGGTACACCACCATAACGTTAAGGACACTCTCTATCATTGACAGACAGGTTTACACTTAATGCGGTAATGTTATTGTAATGAAAACAATTATCATTATAATATGCGTTTAAATCACACGCTGGAAATATTCATGCAACTGTCTCGCTTATACTCTGCTATTTTTCGCCTTAATCCCATGAATGTGTCTGACGCCCCGCTCTCATTAAAGTCAGTATGCTCCTCTTGTCTGTCCACTTCCGTGGTGTTATTGGGGGCGAGCCAAGCTGCGTGGGCACAAACAGATATCAGTACCGATACCCAGTCAGTTGACCCTAGCGTCGTACTGGACACCATTGTAGTGACCAGTAGCGCCGATGCCTCAGCAGACGGATTACCCCCTGCTTATGCAGGCGAGCAAGTTGCCACAGGCAGCCGCGTTGGGATCTTAGGGAATCAAGACATCATGGATACGCCGTTCTCTACGGTCTCATATACCAACGAATATATCACCAATCAGCAAGCACAAAGTGTGGGTGACCTGCTCAAAAAAGACCCGACTGTGCGTGTCGCCAGAGGCTACGGTAACTTCCAAGAAGCGTACTTTATGCGCGGCTTTGTCACAACCTCTGATGACACCATGTTCAATGGTTTATACGGTATATTGCCCAGACAATATATCGCAACTGAGTTATTCGAGCGTGTTGAAGTTCAGCGCGGTGCCTCTGCCATGTTAAATGGCGCAGCTCCTAGCGGAGGTAACGCTGGTGGTACGATTAACCTACTACCAAAACGTGCGGGTAATGAGCCACTGCGTGAGGTGACGCTCGGCTATGGTCAAGGCGATCAAGGCAAAGTAGCAGTCGACGTGAGTGATCGCTTCGGTACGGAGGACGCTTTTGGTGTGCGCTTTAATGCCGCTTATCAAGATGGCGACAGCGCAATCGATGACGAATCCTCAACCTTGGGTCTAGCCGCTTTTGGCCTAGACTATAGAGGCGATCAGTATCGACTATCAGCAGACTTAGGCTGGCAGGACAACAGGCTGAAAGAAACTCGTCCTAATGTCAATCTTGCAGGAGTGTCTAGCGTACCAAATGCGCCAAAAGCATCAAAAAACTGGGCGCAGCCTTGGACTTACTCTGATGAAGAAGATGTGTTTGGTACCATTAGAGGCGAATATGACTTTAGTGACACCGTCACTGGTTATGGTGCTTACGGTGTGCGAAGTGGCGACGAAGACAACTCTTTATCCGGTCTTACAGTAACCAATACTGATGGTACTGCTACTACTTCTCGATTTGATAACACTCGAGAAGATAAAGTACAGAGTGCCGAGCTTGGTCTCCGTGGTCAATGGCAAACCGGTAAGATCGATCATGATTGGGTACTAGCAGCCGATCTCTATGATCGGGAAGAAAAAGGCGCGTATGCTTCTTATGATAGTGCACCTCCCACTCCCACTAATCTATATAGTCCTACTAAATATCGTGATGATAGATGGTCAGGTAGCGCAGATTTTGCTGGTGACTTAAACGATCCAAAACGGATAAATGAAACACAGCTGCAAAGTTTTGCGTTAGCGGATACTTTCTCTTTGTTCGATGACAAACTAAAAACCACTTTAGGCGTGCGTCATCAGACTATCAAAACGACCAGCTATGACTACAGCACTCAGGCAAAAACTTCTGAATACGATGAGAGCGAGTGGACACCAAGTATCGGTCTCGTCTATCAACCCAGTATGGACTGGTCTGTTTATGGTAACTATATCGAAAGCCTAGCGCCAGGTGCAATGGCACCTCTAACTGTGAACCAAGGTGAAACGATTGTCACCAATGGCGGTCAAGAACTCGCACCTTATATCAGCAAACAAACTGAAGTGGGTGTTAAATATGACAACGGCATGATTGGTAGTAGTCTCGCGATATTCCATACTGAGGAGCCGCGTGACTATGTCGATGATACCAATACTTTTGTGGCAGCGGGTGAAAACCGTCACCAAGGGGCTGAGCTATCAGTTTTCGGTAGCCCAAGCGAAAATATGCGCATTATCGCGGGTGTCAGTTATTTAAGCGCCAAACAAAAAGACACGGGTGATACCTCATTAGATGGCAACCGTGTCATTGGTATACCCAAACTGCAAAGCAACGTCAACCTAGAGTATGATCTGGCAGCAGTTGAAGGACTAACATTGACGGGCGATATCATTCACACAGGCGCACGTTATGCCGATGCGGCCAACACGTTAAAAGTGGATGGTTATACCACGTTAGACCTTGGTGCGCGCTACCGTACGATGCTGGCAGGACAAGATGTCACGTTAAAAGGAGTGGTTACTAACGTTACTGGTGAAGATTACTGGCAATCAGTGGGTGGTTATGCGGGGGCTGGATATTTAAATGCAGGTGAGCCCACAGCATTAAAGGTGTCAGCAACTTTCGACTTTTAAGAGACGCTGCTTAAGCCGTATTAATAATTTTCAATAAAAGGGATTAGGCGCGACCTACTCCCTTTTATGCCATCAAAAATACGTAAAATCCATCCTATTATTGAGTCACTATGTCCTCTCGTGCCACAGCTTCTTTATATCACATGATTTGGGCGCACTACCGCTTGCCCTTTTTCAAAGTTATCTTGCTTAATCTAGTGAATGCGGCCGTCAGTGTGGGTATCATTGCTTATATCAATCACACGTTTATCAGTCAGCCCGCGTTTAATACCTTATCGTGGGTGAGTTTGGGTTACTTTTCAGCGTTAGTGCTACTGCTGTTAGTCACTACTTTCTTATCGCAGTATGCCTTGACACGTTTGGGTCACAAGTTTGTTTATGAGCTTAGAACGACGCTGGTCAAACAAATCATCGATACCAAAGTCCCGCAAATAGATCATTTGGGTAGTGCGCGTTTACTCGCCAGCCTATCCTCTGATATCCAGTCCATTACTGTGGCTTTTGTACGCATGCCAGAGTTGGTACAGGGGATTATCTTATCTGCGGGTGTCGCCCTTTATCTGGGTTGGCTATCATTGCCCCTACTGTTGATTGTCATGTTTTGGATTGTGATGACCATTTGGATCAGTACCATTTTAGTGAAACATGTCTATAAGCATTTGACAGAACTGCGAGACATTAACGATCTTTTATATCAAGACTATGAATCTATTATAGAAGGACGTAAAGAGCTGGCGCTGAATCAACATCGCGCTAAAAAGTTGTATAACACCGACTTTTTGTCCCATGCCAAATCTTACGAAAAAACAGTGGTTAAGTCTGACACGTTTCATTTATCGGCAGTGAATTGGTCAAACATCATGATGTTCGCAGCGATTGGTGTGGTGTTTGCGGTGTCCAACTATCTTGATATACCGATGCCTGTGGCCACTACCTTTTCTTTAACGATTTTATTTGTGCAATCGCCTCTCCTTCATGCAGTCGGTGCTTATCCGACGCTGCAAACAGCACAAGTTGCACTAGATAAAATAAAATCCTTAGAGCTGGCAGATTATCAATCAGCATTTGCCACCGACACCGCCGTCAAAGACTGGCAATCTATTACTTTGTCCGATATTCATTATCGTTATGAGAGCAATCACTCTGATGCATCTGCTCTAGTGACAAAAAATACGGCTCATTCAAATGATATATTAAAAGACGTCAATTTAACCTTAAAACGTGGCGATGTGGTCTTTTTGATCGGCGCTAATGGTAGTGGCAAATCTACCCTTGCCAAGATTATGACAGGGATTTTTACCCCTACTACCGGTTCTGTCCACATTGATGCTCAGCTCATTGACTCAAAAAACAATGCTGATTATCGACAGCTGTTTTCTGCCATTTTTAGTGACCAACATCTCTTTAAACAACTGATTGGCTGTGAGGGTAATGACCCTGATATGACGTTAGTAGACACCTGGCTGCATAAATTAAACCTGCAAGATAAAGTCAGTGTGACTGACCATCGACTGTCTACCGATAAACTATCACAGGGACAACGTAAACGATTGGCCATGCTCATCGCTGTCGCTGAACATAAGGACATCCTGTTACTTGATGAGTGGGCGGCTGACCAAGATCCTGCGTTTCGCCGCGTGTTCTATCAGACCCTGATTCCTGAACTAAAAGCGCTGGGTAAAACCTTATTTATTATCAGTCATGATGACAGCTACTTTGAGCATGCTGATCGATTGTTACTGATGAAAGAAGGCAGCTTAATTGAACTAAATGCTGAAGAACGACAGCGCGCCAGTGCCGATGCCATCTCCATGTTGAAGTAAATATGACTTTGAGTATAAAGCCATTGTAAATAAAGTCATTGAAAATAAATCCATAACGATAACGTAAAGGGGCGTCTTTTAGAAAGACGCCCCGCTTTTAGGTACAGTGATAGTCGTTTATTTATCCGAACAACGCCCATTAATCATCTTTAGTTATTCAACGTATAACACAAACATACTGGCAAATATTCACTGTTTTTTATCTATTGTGAGCATTTAACCATTCAGCTAGACAAATTTTTTCTTTGTCACTTCACTGTAAAGCACACGATTCATGACTGCTAATCCTGCGACATCCTCTCAAAATGTAGTTTTTTAATGATAACGATAATCATTAATGTTATCATTAATCGCGTTGTTTAACGAACTCGAAATAAAATCTGTCATAGTCAATGGTCATTATCTAAAAGGAAATATAATGCGGTCGCCTTTACCCTTCCAATCTATTCAAAAAAAACGTCTAACAGTGGCAATACAAATTGGCTTATTAATGGGCATCAGTCATGCTGCTTATGCGGAGGATGTGCCGAAGCTTAACGGAGACAACGAGGCGACTCCATCCACCACCTTAGATGCGGTTACCGTCTACGCCGACAGCTACCGCAGTACAGGAACAAAAACCGCATTAGATCCCAATGACGCACCAATGAGTTACACAAGAATCGATCAAGAGCTGCTACAAAAGCGTCAAGCTGACAGCGTCAATGCCGCCCTACGTTATGAGCCAGGGGTGACGACCGAGAGTCGCGGCACCGTGTCTATTTTTGATGAGTACAATATTCGCGGTTTTAAGACCTATTCTAATTTTTACGATGGGCTAAGACTGCCTTATGATGGTGCTTGGAACCTGATGCCACAAGTTGATATCTATGCCACGGAAGCGGTAGAAATATTAAAAGGGCCCGCCTCTTCACTCTATGGCTACGCCGCCCCCGGTGGTATGGTCAACCAAGTCGCCAAGAGTCCAAAAAATACCCAAGCGTCTGAGGTGCAGCTTCGGCTTGGCAACCAAAATCTCAGAGAAGTAGCAATCGATACCACAGGCCCTCTTACAGACACACTGAATTATCGCTTGGTCGCGTTAAAGCGCAAAAAAGATGGACAGATGCAGACCACAGAAGAAGAACGCACCCTGATCAATCCATCACTTGAATGGCAAGCAACTGACGATGTTTCTGTCCTTGCCAATCTTTTTTATCAAGATGATCCAGAAATGGTACCCTCAACCCCATTGCCTGCTGTTGGTACTGTCTACAATGCCAGCTACGGCAAACTAGACAGTGATGCCTATGCAGGTGATAAATGGAATCGCTTTAGCAAAGAAGTATTCATGCCGAGCGTCACTGTCAACTGGGACCTCAATGATCAGTTAACCTTTAAACATGTCACGCGCTATACCGACGCCGAAGCGCAGCAACGTAATATATATAACCGTGGGTTTGTCGAGGGTAGTGACACGACTCTCAATCGCGTGGCATACACCACTGATGAGACTATGAACAACTGGACCACAGACAATCAGCTGGCTTATCAGCTAGATACTGCCAATACATCACATAACCTATTGTTTGGGGTCGAGTATCAAGAGACCGACAGCAACGCGACTTACTACGATGCTGGGCCAGCTGGCACACCAAATCTTGATTTATCGAGTCCAGACTTCTCCCAGATAAATGCGGACAATTTGCCGTTAGATATTTATCGTCAAAAGCAAGACATCGAACAAAGCCAGCTGGGACTTTATGTACAAGATGAGATGCAGTGGCAAGATTTAACGGTAGTAGCAGGATTACGTCACGACAATTTTGACAGTAGCACCGAGCAAACCGAAGCCACTAAAGGGGCTATTTATAGTGACAAAACGATTAGTAATGATGCGTCAGAGACCAGTGGCCGTCTTGCTGCCATTTATGACTTTGATAATGGACTATCTCCTTATGTCAGCTACTCACAATCGTTTCAGCCCGTTGTCGGTAGCAACTTTATTACCAATGAACCATTTAAACCAACCACCGCTGACCAGTTAGAAGCGGGTATCAAATACCTGTCCTCAGATCGTGCCACCCAAGGGACGTTGGCTGTGTTTGATATTACACAAAAAAATGTCATCGTAACGAACCCATCTAACTCTCAACAGAAAGTTCAAACTGGCGAGATTACTTCTAAAGGCGTTGAGATATCCGGCAGTCATATGCTGAATGACTGGGTAGATATCGCTGCAAGCTACAGCTATACCGATGCTGAGATTACCGAGGATGAGTTCAATCCAGATGTGGTCGGCAACACGCCGGCGCAAATCGCTAAGCACAAAGCCACGCTATGGGCAGACTACTATGCCACAGACAAGCTCACCCTCAATGCCGGGGTTCGCTATGAGGGTGGCATGCAGGTTGATAAACAAAACTCAGACGAGCTACCAAGTGTGACTTTGGTAGATATCGGTGGCAATTATCAGATTAATCCTATGCTTGCTGTCGGCGCTAGTATCAACAATCTCTTTGACAAAACCTATGTTGGCGCTTGCTATGACCTCGATAACTGCTGGATGGGACCTGAGCGTCAAGTGTCAGTCAGTCTAAAGGCGAGCTTTTAAGCACCACGAAGCATTGAACAACGATCATGACAATAAAAGGAAAATATAATATGGCAAAACCCAATCCAAGAGTTCTTGAGGTTATTGGCACGACATACATCACGCCACATATGTGCCGCGTCACGCTTGGCGGTGACGGATTGAGAGACTTTCCAGTCGATCAAGAGAGTGCTTACATCAAACTCATGTTTCCTCAAGAAAAAGAGTCACGTCCACTGATGCGTACGTATACGATCAGCGGCCAACGTGACAATGAAATAGATGTTGATTTTGCTTTGCATGACGCTGAGGGGCCTGCCTCTACGTGGGCACGAAACGCCCAAGTTGGACAGCAAATCTTGGTGGGTGGTCCTGGACCAAAGAAGCTCATTAACAATGATGCGGATTGGTTTTTATTGGTTGGCGATATGACGGCCCTACCTGCGATCACTGTCAACCTCGCTCAGCTCCCTGATGACGCGCGCGGCTACGCTGTACTTGAGGTGACTACTGAGGCGGACCGACAAACACTCAAAAAGCCTGCAAATGTTGAAATCCATTGGATTATTAATGCCACACCTAATGCAGAAAACAGCCCTTTACTTGAGCGTATTAAAACACTTCCATGGTTTAGGGGACAACCTGCGGTTTGGGCGGCTTGTGAGTTCCATAGTATGCGTGCGCTACGCCAATACTTCAAAGTAGAGCGCTTGATACCAAAAACACATCTGTATGTCTCTAGCTATTGGAAAGTTAACAGCACAGAGGATCAACACAAAATTGAGAAGCGCGAAGATGCACAAAGCATCGCATAACACGCGAGAGGCATGAATCGTCTTGAAGTCTTAGAGATCACTTACGCTATGCGATGATATTTAACTTGTCATCCCATAGCCTTAAGGATTTTCTACTGACGGCTAAGCAAAAGAGACTCTACTTATCAAAACCTTTTAGAAGTTAACTCAAACTGGTTGACTACTACAATCGTAAAGCTTACAAAATACGAAAGTTAGCGCACCAAAATCACTGGTGATAACGTGCTGGCGATAATTTCTGTCGTGGTACTTCCCAAAAATAACTGCTGCCACTTAGAATGGCCATAGGCGCCCACCACCATAATATCAATGTGATTGTCTACTTGGAATTTTAACAGGCCATCAACGGCATCAGCCGCCGATAAATGATGGGCCTCTACGGTAAAACCTGCATCTTCGAGCTGCGCTGCGGCTGCACTCAAGCTTTGTTTGGCAGTGTCATTATGGTTGCCTATCATGACGATATGACCCTGCAACCCTTTCAAGACAGGACTTCTCGCAACCATCCACGCCGCTTTAATAGCCGTTTTGCTGCCATCGAAGGCAATCATATATGAGCTTGGCTCTTTGAATTTCTCTGAGCAAATCAGTACCGGAACATCTGATGCTCGGGCAACTGTTTCAATTTGACTACCGATATTAATGCGACTGTTTTTATGGTCTTCTCCGCGCCGTCCCATGACCACGGCTCGGTTTTCTGTTTTAAAGTGCTCAATGGCTGGTAACAGCTTGCCGTGCCGTTGGTAGATACGGACACTGACACCATCAAAGCTACCTTGAATGTGACTTTTGGCATCTTGCACTAGGGCATCGCTATAACTGTTCACAACCTTTGCTCTTTGTTCATCCAGTTCCGTTAACTCTTCTAATAAAAACTGGCGACTATTAATACCGATCGCCCCTGACAAATCACGTCTGGTCGACACAGGAATATCACTAACATGCAGCAGACCGACTGGTAAGTTCAGCTTACTGGCATACCACGCTGCATAGTCACAAACCGATTCGGTCACTGCCGAGCCGTCAATACAGGCCAAAATGTGCTGTGATGTCGTCATAATTTATCCTTAAATGTAGTTATTTACTCCCATGATTTGATCATAACCAATTTAGACCCTTTCATCCAGTGATGTAATTACAATTGTCCCATACGGTTAGACCAACCCACACCATAATCAAAAACAATGTCTAATAGAGTTCGTTTGACACATTCGTGAAGTCTTGTCCTCTCCTAACAGCATGCCCTAGGAAAGTTTGCTACAATATATTTTTTTTAATTTATGATTGAAGTAATCTTATTTAGGTGATGGAACTATGGCAAAAAATGCCCTACAGGCTCAATTGTTAAAAGCGGGATTGGTGGATAGCAAAAAAGCCAAAAAAATCAGCAAGCAGACGCAGCATGCCAAGCGGACTGGTGACTCAGAGAGTATGGAAGCCAAAAAAGCGTTGGCAGAAGCCCAAGCAAAAAAGCTGGAGAAAGATCAAAAGCTCAATCAGGAAAAACAACGTGCTTTAGAAGAGAAAATGCTAAAAGCCAATATTGTACAAATGATTAAGCAGCATCAGATTACCGATACAGATGGTGATGTTAGCTATCAGTTTGTAGATAACTCTAAGGTGAAAAAAATTGCTATCACCCAAAAACTGTATGATCAAATTGTGGTCGGTCATGTGGTGATTGCACGACTAGAAGAAGGCTATGCCCTCCTCCCTCGACCATTGGCAGATCGTATAGATGCGAAAATGGAAGGCTTTATGGTGGTGTCTAACGATACGACAGAAGAAGTACTGGCAGAAGACGATCCTTACGCGGCTTATGTGATTCCAGATGATTTAATGTGGTAGTAGCTCACTTCTATAAAGATTGTTGAATCAAAACCCTTTATAGCATTTGATAGTCTACAAAGGGTTTTTGATAGTATTCGTTTACGACTATTTATTCTCACCCAGTCACATGCTTACTGCAACCACTCAAGTTTTAAGACGCTGAGCTACTGACCAACATTATGGCCCATAGTGACAAAGACTATACTGCTGTGTGTGGTTCTTGGTTTTTTAGACCAATGGTTCTCAGCTTGCCTTTGTCATCCACTTCCTTAATGACCAATGACCACTCTTCACTGATTGCCACGGTGTCGCCTGAGACGGGCGCGGTACCCAAGTGTGATTTTACGTACTCAGCAACCGTTTGCTCCCACATATTTTTGAAGCCCTCTTCATCTGTGGTTTTTAGCGTTTTTACTAACGTTTCAGATTCCATAATACCGGCAAAAAATGGTAAGTCTCCAAGTTTGACACTCGGTGATAGCAGCCAGTCACCATAAAAATCATCGATGGCTTTACGATCGAGTGTTGTATCATTAAAGATGTTGGCAATTTTACTGGCATGATTGCCGCGCATCGCGTACCAGACACTATCGCCAAATTTTAGCTTGGTGTCATTATCAACCACCACAATTTGCTGCCCGCGTACCAGTGCAAACACACTGATTTCGTCGGGGCTAATGCGTTTAGAGATGTCCATCGGGTGGCGGCCAATAGCAAACGCGCCCGATTGAACTTCAAACTCATACAAGGTTATGCTCGCTTTATCTGAGACCCAAACCTCGTGTTCTTCTTTTGGGTCTTTATTATTCGGAATACGTACTTTGAACAGAGTGGCCATAAAAGGAATGGTCGTCCCTTGCAAAATCAATGATAAAACCACCACACCAAACGCAATATCAAACAGCATAAAGGCGTTGTCTATCCCAGCCATCACGGGCAGCATGGCAAGAGTAATAGGTACCGCCCCACGTAAGCCGACCCAAGAGATAAAACCAATCTCTCTGTCTTTAAATCTAAAAGGTTTCACACTGGTATAAACGGCGATAGGACGGGCAACCAAAATCATAAAGGCCGCAATCGCTACTGAATAGTGCCAGACATTGATGACATTCGATGGAGTGACCAAAAGCCCCAATACCACAAACAGTACCGCTTGCGATAACCAAGCAAAGCTATCCATCACTCGCATGACATGCTCAGTTGAGCGCACCTTATGATTGCCAATCAACACGCCCGTCAGATACACCGCCAAAAAGCCACTACCGCCCAGTAGATTGGTCGCGGCAAAAACGGCCAAACCAGCAGAAAGTATCAAAATAGCATACATGCCTTCTGCCAAGTGCACCTTTGGCAACAGCCGAGATAGCAAGTAACCAAAGAGTAAGCCCATACCCAACCCAAAGCTCAGCTGCTGCAACAGCAAGCCTAAAAATCCAAGTACCGTCTGTCCGGCAGGATCAACGTTTAAGGCAATCAGACCAGTTACCAACAAAATAGCCAACGGGTCATTAGCACCGGACTCTAACTCAAGCGTGGCTTGAACGCGATCATTCAGTTTAACCCCACCATTGCGCAATAAAGAAAATACAGCTGCCGCATCGGTCGAACCAACAATAGCGGCCATTAACAAACCAAAGCGCCAGTCAACATCGAGCAGCCAAGTGACAAACACGCCTAACACCATCACCGTGACCAGCACACCCCACGTAGCTAAAGTAACTGCAGGCTTTAAACCGACTCGAAACGACTTAAAAGAGGTACGTAAACCACCATCTAACAAGATACAGGCTAAGGCTGCTTGCCCGACAAAATTGGCGAGCGCATATTGAGAAAACTCAATACCCAATATTCCCTGCTCGCCCGCCAGCATTCCTACTATCAAAAACAGCAATAACAATGGTACGCCTAAGCGCGCAGATAGTGTGCTCGCCATAATGCTGGCGAAAATGAGTACTGCGCCTACGAGATACAGGATATTTAAGGTATCCATCTTTTTAAGCCCTATTTTAATCGATTATGATGAGTTGGGTTCTTGCGACAGTGACGTAATAATGATGCTATACCCTTCATTAAGCCTGAATGTATTGCCATGCGACCACCAAGACAGCCGCTGCCACTGTCCAAGCAACGACCCCTAATAACAACGCCTTATACAAGCCAATATAGCTGATGCTAAAAAATACCACAAAAGTGTAAATCAGATGCGGTATGACCCCAAGCATACTAAATATGAGGGCCACTTTTAGGTCAGCGGGACTACGCTCGGTACCAACGATGAAATGACTGATCAAAGTAAAAGTGGGGAACAGGGGCGCAAGCGCAGCCAAATAGAAAAACCGAGTCTGTGCGAATAATTGAATCACCAATACCATCAACGCGCCAATAAGCATTTTTAGCCAAATCACGATGGGTTATCTCCTGTTGAATGCCAAGGGCTGAACATCGCCTAACCTGTCATGATACTAAAGTATGCAAACAGACATAAGGGCTATCTCTGTTTAGTTGGGCAACATTATAAAAACAGTCAAAAAAAACCCATTTAGTCACCAAACTAAATGGGTTTTTGCGTTTATCATCAAAACTTGGCCGATACTGTTAATCGGCTTTCGGCTTCAGGGCGGCGCTGATATCAGCTAACAGTGGCGGGATATCATGCTTGTCTGCCATCACCTCTAGCATGACTAACTTATCTGTGGTTGCCGCCGCTGTTTCGAGCGCAGATTTCAACTCACCAGCAGTGTTCACCTTGAGAATTAAACTGTTGTCTTCCGTGGCACCAAACGCTTGCGGCATCATCTGCCAATTACATTTAGGAATGTCATTATAACGCTGATGTTCACCATGAATCGCCCGCTCAACCGTATAGCCATCATTGTTAACCAATACTATGACTGGGTTGATACGCTCTTGAATCATCACTGCGAGCTCTTGTACCGTCAATAACGCTGAACCATCACCGATCAGTAAGACACTACGCTTATTTGGCGAGGCAATAGCAGCGCCCAAGCTTGCTGGCAACGTATAGCCAATCGACCCCCACATTGGTTGCCCATAGGACGTAACGCCCTCTGGCAGACGCACATCACTAATACCAAAGTAGGCAGTCCCTTGGTCAGAAAACACCAGGTTGTTATGGTTTAAGTGGTCTGCAATGATGTGCCAAAGGTCATCCTGACGAATAGGCTCGTCATCTTTGCCATTTTGCTCGTGCGGCTTGACTGGCTCACAAAAAGGTTTGGGCATAATATTGATACCAGATGTCATCACTTCATGTAGCGCTTGTAAAGAATCCTTTAACGCAATCGGAGCAAAATTCTGACCGCTAATAGACGCGCGTTCATAATGCAGATCGACCACCACCTCCTCATTGATATCTTGGCTAAAGCCTGCCGTGGTGGTATCCGTATATTGCACACCAATTTTTATCAAACATTCGCAGTTTTCTACCGCATCTTTAACCACTGGTCGTGATGCCACACCGGCATACGTCCCTGCCCAGCGATCGCTGTTTTCATCTAGCAATGTCTTGCCCCACGACAGCGTTGTATAGGGAATATCGGTATCGGCGATTAAGGCTTTGAGCTGCGGCTGTAGCCCCAAACGATGCACCATCAAATCTGCCATAAGCGTCGTGGTTTTATTTGGCAAAAAATCTATTAGTGCTTGCTTAAAATTGGCTAGTGCGGCTTGGCTAGTGATGTCTTCTTGGCTGTCATCAAGCTTGGTCGTTGGCGGATAAATAGGTTGACGAGCAACATCAGGGGATAGCAACAGATAGCCTGGACGGTGCTTTTTTAGTATCAAGCGAATCACACGGTCGATCTCTGATGCCGCATTTTCAGGGGTAATCTGTGCCCGTGCTACCGTTACAGGCTCTACCATTTTGATAAAATGATTAAATGTGCCATCCCCCAGAGTGTGATGGATGCGACGTTTGGAATCTTGTAGTGCTGTACTTGGTGCCCCCACGATGTGTAGCACTGGTGCATACTCAGCAAAAGAGCCTGCGGTCGCATTAATCGCGGACAACTCCCCCACCCCAAAAGTGGTCACCATAGCAGCAAAGCCACGCTCGCGTGCGTAGCCATCAGCGGCGTAACCTGCGTTTAGCTCATTGGTGTTACCCACCCAGCGTAGTTTATCAGAGGCGATGATATTGTCTAAAAAAGTTAAATTAAAATCACCAGGCACGCCAAATATCTCAGAGGCACCCGCTTCTGCGACACGATCAAACAAATAATCGGCGATGGTATATTGTTGACTCATTTTTTATCCTTATGACTTATCTTGGTAAGTATTGATCATTGAAAATGTCAGTGAGTTAAATTATAAAGTGCGTCCCAGCCTATTTATGCAATACAAAGCTTTTGGAATACATAATATAATAAACTGTTATAACATATATTCATGACCAGATGACACGCCTGTTTTACTAACTTTACTTTTTTTCTTCATAGGTGTTGACAGACCAAAAAAACTGCGTATAATACCTCGTCATCATCTAGACAATAGATTGTTTATCAGATGATTTAGCGGGAATAGCTCAGTGGTAGAGCATAACCTTGCCAAGGTTGGGGTCGAGAGTTCGAATCTCTTTTCCCGCTCCAAATACTTAAAAAGCCTCACTTAACAGTGAGGCTTTTTTTTATCTAATTTTCAGGGGTTTGTAGAGAAATTTTCGTAATATCTTTTTGAATATAGTTAAGTTTATCTACTCAGTCAAAAAGCTCGTTTTCGGTGCGGTGCCCATTTGGTGCCCAAACTGTGCCCTGCCCTAAACTCTCAAAACTTAAGGGGCTGCCCTAGATCGTTTTACCTACCTAAGACAACCCTTTATTTTATCGTGCTTGGCGTCACAAACACCGCTCACCCAACCGCTTATTTTTTACGCTACTCTGCATCATCTAATAATTTATTCAGCTCGTCCACCATTGCGTCATCTATGATGTTGTCCTCTACATAGCTTACTATCTCGTCTATGGTCGTCAGATCCATTTTCCGAATACCTAAGCGGTCGAGCTGCTCATTAATAGACTCTAAACTCTCACCATCTTCAGAATCGTCTAATAGGTTCTCCTCGTACCTAACTCTGACGAACCAATACATTTTTTCTAGCACGGTTTGTTTTTTGGTTAAAGTAGAATACCCGTCACCATAAATAAACAAATTAAAATGATAAGGTATCTCTACATCGTTAATGAAAAAAGTACGCTGACACTCTAATGTATAGGCTTGAATTTCTTTGTCTTTAACGCCTTCGTCTTCTTTATTATCTTCATCATATTCGATCGCTTCCTCTATCAACCCACCTACTATTTGATAATCGCCTACTTTGATTTTATGATTGTAAATAATGCTAGAATCCGCGATTGCCTCAAAAATAACGGCACTGACGTCTAACGTATGATCATCAATGTCATAAAACTCTTTGAGCGCTGGCAAAAACTCTGTCAGCTTGTCTTCAGGCACTGAAATGAGAAATTGCTGCTCATATATTTTAATCATGTCTTCAGGCGCATAAGTGTTTGCAGTATCAGTCTCATTTCTACCTGTCGGCTGCAAAGGTAAAAAGTTGTATGGGTTATTGTCGGTCATTTGGAACTGCCTTTTTATTTGGGTTAGCTTTATTAAATGTCTAATATTATCAATTTGTACGCATCTCTAAGCACGTTTCTACTTTTCAAATCATAGCGGCTAAAAGCCTGTAGCGTATTATCTCTCATTCCAACGCTTTTAGATATATAGTCATAAAAACGCAAGCTCAATCACTACAGTTTATAAAAACTGACTGGTAAGTATGTTTCTGTGTCTCTATGCCTCTGTGTCATGGCATTCAAAAAAGAGTGCCAATCTAGCGATCAGACCCAACCCTTTTCCAAAAGCTGCTCGGTATTGCTCACTTTAAAGTCACTACATAAATCAAAAAATGCCATCGGATCTTCAACCTCATCGAGCAACTCTCGCTTATTGAGCGCCACAAACATCGCCAGCGCATAAGCCGCACTATGGATAGATTTTTTAGGATTAAACGTAATATCAGTAAAAGCTTGATACTGCATGACCGCCTCGTGCAGCGAAGGGTTTTGTTTTAGAGCATTCACATATAGCCAATCATAAAAGGTGGTCAATGGCTCGATACTCCACTCCATACCAAAATAGTTGTAGCCAATGAGTTCACCTGAGGCTGTTAATCGCTCGTCTTTTTTGGCTTGTCTTGGCGGGGCGGTCAGCAAGTCGATGTAAGGTCCACCATGTTCAAACACCTTACTGGCATAAAAAGCGTTTTCGACACTATATTCCCTACCATCATGCTCATTCGTTAGCTTCAAGCTCAGTGGGCTTAACGGAAAGCTCAACTTATTACCCGATTTACTAGACAGCTCTAGGACGTGGTTAAAACCATACTTTTTACGAATGACTTGATGCAGATCATTGATAGATTTTTTCTTCTGTCTACTTGCAAACCCCACATGCCGCTCAAACCTCACCATGTCTGTTTTTACCAGATTGTCACTGTTGACTCTAGGCATAAATACGGGTCTGTGTTCTACAGCATTTTGGCTTTGTTCCAGAGGATTCTGTTTTGTTTCCATAGCAATGTACCTTATATATCAATGGTCTTGTATAAATGTTCTTTCATAGCGGATCAGACATACATAGTAGTTATTCAATGTATGGAACCGCTCCGACTGTATCGAAGGCTGATTTAACCCTATCAGGCAATAATAGCGGTCAAGGTTAAACGACTATAATACCGTTTTTCAAACTCAAAAGCTGGCACATAACCCGTCACACGGTACAAACGAGCCTTATTAAACCTCAGAAGCGTCCCTCATTTTACGATGGAACACCCAGTAAAAAAGACTCACAACTAATTGCGAGCCTTTTCAGATTAGACACTCTCATCATAGGGATGAGTATTTTGTATTAGCACACAGAATCGTTAGATTTTGGCACTGACAGTCCAAACAGGGGACGCATGTACAATGCTAAAAAAGTGCCTGCCATGGCGAGTATGCCCCAAATATAGCCATGCAAGCTAAAAGAAGCAATACCACCAAAGTAAGCGCCAATATTACAGCCGAATGCAAGACGGGCACCATATCCCATCATCAGCCCACCAATTACTGAAGCCGCAAAATTGCCGACCGTAATCTGCGTGAATTTGAATAACCCACCGGCAGCCGAAGCAATAAAAGAAAACAGCCAAACAATTCCCTCGATATCAAAGCAAATTAGGCTGTTATAAAACGTGCAAGACCCTTAATAAAAAACGGATCAAACCTGTACTTATCAATCCAAGCAGTAGATGAGCCATTATTCACGAAAGCGCGTTCATTAAGGCCACATCTGGTGAGTTACAGAAATGATGCCAAATTAAACATACTCGCCACCAGAGGACAACTGGGTCTATGGCAAACTTATTATCAGGTTTGGAGGTATACAGCTCGTTACTCTCGCCACCCAAACTGACAAACGCATGAGCTTTTAGCAGATAGCCTATCTCAAAGTCAGGTTACATTTAGTCAAAACATAATATTGCCTCACTAAAAAGGAAAAAGTGTGACTGTTGCAATAAACCCCAGCATAAGTACGCCGTCGTACATCCCGCCCAACACCTTTGCTGATTATTTATCTAATCAGTATCACTACTGTTTGTTCTTGGATATGGATGGCACGCTGGCAGATTTTACGCTTAATCCCAAAGACAGCGCCATTCCAAACGCCACATTGACACTTTTACAAAAAATACAAAGTCATGGCGTTAACGTCGCTATCGTGACAGGACGCAGTCTTGATGAAGCAAAAAAAATGCTGTCTCCTCTACAGTTACCGATTGCCGCCACTCATGGGCTAGAAATAGCATTTGATAGCAAAGAAGACAGTGATAATAATAGTAGCAATAGTAGTGACAACATAAGCGTTGCGCATGTGGATGCTACCGAGCTTACCACTATCAGGCAGCGCATCATCCAATCTTGTCTGCCTTATCGTGATTTCACGATAGAAAATAAGCCATATTCCGTTGCCCTACACTATCGCTGTGACCCTACTTTAGCGGATGCAGCTTATACCATAATGTCAACAGTATTAAACCATCATTCCAATTGGACATTGAAACAAGGGAAATATGTGTGGGAAATCATGCCAAAAGGGGCAGATAAAGGGACAGCAATTTTAACCTTATTAAAGAATATGCAAGTCAGCGAAGACTTGTGTCCTATCTTTATTGGTGATGACATTACCGATGAGGCAGGTTTTATAGCTGTGCAAGACAAAAATGGGGCTAAAACAGTAAAAACACCCCAAAAAACAGTAAAGGGCATGGGTATTAAAGTAGGCGATGAGCGAACGTGCGCCCATTACTATGTGCATAGCGTACACGAGGTACGGGTGTTGCTTGAGAGCTTCTTAAGCTTTTTTCAAAGCCACCTTGCTCTACCATCTGACTTAGCAGACGCTCACACCTCTTCTATCAAAAACCCAATGAGACACGTTATATGAGCCGTTTAATCGTTTTATCTAATCGGGTTAAAATGCCCGACAACAATCCGATGGCAGGCGGCCTTGCGGTAGCACTGCATGATGTATTAATAGAAAATCCAAGTATTTGGATGGGCTGGAATGGCAAGATTTTAGATCCTTGTGTCGATGGTTTTAACGACTGTGCGACCAATGCGTTTAGCAGTAGCAAACCACCTACTCTAGCAAGCGCTGACGTTGACGGGCAAAGAGCAAACCCAAAAGTCACCTATATAACCACTGCTCTAACGACCAAGCAGTACCAACATTTTTACTGCGGATTTGCCAATAATGTACTGTGGCCACTGTTGCACGAGCAAGCCAATTTAATCAGCCAAGCCCCGCAAGATTATGCAGGCTATCAAGCGGTAAACCATCTTTTTGCCAGGCAATTAAAAAAAGTGATTGAACCGGATGACGTGATTTGGGTTCATGATTACCATTTTTTAAGCGTGGCGCATTACTGTCGACAATTAGGGATAAATAATCGTATTGGCTTTTTTTTGCACATTCCATTTGCCCCACTGGCATTTTGGCAGCAACTTAACCAAAGCCCTGAATTGATTGAACATCTTGCCCATTATGATGTACTGGGTACGCAAACTCAGCAAGATAAAACCAACGCTATAGCCGTCTTTCAGCATTATTTAAACGGCCGCTTTTTACAACACAGCCCTTTAAATGAGTCATATAACAGTCAAGACTTTACCCCATTTAACCGATTCGCTGGGGTGCAGTTAACGCTCAATCTAGATTTATGCGCCACGCACTGTTTAGCGATTAACGCCTACCCAATCGGTGTGAATGTGGCAAAAATCCAGCAGCAGATCACTCGTTCATCTTCACATCTACCCTCACAAACGGTAAAACACCCACAGCAAAAAAACGTCATAAAGCCCGCCGCACAGCAGATAATTGCTGTCGATAGAATTGATTACTCCAAAGGTTTATTGGAGCGTTTTTCAGCATATCGCTATTTTTTACAACAATATCCGCTGTATCAAAACCAGCTAAAATTACTGCAAATTGCCTGCCCTAGCCGCTTAGATCTACCTGTTTATCGCCGGCTTTATGACAATGTCAAACAAACCGTCCGTGGTATTAATCAGCAATTTTTGCCGAATGGGGAGCAAATGCCTACGTTTAAAACCGATGGCTTTAGCGCCCACGACAAAGCTAACGATTTTATAAATAACTGGCAGGCGATTACGTATAGCGAAAAAGTGCTAAATCACAAGGCACTAATGAAGGCGTTTTGGCACAGCGATATCGGTTGGGTCAATTCGCTTAAAGATGGCATGAACCTAGTCGCCAAAGAATACATTGCCGCCCAAAACCCTGAGAATCCAGGTGTGTTAATGCTATCACGTTATGCCGGGGCTGCTGAACAAATGCAAGCGGCGGTCATTATCGATCCGCACCAGCCCAAAAGCATCATACACGGTTTAAAAACAGCTTTAGAGATGCCACTTGCCCAGCGAAAGGAGCGCTATCAGGCGTTGTTACAGGGGTTACAGCAAGACAATTTACACGCTTGGCAACAAGATTTTTTAGATGATCTATACGATGTCAAAAGTCATCACACAACCAAAGAGTGTCCAGCTACCGTCTAAAAGCCTGACCCACAATAATTATTAGGAAATCTCCATGGTAACGTTAGAGGCAAAAAATCCTTTATTAAAAAACATTAAGATCGCTATAGACGACATTATCTCCGCTGATCGTCAAACGACTGACACGTTGGTTATCACCGATAAACTGCGGCACGACCTCTTAAAGCGTTTAGTCACCTATAGCGACAAAATCCCCCATCCTGCCAGTGGTGACAGGACAAACCCACACACCTTAATGCGTTGGCAAATTTTGGCATATGTGGCAGGCATTGATTTAACGATTGCTAAATGGTTTGAGTCACACTTAGACGCCCTAAGTATTTTACATGAAGTCGGCTATAGCGAAACGGCACAAGGGCTATGGGCAATTTGGGCGGCAGAAGGTCATCCTGACCCCATACGTTATCAACAAGGCAAAATCAGCGGCTCAAAGTCATGGTGTTCAGGCGCCAATATCGTGGATCATGGTCTCATGACTTATCGAGATGAGAATGGTCAATTGCAATTACTTGTTGTGAATATGCAGCAAGACGGGATCAAGATCGACAACGGAGCATGGCAAGCGGTCGGCATGCAAGCCACTGATACAGCTACCATACAGTTCAATCAAGCAGCAGCCAGTCATGTTGGCGCGGCAAACGCGTATTTAGAACGCGTGGGCTTTTGGCATGGCGCGGCAGGGGTAGCTGCCTGCTGGTATGGCGCAACGGCATCTATAGCGACCTATTTGATAAAAGGGTATCAGCGTAAACCGCACGATTTTAAAGCCATGTATCTGGGACAGATTGGCACAGCATTGGCCGTCACTCAGCAGTATTTTCGCCATGTGGCTCACTTGATAGACAGCCAACCAGAACACAGTCATGAACTTGCCATTCGCCAATTAAGAGTGAACGTCGAGCAGTTGGCGCTTGAAGTCATCGAAACCGTTGGACTGGCATTGGGCGCAGCACCCTTTTGTGGTAATGCCCATTTCGCAAGGCTATCAGCGGATTTGCCTGTATTTATTCGCCAAAGTCACGGCGCGTTTGATTTACAAAAAATTGGCGAACTATCAAGTACTTTAGCCAGCGAAACAATCAATGAATCAACGAATGGACAGGAAAACATATGGCAACTGTAACCACCAATATGTCAGAACATCCTGCATGGTCTGACCTAACATTTAGCGATAATGAGGCAGCGGTCAGTACCGATACCGTAACCGATTATACGGCCACTTCTGAACACAATCATCCGATTGTCGGTGACCGTGTGATTGAGGGCGATGGCACCAGTCAAGACGCTTGGCAGAATTGGCAAGGACTGCAAGACTTACCTCGATTGAATCTTGCACAAAACTTTTTGCCGCATCAGCGTGTGTGTGTCTTTGCCCCGCATCCCGATGATGAAATCTTGGGCTGCGCCGGTATGCTGCAACAACTGGCGGCTAATGGCAATCCTATCATCTTGATTCATGTGACCAATGGCACACAAAGCCACCCAGACTCACAGATTTATCCGCCACAAAAACTTAATGTCATCCGTCCACAAGAAAGCCTTGCGGCCTTAAAAGCATTGGGCATCGCTCAACAAGTCACGACTATGACTCTAGGTTTAGCAGATGGTGATGTATTTGCACAACAAGCCCCGTTTAACGAAAAATTAGCCGCTATTATTCAGCCTGACGATATTTTAGTGACACCTTTTGTTCACGATGGCCATCCTGATCACGAAGCCACAGGACAGGTGGTATCTGCTTTTGCCAAGCAGCACAATTTGGCCTGTTATCAAGCACTTATTTGGGCATGGCATTGGGCAAAACCGGATGATGGCCGCATTCCTTGGCACTGTGCCCTCAGAGTTGATTTAACCGCTGAGCAATTACAGCGTAAAACGCAAGCCATTGCCTGTTTTAAAAGCCAAATCACTGTTGATGAAAGTACGGGCAACCCGCCCATTTTATCGGCGCAAGCCATCGCTAGAATTAGCCAGCTCTGGGAGGTTTATTTGTATGAACCACATGTCTGAATTGACAACGCCAATGACGCTTACCGCTGATACTGATACTGATACTGATACTGACAACCAGTCTGACAGCTATTCAGCCACGTATTTTGATGCGTTATATAGCGACAGTACCGACCCATGGCAATATCAGACCCGCTGGTATGAAAAACGCAAACGTGATATGTGTCTGGCGGTCCTGCCCCAAGCACAATATGGCAATGCCATTGAATTGGGCTGCGGCAATGGCGTTTTTAGCGAATTACTGGCCCGCCGCTGTCAGGCATTGACCTGTATAGATGGTAATCATCATGCGGTACAACTTGCCAGTCAACGCTTGGCAGCGTTCTCTCATGTTAGGGTGATTCAAGGGACGATTCCTAACGCCCTATTCACTTTTAAAGAGGCATTTTTAGGATCTGATCCTTCATCAGACCATCCGCTTGTCAATCAACCACCCTTTGATTTGGTTGTCATTAGCGAAATTTTATATTATTTATCGCCAGACGAGATTGATGCGGTGACCACTTGGATCGGTCAAAACCTTGCCATAGGCGGCACATTACTGTGCTGTCACTGGCGCTACCCCATTGATGGCTTTGTGATGACGGGCGACACGGTGCACCAACGCTTACACCAAGCATTTAATTTAGCAAAGCGTGGGACAAACAATAAGAGCGCTCAGCAAGTGGCTTTTAGTCATCAAAGTGAGATTATCGATACCGATTTTTTACTAGACGTTTGGCAAAACACTTCAAATTCAGTCGCTATGCAAGAAAACTTAATATGAGGCGTACGACAGCTAGCAACAGAATGGGTGGTACATGAATGAGATAAAAATCGGTATTGTGATTCCCGCTCATAATGAAGCGATGACAATGACCAATTGCCTCACGTCGGTTCAGACAGCCATGACGCAGCTGCCGCCGACCATTACGGCGTACCCTCTTGTGGTGCTGGATAGTTGCACCGATGAGACGCTTGCATTAGTCAAAGCCGCAGGTGTGGATTACCTATGCTGTCATTATCACTGTGTGGGACGGGTGCGAGATATGGGTATTCGCCATGCTATCAAAAAAGGCGCAACGTGGATTGCCTGCACAGACGCAGATTCAATCGTAACGGTAGACTGGCTGATACAGCAAATCGCCCATATGACGCAGCAGCCTACGGATATGATTTGCGGTGTGGTGAGCGTGGATAGCTGGGCGCATTTAGCACCGCAAACGCGACAAGATTATATCAATCACTACCAAGACAGTATGGGACATCGCCACATTCACGGCGCAAATTTAATGTTTAGCAGTGAAGCATATCTCACGGTGGGTGGCTTTGCCCCATTGCCTTGTCATGAAGATGTGGATTTGGTTAAAAAATTTGAGGCCCAAGGCTATGCCATCACTTGGAGCAATCAGGTCCGTGTGATTACCAGCAGCCGTTTAGAAGCTCGGGCAGCAGAGGGTTTTGCCGCATTTTTGGCGAATTTAGAAAAAAGCCATTTATCTGAATGACCTCATCAAGGGTTGAGTTAAAAGGTATCCCGTGCTGCATCAGTGATGATGCTCGGCCATTTATTTATACAATTTGCTGCCATCCGGATGTGGCGTCATGCTCATCTTGATGGGCAAACAAGGGATGCGCTTTGGCTTCATGTAAGCTCAGTACAGGGGTCACGCAGACATCAACCGAAGCAAAGACTTGTTGCCAATAGGCCAGCGTTTGACTGGCAAATTTTTCTGCGATTGTTTTGGTTGCCGACTGGCTCTCAATCATGTGCGGCATAACGCCCCGTTGCCAGTGTACATCTTTAAGCGCTGGCAACTCCAGCACACCACACAGTCCTTGCCAGAACTTTAGCTCCAATGAGCCAACCGCCATATAACGATGGTCGGCAGTTTGGTATAAACGGTAGCAAGGCAGTGCCCCGCCCAAAAAGTCATGCTGCGGCGTGGGACGCTTACCTGTGAGACTCTCAACCAGTGCGCCGGTTGCTTTTGGCATGACCATGTGTTGATATAAGCTATGGGTCATGCTGATCGCAATATGACGACCTTTTCGGGTACGCTGGGCGGCGAATACAGCAGCAAGTATAGCAATCACTGCCGTATCACTACCGCCCGCTAAATCAGCAAACTGGACATTCGGCATGGCCTGCTCACCTTGGGCGGTCTTTAATTGATCAAGGACACCGCTCATGGCCATAAAGTTAATATCATGGCCTGCTTTATTGGCCCAGTCATGATTGATACTGTCCTCAGCTTCCATCGTGCTGTCTGTGACACCATACCCTGTGATTGAGACGATCACCAGCTTTGGGTTGATGGCGTGCAGCGTTTGGGCGTCTAGGCCCATACCTTTTAGGACACCAGGGCGGAAACTATCTAACATGACATCCGCGTCTTTAAGATGGGCTTTAATGGCCTCAATCCCTTTAGCATCACGAAAATCATGTTTTTCGGTGGTCTTGCCATGATTTAAGGCGGTAAACAAGTCACCAAAAGCTCTGGCTGGGTCACCATTTTTGGGTTCGATTTTGATGATATCTGCCCCCAAATCAGCCAGCAGGCGCGTGGCAAAAGGTCCGGGTAGGTTACGAGTCAAATCAACCACTCGTAACCCTCGCAGACAGTCAGTCATTTGTTCATGCATTTGTCCATGGTTTGGTAGCTGTCTGTCAGTCATCTGAGAACACCTCGCCTTTGTCTGCCATTGCTAACAAAATCTGAGCAGGCTCGAAACGCTCCCCGTATGTCGCAGCAAGCTCACGGCTACGCGCAATAAACGCGTCTATTCCCATGGCATTGATAAACTGTAGCGTACCACCCTGATGTGGCGCAAAGCCCCAACCAAAAATAGAACCAATATTGGCGTCAGCGACAGAGCGTACGACGTTTTCTTCATAACACTTAGCAGATTCATTGGCTTGGATAAACATCAACCGATCGACCAAATCCTGCTGCAGTGGTTGCGCCGTTTTTGGTGGGTATAGTTTCGTCAATTCAGGCCATAAGTGTTTATCGCCATTGTCTGAGTACTCATAAAAGCCTTTGCCGCTCTTTTTGCCTGTGCGGTTGTACTCTTTTACCAGCGTTTTGAGAATCTCATACGATGGGCGTACAGGAATCGACTTTCCTTCTGCGGCCATATCCAATTGCTGCTGTTTACTAACGTGTAGCGCGAGACTCAATGACACCTCATCTTGTAACGCCAGTGGCGGCATCGGCATCCCTGCTTTCGTGCCAGCCACTTCGATACTGCGTGGATGAACGCCCTCGCCTAACATGGCGATACCTTCTGAGACATACGTGCCAAACACACGCGAGGTATAAAACCCACGACTGTCATTTACCACGATAGGCGTCTTGCCAATTTGCAGCACATAATCAAAGGCTTTGGCTAAAGTCGCATCATCGGTTTGCTCGCCCATGATGATCTCAACCAAAGGCATCTTATCAACGGGTGAAAAGAAATGCAGACCAATAAACTGGTTTGGGCGCGTGCTGGCTTTTGCCAGTCCAGTGATGGGAAGTGTAGAGGTATTAGAGGCAAAAACCGCTGTTTTAGCAATGACGGCTTCGCTTTGCTGCGTACACTTGGCTTTGATGTCTCGATTTTCAAATACCGCTTCGATGATAAGGTCGCAGTCTGCCAAATCGTCATAGGAAACAGTTGGCTTGATACGATCTAATAGCGCTTGTTTTTGCTCTCTAGTGGCGCGCTGACGGCTGATGGCTTTATCAAGAATCTTAGCAGAGTACGCTTTGCCTTTTTCCGCCCCTGCTATCTCGGTATCTAGTAGCACAACATCAATGCCCGCTTTGGCAGTGACATAAGCAATGCCCGCCCCCATCATACCAGCGCCCAAAATACCGACTTTTTTGCTTTGCATGCGCTCAAACCCTTGAGGACGCGACTGACCTTTTTTAATATTGTTAAGCTGAGTCCATAGCGTGTTGATCATGTTGTTAGATTCAACAGAGAGCACACAAGCCGCAAAGTAACGCGATTCAATCTCAAGACCAGTGTCGATATCCACGAGGCACCCTTCAAACACGCAAGACATGATGTGCGTAATCGCTGGATAATTACCGTGCGATTTTTGATTGGCCATGGCCGGCGCCACTGAAAATACTGGCACTACCTGAGGATGCTTGCTATCGCCACCAGGGATTTTAAAGCCTTTTTTGTCCCATGGCTGCTGGGCATTTGGATTGGCCTTAATCCATTCTTTGGCCTGCTTTAGCATATCTACTTTGTCAGTGGCAATGGCATCAATCAGACCCATGTCTTTAGCAGTGGCTGGGCGCAGCTCTTTGCCTTGCGTCATCAGCTCAAGTGCTGCTTGAATACCGACTAGGCGCGGTAAACGCTGAGTACCGCCGCCGCCTGGCAGCAAGCCCAATTTGACTTCAGGCAGTCCCAGTTTCATTTTAGGTGCATCGATTGCAACACGATAATGACACGCTAGGGCAAGCTCTAAACCAGCGCCAAGTGCTGTCCCTGTCAACGCTGCAACGACAGGTTTTCCTGATGTCTCAAGTTTACGCAGACTACCTTTCAGATCTTCAGCCAACTCAAACGCTTGCTCAGCGGTTTTGATAGTAGCCAATTGGTCAATGTCGGCACCGACCACAAATGTCTCTTTACCTGACGTCAAGATTAAGCCTTTCACAGACTCATCGTTGATAAAGAGGTCTGTCATTGCCGCAAACGCCTCGGTAAAACCATCACCGATGACATTCATTTTGCGTGCACTTTGATCAATGATGACAGTCACGATGCCATCGTCATCACGCTGGGCAGAAAAGCCTTTCAGCTTATTAATTAAATCCACACTGTCTTTAGCCCCATCTTTTACACTATTGTTTATAGTCATGTTTCGTCCTTTGAATAGTCCCTTAATTACAATGCTCTTCCTATCTGAACCAAATCAAGCTAATAAAAGCATATCAACCTGTTCGCGCTCAATGCTCTAGACACGCTCAATGATCGTCGCAATACCCATACCGCCGCCCACACATAGGGTAATCATCGCCGTTTTTAGGTCACGACGTTCTAACTCATCTAGGACAGTCGTCATGAGCATGGCACCTGTTGCCCCAAGCGGATGACCCATGGCGATCGCGCCGCCATTGACATTGACGATATCGAGCGAGAGTCCAAAATCATCAGCGGTATTTAGCGGTATCGCAGCAAATGCCTCATTGATCTCCCACAGGTCAATATCTGAAGCTTGCATACCCGCTTTTTTGAGGGCTTTTTGGCAGGCAGGCGTCGGTCCTGTCAGCATAATGGCAGGCTCTGAGCCAATAACTGATGCCATCGTGATCTTAGCGCGTGGCTTAAGACCTGCTTTTTGACCGGCAGCGGCACTACCGACCAAACACAGAGCGGCCCCATCAACGATACCCGAAGAATTGCCAGCATGATGCACGTGGTCAACGTTCTCAATCGTGGTATATCTGTCCAAGATAACACTGTCAAAGCCCATTTTTCCGGGTACAATAAAAGAGGGTTTAAGTCCCGCTAACGTCTCAACATTGGTGTTAGGACGGATGGTTTCATCTTTGTCCAACAGCATCATGCCATTGATATCCGTCACAGGAACGACGGACTTATCGTAGTAGCCTTTCTCCCACGCATTAGCAGCACGGCGATGCGACTCGGTGGCAAAGGCATCGACGTCAGTACGGCTAAAGCCTTTGAGCGTCGCTATGGTATCTGCGCCAACCCCTTGCGGCACAAAATGCGTCGCTTCATTGACCCGAGGGTCCATATACCAAGCACCTCCATCAGAACCCATCGGTACGCGGCTCATGGATTCAACCCCACCTGCCACCACCATGTCCTCCATACCTGACATGATCTTGGCGGCAGCCAAATTGATAGACTCAAGGCCTGACGCACAAAACCGGGACAAGGTGACACCCGCGACACTTTGCGCCCAGCCAGCGTCGATAACCGCAATGCGTGCAATATCAGAACCTTGCTCACCAACTGGTGTCACACATCCAATCACCACATCATCAACCAAACTGGTGTCCAAGTGGTGACGCTGCTGCATCTCCTTTAATAAGGTACGCGTCAACCAAGTCGGTGATGCCTGATACAAAGAACCATCCTTTTTTCCTTTGCCACGCGGGGTACGGATAGCCTCATAAATGTAAGCGGTCTCAGTCATAAAAAATCCCTTTTTCTTTTATCAATCAACAATAACTAGCGCAATTTTATTTTCAACGAACCATAAAAGGTACTAACTTTATCCAAAAAACGGCGGCAAACACTTACATAAAGCGTGACGCCAGCTCTTTCATGATCTCATTGGTGCCACCGTAGATTTTTTGAACTCGGGCATCGGCATACAAGCGAGCGATCGGATACTCTGTCATATAGCCATAGCCCCCAAAGAGCTGGACGCACTCATCAATCACGTCACATTGTTTTTGCGTCACCCAGTACTTAACCAGTGAGGCATGAGGAACGGTTAATTTACCTTCCAACATGGCATCAATGGCGGCATCACACATACTGCTAGCAGCAAGATAATCAGCGTAGCATTCTGCCATCTTAAAGCGCGTGTTTTGAAACGACCAAACTGGCTTGCCAAAGGCTTCTCGGCCTTTAACGTAATCTAGTGTCAAATCGATCGCAAGTTTCATTGCACCAATCCCTGATATGGCAATGATCAGACGCTCACGGGGCAGCTCTTGCATCATCTGAATGAAACCCATGCCCTCTACTGTACCCAAAAGGTTCTTTTGGGGCACACGTACATTACTGAAGAACAGCTCCGAGGTGTCTTGTGAAGTCATACCGATCTTATCGAGATTACGACCACGCTCAAAACCAGTCACTTTATCGGTTTCTACCATAATAAGTGAGACACCTTGAGCGCCTTTATCACGATCTGTCTTGCAAGCCAGCAAAATCAGATTGGCATGCTGACCATTGGTGATAAAGGTTTTTGAACCATTGATAATATAGTCCTCACCATCTTTTACGGCGTAAGTCTTGATATTTTGTAGGTCTGAGCCAGTCCCAGGTTCAGTCATAGCAATCGCGGCCACATACTCACCAGTCGCCATCTTAGGTAGCCATTCTTTTTTCTGCTCTTCTGTACCATGAGCCAAGATATAAGGGGCGACAATACCTGAATGCACCGTCCCACCAAAACCTGACTGATTGGCCTCTGCTTGTGCATAAAGAAGCGCCGCTTCATGGCCAAAATCTCCGCCGCCGCCGCCATACGCTTCTGGTATTGATGCGCACAAAAACCCCATCGCCCCTGCCTCTTCCCAAGCCGCGCGATCAATCATGCCGTTTTTGCGCCACTGCTCATCCTTTGACTCCCAACTTTTAAACATTTTTAGCGCACTGTCATAAACCATTTGGTGCTCTTCAGTCATCCAGTTTGGGGTAAATTTTTCTATACTCATGTTGTCTATCCTTGACGAGGGTGAATGGGTAGTGGGTAAGCCAAACTTATCTAAAGGGAAATCACTCTATGTATGGTAATATGTATTACCGTTAAAAACAGATAATAAACCCTTGTTGATTGCTCACACTGAGTACTTATACTAGGATAGTATCCGTACTCGCGCAACCACTTAAACAACAATGGTAATACCCATTACTCATTTTGTTTGTGTAGTAAGTTGGTTGGGCGACTTAGGGCTTGCGTAGAAAATGTCTAAAACACACCAGCACACAGGAAGCATAAGGTATGAAAACGACCAGTCAGGTAGATCACGTCACTGAGGCCCGGCACCTATCCCCTTTATCCGCTATGCGCCCTACCACGCTGGACAATATTGAAAAAGCCGTACGTAAGCTATTTGCAGGTTTTGATGCTAATGAGGTCACCATGGCGCAGATTGCGAAGACCGCTAATGTCTCATTGCAAACCCTTTACAAATACTTTGGCGACAAACAAACCCTGTTTTATACCATTATGGACAGAGTGTTGGGACGACTAGCGTCACGGATGATAGATCATCTGCAAGGTATTGATAGCGTAGAGGAGCGGCTGCGTAAGACGTTATGGGTATGCTTTGACTTTGTCGACTCCCATCCCGATGCGGTGATGGTGTTGTATTCGGTATCAGAGCTACACTTTCGTAATATCGCTATTTATGAGAACAAAGAGCTGATTGATGCGTTTTTGACGGTGTTAGAAGATGGCCAAACTCGTGGTGTGTTAAATGACACAGTGCCACTTTATACACTTTTTGACGTGTTTATGGGGTTTATCAACCGCCTTGGACTGATGCATATCATTCGTCAGACAGAGACGCCCATTATTGCGGAGTTCGATGCGCTGTTTGTGATTTTATGGCGGGCAATCTCTAAACCTGAATGACCAATCAAGACATAGATATAGATACAGCATATATCGCTTAAAACGTTGGCTTTGACAATAAAAAAAGCCTCACTAAAAGTGAAGCTTTATGTTGCTTAAAACGTCTATATTTATGCTAACCCTCTTTATGGCTTATCTACCAAAATCTCTTCACTCAAGTTAATAGGCCTTTTATATAATCACAGTACTTACACACCACTAGACTTTGGTGAGCCGTACGTCACTCTATCCATCACTGTATTATTTTGTTCAATAGTCAGTCGATAGCCTTTGATTCTCCCGTCATACGGCAAATGCCCTTCATACTGCTGATAGTGCTCACAAATACCTTCTTGCACTATCGACTCCCGCTCTGCCTCATCCAGTGTGGCAAAACCACGAGGTAGATGGACCTGAGCGAAACGTGATGCGGCGGCGCGAGACATCCAATTTGCGCCGCTAGTAAAGTGAAAATCCACATCCGCTCGTAAGTTATATTGGGGTAAAGGATTGGGGGCATGGGCTAATTTGTACTTAATCTGCTCGATGTCTTCTGCAAATGGGGCATAAGGTATTTCTAGCACCACAAACAGCTTCGCTAAAAAATCATCGGCTGTAAAGTACTTATCTATATAACTGCCATCCAGCCCAAGATGCTTGTTCGACAATACGTGCCGCAGGCGATCACAGGCGGGTATGGTATGCTTCAGAGGATAACCCATGGCTTTGACAATGTCTTGCGAACACAGCTTAAGTGCCTCTATTTGATTGACTGCATATTGCGCCAGAGGATGACACGGACGGTAACGACGGGTATATTTGGATTGGTTGGCCGTGTGGCTCTTGGTATTGAACACCTTAGACTCCTGTAACTCCGACAAAAAAGTATGAAATAAGCCCAAACAGGCAAATAAAATCAGGCACAAATGAGGATGTCGGAGTACAGGCTCATGCGCTTTACCAGAGTTATTTTATATCGTGCTGGAAGTTGCAAGGTTTGTCCGTCGCCATTAGATTGCCATAACGGCTAGCGGTACAAAACTGTTAAACCCACGATAGGTGATTCACTGATGATAGCATACCAGATGATAGAAAATAAATACTGTTACTCATGTTGTTACTGTTAACCAATACTATTATTAATCTTACTTTTAAAGCGTGTTAACAATACCAGACCCTATCAAGCGTCTGATTATAAAACAGCCTTCTTGATGACCAATAGGTGGACAAAGGTTATCCATGAAACCCCAACACTCCTTTTATATCGTGTTACTTCTTGCTTGAAAACCGATGCTCATTAGCAAAAAACTACTTTAACTTATCCCTTTGAATTGGTATCTTTCCCTCCTTTCTTGAGCCCCTTATATGTCTTATCCCACTTTTCAGCTAATTTTGCTGTATTAGCCTCTTCTTTATACTGGATTTTATGAAACACAACCTTGAGGTGAGCTCAGACGCTCGCCGAACTCAGTATTTTCAAGTTTTTTTGATGGGTGTGAGCGCATTCATTATGAACACGACCGAATTTGTCCCTGTAGCATTATTAAGTGACATTGCTCAAGATTTCTCTATCACCACGGCAGAGACAGGTTGGATGCTGACGCTTTATGCTTGGATTGTCGCTGCGATGTCATTGCCGCTGATGCTGCTGACCAGTCGCTTTGAGCGCAAGCGTTTGCTCTTAGGTCTTTTTGCCGTCTTTATTGCAAGCCATGTTCTGTCAGTGTTTGCCTGGAGTTTTGATGTGCTGCTTATCAGTCGCGTTGGGATTGCACTGTCCCATGCGATATTTTGGTCAATCACGGCGGCAATTACCATACGCGTGGCACCTAAAGGTAAAAAAGCGTTGGCGCTTAGTGTGCTGGCGACGGGTACGTCGCTTGCGATGGTGCTAGGTGTACCTTTAGGACGATTGATTGGTCAATGGTTTGGCTGGCGCGCGACCTTTGGCGGTATTGGCGTCATTGCCCTCATTGTCTTTATCCTCCAAGCGAAGCTCTTGCCAACCCTGCCTAGTATGTTTGAAGGCTCTTTTCGAAAGATCCCAGAATTGCTCAAAAATCCATTGTTGGTCTGTTTGTATTTACTGATTTTGCTCGTCTTTACCGCCCACTACACTGCTTACTCTTATATCGAGCCTTTCATGCGGCAGGTTGGCTCAATCAGTGAAAACCTAGCGACTTTTGTATTGCTACTTTTTGGTGCCGCAGGTATTTTGGGTAGTGTGATATTTAGCCGCTGGGGTGACAGTTTTAACACTAGGCTGATGCTGATATCGACGATACTGATGCTGGTCTCTATGCTCGCGCTACTCTTTGCTGTGACCTCGATATGGGCACTTAGCTTGATTGCCTTACTTTGGGGGGCCGCGCTCATGCTACTGATTATCTCTATGCAAGCCAAAGTCATCATGGTGGATGTGAGTGCGCAAGACATGCTGATGTCGATGTTCTCAGGCATTATTAATTTAGGAATTGGGACAGGCGCGTTGTTCGGCGGTTATGCAGTGACGCATATCTCTTTATCCAGTGTGGGCTACGTTGGGGCGGCTATCGCGAGTGCCGCGCTGCTACTGATGTTATTTATGATAAAGCGCTTCCCTGAGCTGGGCAGCAGACTCGGCTAAGCAGTAAGGAGCGCTGGTTTTAATAGTCCACTTTACCGCGTAAGGCTTTGGTCTTGCCGCGCTGGGTTTTTTGATCGACACGTTTACGCTTGGCGTTTCTACTCGGTTTGGTAGGCTTGCGGGTCTTATTGACATACGTGGCTTTTATGATGAAGCTGCGCAGACGTTCAAACGCATCGATTTTGTTTCTTTCTTGCGTGCGAAACTGCTGGGCTTTGATGATGAGCACACCTTCTTTGGTGATTCGGCTATCTTTACTATCCAGCAGGCGCTGCTTATGAATATCACTCAAACTTGAGGCATGGATATCAAACCGCAGATGAATCGCAGAGGAGACTTTATTGACATTTTGCCCGCCTGCTCCCTGCGCGCGTATGGCACTGATCTCCACTTCATTGTCACTGAGGCTAATATTATTGCTGATAAAAATCATAGGGTTTTTTGATAGAGTCTTAGTATGTGTGGTTTATGATAAAGCATTATTTCACCGCTCGCCACTTTGCCAATCACTGCGACTTCACCAATAATTGACGGCAGCGCTCAATCACGGGCGCATCGACCATCTCGCCCTCTATTTTAAACACCGCCTGCCCGCTTTGTTCATACTCTGCGACCACACGCTGCGCAAACTCAAGCTCACTAGCTGTCGGTTGTAGGGCTTGTTGGACAGTGGCTACTTGCTTGGGATGAATACACAGCATCCCTAACATACCCATTTGCGACCACAACTGTACGCGAGCGCGCAATCCTGCCCCGTCGTTGAAGTCAGGGTAAATGGTGTCGATGGGCGGCGCTAACTGATGTATTTTCGACGTTAAAATTAATTGATAGCGGATTTGATTGGCAATGATATCCGCTGAGGGCGTGCCTGCTTGCACGCGCAGATCATTGCACAAGTCTAAAAACCCATAACTGAACGCGATCAATCCAGTTGTTTTTGCCATGCTATCTATGTGATATAAACCAGCGGCACTTTCTATTAGTGCGATGACAGGTAGACCAGTACGCTGATGCACGTATTCAATATCTGCTGCTTTTTCCGCTTTGGCCAGTAGCACACCCGCTATTTTAGGCATTTTCTGACATAGCGCTATGTCTTTGGGAAATGCTTGACTGCCTGCTTGATTAATCCGTAGCCAAATCGGCTGATGATTTTGCGTGTCATTTTGATCATCATAGTATTTTTTCAACGCCTCTCGAGCTTGTGCCTTATCCTCTTGGGCGACGGCATCCTCCAAATCAATAATCACTGCATCTGCATCACTGGCAAACGCTTTTGCCACTCGATCGATCCGAGTCGCTGGGACAAATAACCACGTTTTGTTTTTAGAGATGTCGGCTGCTATATTGTCGTTCACTGAATCCATGGTTGACTCCCTTGTTTTATGTCCGTCTCTGCCAGTTTGGTTCTTTGTGTTTATTATGCCATTACCGAGCTGGTTTGCGTATAGGAAGGGTCGTAAACGCGATACGATAGTAGAAGTCTAAAGAAGTTTTTTATTCAATTCAGGCGTTAAACCAAAAACCGCACAGAAATGACTCTTATGCGGTTTTTTTTAAAAACGGTTTCTGTGCTTCTATCAGCAACACGAAGCTAGGCGAGCATGCCGCCATCTACCACCACGGTCGCGCCTGTGGTATAGCTCGATGCGTCAGACACTAGATATAATACTGTGCCAGCCATCTCATCGGGATCAGCCACGCGCCCTAAAGGGATGGCATGCAGCGCCATTTTTAAGACTTTATCATTGGTGGTCAAGGCAGAGGCAAACTTTGTATCGGTCAAGCCTGGCAATAACGCATTCACACGAATATTTAACGGGCCACACTCTTTTGCAAAGGCTTTGGTCATACTAATGACAGCCGCCTTAGTGATTGAGTAAATACCTTGCTTGTCACCTGCGACCAAACCATTCACGGATGCGGTATTTAAAATGACGCCGCCGCCCTGCTCGCGCATCATCTTGCCCGCAGCGGTCGACATAAAGAAGTAGCCGCGAATGTTAACTTCAACGGTCTTATCAAAAGCCGCTAAATCGGTGTCTAAGATATGCCCGTAATAAGGGTTGGCGGCGGCGTTATTGACCAAAATATCAATCTGACCAAATTCACTTTTGATATGTTCAAAAATCGCATCAATCTGCTCCATATCTCCCACATGGCAAGCAAAAGCACTGGCTTTATGGCCATCAGCAATAATGCTATCAGCCACTGCTTGGCAAGCGTCGATTTTGCGGCTAGAGACAATCACGTGTGCCCCTCTTGAGGCAAGCAGACGTGCAATAGATTCGCCAATACCGCGGCTGGCACCCGTCACTAAGGCAATCTTACCGGTTAAATCAAATAAATCCTTCATCGTTATTCCTTATATTTTAATAAATACTTTAGACACTAAGCCAACATACCGCCATCGAGGGTAAAGGCATGACCATTCATAAAGCTGCTCTCGTCACTGGCCAGCCATGCAATCGCACCAGACACCTCATCAACTTCTCCCAAACGGCGCAGTGGGCTGGCCTTGATGGTGGCTTGCTGCGCGCGCTCGTCCATATTTGCCATGGTATTACGCACCATTGGTGTATCGATAAAACTGGGACACACCGCATTAAAGCGAATATTGACACGGGCGTATTCATGGGCCGCAGACTTGGTAAGCCCCATGACGCCATGTTTGGCGGCGCTATAAATAGACAACATGGGCGCAGATCGCAAGCCTGCAATGGACGCCACATTAATCACATGACCACCGCCAGTTGGTGCCATACAAGTAACCGCAGCACGCATACAATGCCAGACACCTTTTAGGTTCACTGCGATATTGCGGTCAAAATCTTCCTCAGTTAGCTCATGCATGGGGGCAGGTTTATGATCGATACCAGCGTTGTTTACCACGACATCGAGGCCACCAAGCGCTTGCACAGCAAAAGCAAATAACGCTCGTACTTCATCGCCACTGGTGACATCTACCTTTTTAAAGGTAATGCTATTGCCAGCATCTTGACCTTGCTTGGCGATGGCAGCGCCTAGTTCTTCTGCCCTGTCGCCAATCACAACTTTTGCGCCGCGACTGGCCAGTAGTAACGCACTGGCTGCACCGATACCAGAAGCACCGCCCGTAATCAAAATGCGCTTACCAGCAACATTACTTGCTACTCCATTTATATTTGGTGTCATGATTTATCCCTCTACCTTAAGTACCAACTTGCCAAAATTTTTCCCTTTAAAAAGCATCATTAAGGTATCAGGGAAGGTCTCGATACCTTCAACGATATGATCTTTTACTTTGATATCACCTGACTGAATCCAGCCCGCAATCTCTTTCATCGCGATTGGGTATTCCTTGATATTATCAAACACCACAATACCCTCCATACGCGCGCGATTGACCAATAATGACAAGTAATTTGATGGGCCTTTGACCGCTGTGGTGTTGTTATATTGGCTAATCGCACCGCAAATAACGATACGCGCGCGCAGATTAATCTGGGTGAGTACGTCATTTAAAATATCGCCACCAACATTGTCAAAATACACATCAACGCCATCTGGGCAGGTTTTCTTCAGTGCTTTTTTTACATCTTCATTTTTATAATCGATCGTCGCATCAAATCCAAGCTCATCAATCAAGAACTGACATTTTTCGCTACCGCCTGCGATACCGACGACTCGGCAGCCCTTAATTTTGGCAATTTGACCAACCAAACTACCAACCGCACCTGCCGCGCCAGATACGACAACGGTCTCGCCTGCTTTTGGCTCCCCTGTTTTTAACAAACCAAAATAGCCAGTCATGCCCGGCATACCCAATACGCCCAAGTAATAAGACAAGGGTGCGAGATTTGGATCGACTTTGTGCAGGCCCGTACCATCACTGACGGCATACGACTGCACACCATTGTGACCAGCCACATAATCACCAACGGCAAACTTCTCATGCTTGCTTGCAATAACTTCACCCACCGTACCAGCGCGCATGACATCACCAATCTGTACCGGCTCGATGTAAGACTTTGCGTCATTGAGCCACCCACGCATCGCCGGATCCATAGAGATATACTCAATTTTTATCAGCAACTGTCCGTCTTTGATGGTCGGCAGTTCTGTCTCGGTATATTCCCAAGTATCGGCGCTCGGTTCGCCAACGGGTCTTGCTTTTAGTCGCCACTGCTTGTTGATTGTTGTCATTACTCTTTCCTTAGAGAGGTTTTTAGAACCAGTCGGCTTGCATGTCCGTGCAAACAGAATTGTTGTGGGTTAAAATTGCGATATCGCGATTGATTAATGGTAATTCCCAATCGATAAAATATTTTGCCGCCTGTATTTTTCCCTGATAGAAATTTTGTTTTTCAGCATCGGTTGTCTCACTTAACAGTTGCTCAGCTTTACTCGCTTGGCGAATCCAAATCCAGCTCAGCACAATGGAGGCAAAAACATTCATGAGCGCTTGGGCGTTGCCAGTAAGCGTTACCGCCTCTTCAGTCTGTAAAACTTTGCTTAAATGCACCAGCACGTCATGCAGATGACCCATATAAGGCGTTAATTTACCCGCAAGCGCTGCGCTCTCAGGCGTGGTGATGCTGGTTAGATCTTGCGTGATTTCACGTTTTAGAATCTGAATACCAAGACCGCCTTTTTGCCATAACTTGCGAAATGACAAATCTAAGGCTTGCACGCCATTTGTGCCTTCGTGGATGGGGTTGAGACGGTTGTCACGCCAAAACTGCTCGGCATGATATTCGCGCGTATAACCGGCACCGCCCAATACTTGAATGCCCAAGTCATTGGCTTTAGGGCCATACTCAGACGGCCATGCTTTTAACACTGGTGTGAGTAAGTCTAATAGTTCTGACAGCTCATTTTTTAGCGTTTCGTCTTCACAAGTATTGATACGGTCGATAAGGTTTGAGCCGTATAAGCACAAGGAAATACCGCCCTCAGAGTAGGCTTTTTGCGCGAGTAACATACGCTTTACATCGCCATGCTGGATGATTGCCGTGGCGGCATCTTCAGGCTTGTTGTTCGGTGCGATTCGACCTTGCATTCGGTCTTTGGCGTAATCTAGCGAGTACTGATAACCCCGATAGCCAATCATAGAGGCACCAAAACCAACCGCGATACGTGCCTCATTCATCATTTTGAACATATAACGCAGACCAAAGTGCGCTTCGCCAATCAGATAACCATGGCACTCGCCTTCATCACCAAAGCTCAATGCCGTCGAGGTAGCCCCTCGATAACCAAGCTTATGAATCAGTCCAGTCAAATGCACGTCATTGCTCTCGCCAACCGACAAGTCATCGTTTAAGCGATATTTTGGCACGGCAAACAAAGAAATCCCTTTGACACCGCCAGGCCCGCCTGGAATTTTGGCCAATACCAGATGGACAATATTGTCAGACAGTTCGTGATCGCCTGCTGAGATATAAATCTTACTGCCTTTGATACGATATGAGCCATCGTCTTGTTTTACCGCGGTGGTTTTGATATCAGCAAGCGATGACCCCGCATGTGGCTCTGTCAGTGCCATCGTTCCAGTAAAGTCCCCCGTCAGCATACGCGGCATAAAGGCCGCTTTGATATCGTCATTGGCAAAGTGTGAGAGCACGTTGATTGCCGCTGTGGTCAAAAATGGATACGCAGTCGTTGATGGGTTGGCCGCCATAAAATAGCCTGCCACTGCTGTCATCACTGTTTCAGGCAGCTGCATCCCACCATCTTCGAAGCTATAACGACCCGCGATAAAGCCCGACTCACGAAACGCATCAAAGGCGACTTTCACATCATCTATCATGCTGACTTTTTTACCATCAAACTGCGGCTCGTTTTTATCGGCAACATGGTTGTGCGGCAAAAACAAATCGGTTGCTATTTTGTTAGCGGTGTCTAATACCGCATCGAATGTCTCGCGGCTATGCTCTGAGAATTTGGGATGTTCGGTCAGCGTTTCAGTGTCCAAAACATCGTATAATTGGAACGGTACTTCAAAATCATTGATAAGCGTCTCTGCGGCCATAATGTTCTCGTTAGTATTGTCGTTAACAAAAAAATTGGTTATCAATAGATACTAAGCTAATTTCGCGCCTTGCCGTATTGTCATTTATGACATAATTATGGTCAAATAAGACATACCATCAGAAGTTTTTAGCTAAAAAACTGTCTATTTGGGTAATAGCTATCAAAGGAAAGCCGACACAGATGCCTAACTACCAACCTTTTAAAGTCATTATTTTGGGATTCGATGGGGTGCTCGGTAGTGTGCTTGCTGGCGCATTGGACTTGTTTTCATTCACTGGTGTCAGCTGGCAGCGATTTTTGGATGAGGCAGTTGAGCCTAGATTTAATGTGCAAATAGCGAGCCTAGGCGGTGTGGATATCAGATGCAGCAATCGCTTACTCATGCAAGCGCATTGCGACATTCAAGACGTCACGGCATGCGATTTATTATTAATACCCACCATTGGTGATTCAATCGATAAAGTATTAAGACAAAACAGTGAGCTGCTACCGCACCTACAGCGACTGGCTAAGACCAAGGCTGATATTGCCAGCAATTGTAGCGGAGCGTTCTTTTTGGCAAAGGCAGGACTACTAGACGATAAGATAGCCACGACTCATTGGGGTTATGCGAGTAAATTTAAAGCAGATTTTCCACTCGTTGATTTACAGGAGAATCAATTTGTCACCCAATCGGGTAATATATTCTGTGCCGCGGGTGGTAGTGCTTTTTATGATTTGGGATTATTATTGATAGAGCGCTACTGCGGGCGTGAGATTTCTACGCAAGTGGCAAGAACTCAGATTATCGACAGTAAAAGAGGCAATCAAAACAGTTATACAAACGTGACGTTGCACAAACCGCATTCAGACCCGCTCGTCAAACAAGTACAAGAGTTTATCGAAGCAAACTTCCATCGGCCTATTCAAGTCAGTCGTTTGGCTAATATGGTCAATATCACCCCGCGTACCTTGAACAGACGCTTTCAGTCTTGTGTCGCCATGCGTCCGATTGAGTACATTCAAGCTGTCAGAATTGAGCAGGCAAAACGTTTGTTAGAATCAGGCGATGTGACGATTAAATCGCTGGCCGATCACGTTGGTTATGATGATATCTCTTCATTTACCCGCTTGTTTAAACGTGCCACGGAACTAACGCCTAAAGAGTATCAGGATAAGTTTTCGCGGCTGCCCATTTAGCAATGATAGCATTGAACGCTTAAACCGCTTGCCACAAGCCTGCAACGTGCATGGCATCTGCCTTGATGGTTGGGTAGTTGGTAAAAGCTAGCTGATAGCCATTGCTTGTGTTTGGACTAATTTGGCAAATTGCCCCAAGTGGGAAGCTGTGTTTTTGTCCAATATGGCCAAAACGCATGCCACTATAAATCGGTAAGCCTGTGAGCTTATGCAATTGACGAACCACGGTGGCAACGTCATAACGTTTGTCGTAACTGTCCTCCCCTGCCCCAGATAGCGCACCAAACACGATCGCTTGCTGACCCTTAAACACGCCTGCCAAATACAAATCATAAAGCATACGCTCAATACGATACGCCTGCTCGCCCACATCTTCTAAAAATACAATACCACCTTCGAGCCGCGGTAGATACTCACTACCTGCGAGCGCCGATACCACGCTCAGGTTGCCACCCCAAATGGTGCCCCTCAAGACTTTTGGCTCACCCGTTGTCAGCATACTGGGTAACTGCTGGCTGGTTAAAGACGCATCTTGTACCGTGATGGTTAAATTGGGATTGCTCAGGGCCGCAGCAAACTGTCGACACGTCACTTGGTCGGGTTTTATTTTGCCAAACTCGCTATAAAGCATCGGTGCCGCGAGTGAGCTCATCGCCCCTTTTGCCAGTAGCGCACACTGGATAGCCGTCACATCACTAAAGCCTGCCAGTATCGTACCGCGCTCCGCCATAATGCGCCCAAGCGTTGACCAATCCACCATGGGTAGTAAACGCATCGCACCATATCCACCGCGTACGCCTAGCAGCAGCTTAGGCGCCGCTATCGCACCAGTCGCGATATTTTGTAGGTCGCCGGCTCGCTGTACATCAGTGCCTGCAAAGCGCAAATACTGCCGAGTGGTAATCGCGGGGTTATTCACCTTAAAACCGGCACAAGCCAGCCGATCCAACGCCAGCTGATTGCGCTCCTCACTACCGCCAACATTGGAGCTGGCAAAAATTCGTGTCTCAATCGTTGGTGTGATACAGCTTGTTTGTGAAAATGACGTCTGCGATGGTAAACGCTCATCCAATAACGCCGTGGGCAAATCGTCCTTAGTAATCTGCAAACGACCATTATGCTCACTAGGACTGGCTGCAAAAACTTGAGAGATCCCTTGGGCTGCTAAGGCTGCAGTACCGGCACCAATGCCTATTCGACGCAAAAACTGCCGGCGATTTAATCCAGTACTTATTTCGGTCGCTGTCTTTGGCTGCGTGTGTGTTGCACGACTTGATGGCTGTATAGACGGTATTTTTGAACCCATGCTTTGCTACTACCTGTATGCTTTTATATTGATTATTCATCCGCTTTAATGCCGTGTTTATGGCGCGAGTACGTGCAGGATACGCATGTTATCACGCTCGTCTATGGTAGCGTATTTACCCACACGCCAAGTTGCCCAACCTTTACCCATCTTTACTTTTTCGCTACCGAGACACACAACATAGGGCGATTAGATTTGTTACTGTAAATACAAATTCATCGCAAATAAGTAAGGATAATAATTATGTTTAATAAAAACACTGATAAACACGACGCACTTGTCTCCAATTTGAAACACCTGATAGGCCAAGAAGACAAGCTCAAAGAAAAACTAGAAGATAATAGCTATCTTGAACCTTTTAGCGATGATTTGATGCTATTCATGAGTCTGATCAAAGACTACTACAAAGGCGACTATCGTAAGATTCCTTTTAAAACCATCTCAGCTGGCGTGATTGGTGCGATTTATACACTAAATCCTATTGACCTTATTCCAGACTCCATTCCATTCATCGGTTATGTCGATGACGCACTGGTACTCAGATTTTTCCTAAAGCAAGCTAAAAAAGATCTACATAAATACAAAGCATGGAAACAAGAACAATCGACTTCTAAGAAAGAAGAGCAATCGGACGGTCAGAAAGAAGAACAATCAAACACTAAGAGTCAATCAAACACTAAGAGTCAATCAAACACTAAGAGTCAATCAAACACTAAGAATAGTACCGATATTCAAAAAAAATCATAACCGCCCAACGCTTAAAGCCATAGACAATTACGTGACTAAAAAAGCCATGATCATTGGTTTGATCATGGCTTTTTCTTGTTTATTAAATCTATCAGCTCTCTTAATTAGGGACATCATAACGAGATTTTTCGGGATTAAGCCCGAACGAATAGACAAAGGTCGCCACGATACTATTAATAATAATAAAGGGTAAATCAATGGCAACGTGCCCGAGTAAATAACGACCTATTAGCCAAGAGACAATCAGCATAATAATAAAGAAACCACCCAAATACGCCAAGATAGCAGGATGTTTGAGGTTGTAAGGTTGTTCAGTTTCAGGCTTTTTATCCAATATATACGTCCTTACCGCCCAACCAGCCGCATAAGAAAACCCACCCAAAACCACATAACTAAAAAAATTCATATTGCCTAACTCTAATGACTGAACTGTTGATAACAAATGACGCTGAACTCACGCTCGTAGTACTTACCTAAATACGCTCATCCACATCCTCAATAACAATATCGGCATGCGGGTTGGCTAAAATATCCGTATTGACGTCATCACACTCCACACGATAGATGGTATTGGCACCGCGATAAATGTAGGACAAATACTCACTGTCTAAGAGTGGGTCGATATTGGCGTAAACGGGTTTGACATGAGCCAGTACCAGTACTCGATCAGGCCGACCGATAACGGCGTCGACATGCTCTGGGTCAATAGAGAAAAATTGCGGCACCGCACTATTTTCGATCGCCTCTAATGGCTCAGGATTGTCCCAAACACGTTTGGCACTTGCAGGCTCCTTCATTTGCATCACCCACGAGCCCTCCTGTTGACTGACTTTTATTTGGGCAGGCTCATCTTGGCTTACCGTATAACACCCTTCAAAGACAGATAAGTCTGACGCCGCCTCAACCACTTCTGCTTCAGGTTGCGTATGACTCTCACTACAAGCGGTCAAAAATAGCGCGCTGCTTATCGCCATACTGAACACTAAGCGGGTCTGTCTTTTAGAAAAAACGTTTGAGCGTAAGGACATAATAGGGTTATCCTGCATGCATTAAAACTTTTGTGTGTGAAGGAAATTATCATTATACAGTGGTGACAAAAACATGACGATTAGCGTGACCGGTAGAGTGGTGTCAGTACAGTAAATGGCTACTGACTCGTTCAGCCAGACGACAGACCCACCTTGTCGCAACCTAACCTATTTTAACAGAAAACCAGACAGTTACTATTATCATATAAGATGTGATGAGTGGTTTTGCGATTTTGCGCACTGAGACTGCTGATATTCACGATAGCACTGTCCATATTAACGATAGATTTGTTATACTCAGGCCCAGCATATTAAGGGATAACTATCTTGAAAATAACGCTAAAGAATCTCTTTGCGCCACCCTCATTTATCATTTATTAGGTCAGTAATTTGTTATGTCAGATAATCGCACCTCAGCGCAGCAGTTTAGCAAAAATAACGCGATGAATCCGTTGGCCGCCAAAGCAAATACGACGGTTGCTTATACAGATGGAGCCTGTAAAGGCAATCCTGGTGCGGGCGGCTGGGGCGCACATCTCATATTTAGTGACGGCAGTACGCAAGATTTATATGGCGGTGACAAAGAGACGACCAACAACCGTATGGAGCTGATGGGTGCGATAAAGGCACTGACGCATAGCTCACTTACACAAAGACTTGAGATTTGGACCGACTCCAGTTATGTCAAAAAAGGCATTACCGAATGGATTGACGGGTGGAAAAAAAGAGGCTGGAAAACTGCCAGTAAAAAACCCGTGGCCAACCAAGACCTTTGGCAACAGTTAGACGAGCTTTGTCAACAGCGTGATGTTGATTGGCATTGGGTAAAAGGACATGCTGGACACGCAGGCAATGAAAAAGCAGACGAGTTGGCAAACCTAGGCGTAACCTCTAACAGTGAGGACGCCTCAACTGCAGTATTGGCAGATGTGTCTAAAAAAAAAGCGCAAATAACGACTGATAAAGCACCCACGGCTTCTAGCGATTCTAACGATGACTGGTTAAATTTTGACCCCTTAGGCTTTGATGTGGTGGACGATGAGCATGATGAAGAACCGTTAGAAAATCAGCACGATCATGTGCTAAGTCCAGCCACTACTATAAAAATCAATCGCTCTCAAAATGATGCGATAAAACCCATGTCAATGAGTACCACAGATATGCCAGAGACCCACGCACCAATGCCTGATACCACCCTAGATAGCCACACGCCAGACATGGCGACTGGTGCCACAAAGTTCGATGGTGATACTAGCCGTGCTAACCCACACTTTACCCCACTACTACCAAAGCCCATACACCGCCATGAGGCTGACCGCCAACTCATTATGGATACTGAGACCACGGGGCTTGATGCGCTAAAAGGCGATCGTATCATTGAAGTTGGTATTGTCGAGATGGTGGGACGCAAATTCACTGGCGAGAAACTACACGTTTATATCAATCCGCAGCGCGGTATGGATGATGAGGTTATTCGCATTCATGGCATCTCTGAGGCTTTTTTGGCGGATAAGCCAACCTTCGATCAAGTCGCGCAATCGCTGTATAACTTTATGGACGGCGCAGAAATCATCGCCCATAATGCCTCATTTGATATGAACTTCTTAAACATGGAGTTTGCCAAAGTCGGTATGCACGACTTCTCCGAGCGCGTACAAGTGACTGACTCGCTGGTAATGGCAAAGCAGCAATATCCTGGGCAAAAGAACACGCTAGATGCCTTAGTACGTCGCCTAGACGTTGGTAAACAAGATCGTACCTTCCACGGGGCGTTACTTGACTCAGAGATCTTGGCCGAAGTTTATTTAGCGATGACGGGTGGACAAGTCACGCTTGCTATTGAAGAAGACACACAGACCGACGGCGGACCAACAGCGCATGCAAGCTTTGCCAATCTAGCGTCTCTATTACTAAAATCAACCACAGATGAGAGTGCCAATCAAAACTGGTATAACGCCCTTGCAGAAGAGTATCCTGAGCTTAAAGCCAATATATAACCGTCATTTAAATAATTTACGACGTTGGTGTTTATACTATCGCCTTGATTATTGTTATATTAAGCGTTAAAACATCACTAATAAACGCTTTTTATGCCTCATTTAAACCATCGCTATTCGCATCAGTACCTTATGGAAAAACAACTATGGACCAGTCTGCGCAAATGAAGTTCACCGTCCCAACACTTAGTGTTACTGATTTTAATCTACCCTCACTACATTTGTTGCATGATGAGATCATCGTAACCCTGAAAGACACCGAGATTCATTTGAGTGAGTTTACTGATGATAGTAGTCAGGCACCTTTATTGCTAGATTCTATTACGGTATTAAAGCAGCTGTCTTATATCTTTGAGCTGATCTCTTTGGTCGGTGCAAAAGTGTTAAATACCGCTATTGTGAAAGGACTACAGCGCCTTTATGATAGTGGCGATAATAACGATGTCAACTTAATCATGGACTTATCAGAAGCCATCATGACGCTGGATCGTTATGTCGAGTTTGTGCTGTTGACAGAGTCGATAGAACCAACCTTGTTATTACCAGTTATTAATAAGCTCAATGCTCACGGGCAAGAGACTCCTATCACAGCAGACAATTTTTCTGCTTTTGGCAGCAGCAGCGTGGTTATTGCCAACCCTGAACAAAACTTCCAACCACTTAAAGCGCTCAACCTTGATAGTGAGTTGTTGACCGATGCTTACCGTAGTGGCCTTGGCGTCGCTCTGCGTCATCAGCAAGGTGACATCAGCCCAGATGATCAACAAAAACTTGATGCTATGAGTGCAGCCTGTGCGTTGATAGCATCAAACACCAGCAGCCTGTTCTGGCAAGCGGCCAATGCGGCCGTCACGGATATTGCGGCTATGTTGCCGCTAAATCTGAGCCAAAAACATACTCTCATCTATTTAGAGCAGCAGTTCCAAAGCTACTTACCCATCATGGATAGGCGTTTTGCTGATTTGGTCAGCTTTGCCTGCCAGCGTGACCATGAAGAAGCACAGCGACTGCGTGAGCAATATGCCAATAATCATCTAGAAGGCCCTCAGCTTGAGCAAATGAAGCGTTTTTTGTTTGGTCCTAATCGTGTGCTTACCGATACGTTAAATACCATCATTCAAACCCAAATCAACACAATCAAGGAGCATGTAGACAGCTACGCGCGTGGTGATTCAATCAATCCAATCGATATGCAGACGACACAAATTATTGAAGAACTCACGGCATTGAGCTCCGCACTCCACTTGCTTGGTCTAACAAATGCCGCGAACAGCCTGAGCACCGCAGCAGACGCTGTCAGATATTGGCGAGCGCCCTCTTCTGATGAGTTTGACCACTTGTTACTGGCATTGATGCATGCAGAGAACGCGACCATCGCTATGGCCGAAATGCATACACCAGGGGCGATTTATTTGCCTTTAAACAATCCGCATATCTCATTGCATCAGCTCAATACTGCAAGCGACACCTTGATACAAGAAAGTCGTACCGCTATTGCCAGTGCCGAACAAGCCGTCAATGATTATTTGGCTGAGCCAGAGCGAGACATGCTCAATATCCAGAATATTCCTGAGATGATGCGCCAAGTTGCAGGGGCGGTACGCTTCTTACAACTGCCAACCGCTGCTAGTATGCTTAGCCAATTGGCCAACTATATTGAGCAACGTATCGAAGGCGGACGACGTATAGAAGATGACACGCTAGCCTACATCGCCGATGTCATGATGGCCGTCGACTATCATTTAGATGGTTTTGAGCACAATCGTCCTGTTAGCAAGCAGGCGCTTGATGTCGGTCAGCAGAGCTTAAGTCAGCTACTTGCTGCCTAATCACAGCGCCATTCAGTGGCTATGACCATGGTGTTATGGTCGATTTTTTGCAGCCATAAATATTAATTTATCTTACTGTAAGCAAGTCTGTTTTTTATACGATACAGACTTGCCTTCAACGTTTTGGAACTTTGGGTATGGCCAGTGCTTTTGTGTTTAGTGATGACACCGTTTTATGCCAACAAACGCCAGATGGCTGGTGGCCACTGCAGGTTCAATTACCACAGACCCGTCCAAATCCAGATGATAGCGGACACCCGCAAGCTTATCAGGTGGGTCATGTCACCCTCCTCGAAAGCCTAGCGCCAAATCACTGGCTCTCTGATGGCTTGCCAGATGATTCAATAGACATTAAGCGTAAAATCAGTGATATCAATACCTTCACAGCACAAGCTGCTAGTGCCATTACGTATGATTATGCAGTCGCTCATAACGTGGCGCTCCCTCTTGTCGCTGAAAGCAGCAGTAATGTGTTTCTTCCTTATCGCCAGCTGATCACTCAGCTTCCTGTGGCTTTAATCACTCAGATTAGCCAAGCCATACAGTTATTGCGTTGGCAGACAGACACACGGTTTTGTAGTCGCTGTGCGGCCGCCGTCGTTCATGCAGACCGAGGTGAGCGTGCCATGGTTTGTCCAGTGTGTCGATTACGCCAATACCCTCGTGTCCAGCCTTGTGTCATCACTGCCATTACTCGTCCCAATCCACAGACGGGAGAAATGCAAGTATTGCTGGCACACCATCATCGCTATGGGGAGCAAACACTGCCACGACTGTACGGTCTCATTGCAGGTTTTGTAGAAGTGGGTGAAAGCCTAGAGCACGCAGTAGTACGTGAAGTAGCAGAAGAGGTAAATATTAGCGTCGCAGACATTCGCTATGTGAGCAGTCAGCCGTGGCCATTTCCGTCTAATTTGATGCTTGGCTTCCGAGCCTCTTATGCAGGCGGTGACATTGTCATCCAAGCAGATGAGCTGTCACACGCTGATTTTTTTGATGTCTCAAACCTACCCAAAATACCGTCAAAAGGTAGCATTGCTTATGAGTTGATTGCGCAGATTGCTCATGAACAAGGCATAACACTTTAACAAATAACACTTTAATCAACAGCAGCGCTTTAACGTTGTGGTTTGAACGTTATGTCTTTAAAATTACTGTTTTAGTCAAAATCGTTTTGCTGACTGAACATGCCTTTTGGCAATACGTTACTGATTCCAAACTCTGGTATCTCAGCCCTTTATTTTTATACTTATCATACTAATACCACCCTCTATTACTGGTATTAAGGTTTTTAATGACATGCAAAATAGCACCAATATCCGCTTAGTCAATCTGCCAATATTGTTCGATCCATTGAGCATTGAAACACTGCCCGCTGATACACAGGCAAAGATTTCACTCATTGATGCTTGCTTGCCGCAGACGCAGTGCGGGCTTTGTGAGCATCCAGATGGGTGCCTACCGTATGCCGCTGCCATCGTGCTAGGTGACGAACCGTACAATAAGTGTGTCCCTGGCGGTCAGCCAGTGACCAATGCCATCGCTCAAATTGTTGCTCCTGATAGCGATAAAACGACGCTCAAAGCGGCGCCTTCGCAGTGGCCGATAGACGCGACATCTGAACGTCCTACCGAGGTACGCGCCGTTATCCGAGAAGATGATTGTATCGGCTGCACCAAGTGTATTCCTGCCTGCCCTGTTGATGCTATCGTCGGTACTGGCAAGCACATGCACACTATTTTTACGGATTTATGTACCGGCTGTGAGCTGTGTATCGCTCCTTGTCCTGTTGATTGCATTGATTTGGTCACGATAGAGCGTAAGCTTTCTACCTCTGAACGCGCAACCGAGCAAGAAGACTTAAGACAGCGCTATCACACGCATCTAAGACGCGTGACCGACCAGCTTACTGATAGTAGCAACAGTAGACCTGTGGTCAGTATGGTAGAAGCCAAACTGAATAATGCCGCCAGTCAATCTTTCAACATCAGTGAAGCGCAAGCAAAAAACACCATTGCAGCGGCCAAATTACGCACTAAGATTAAAAAACTAGAAAAACAGCTAAGTGTCCGAGCCAATGATAAAAAACAAGCGGAGCTTGACGCACTACAAGCAGAGCTCGAAAGTCTATAAGTAGCGCCTTCATTACGAGATTGATACTTTAATAAATCACACAGATAGTACATCTCGCCTATAATTTTGTATCACCACTCACTAACATAACAGCCAAACGCCATGAGTAAAACGGTCAAACATAAAACAGCCGACACACCGCCATCCAGACGCATGCCCAACCGTGATGTGCGTCCATTCTTTGAAAAGCTGGCAGAGACAATTAAGGAGCCTGTCACTGAGCTCAATTATGACAGTAATTTTGAGTTGCTTGTGGCGGTTATACTATCTGCACAGGCAACGGATGTGAGCGTCAATATTGCCACCCAGCAGTTGTACCCCGTGGCCAATACGCCTGAGGCGATACTGGCACTGGGTGAAGACGGATTAAAATCCTATATCAAAAATATTGGCTTATACAACGCCAAAGCCAAAAACGTCATCAAGACCTGCCGTGATTTGATCGAAAAGTTTGATAGTACAGTCCCTGATAATCGCAAAGATTTAGAATCACTGGCAGGCGTTGGACGAAAAACAGCCAATGTGGTCTTAAATACCGCCTTTGGTCAACCAACCATGGCGGTCGACACGCACATCTTTCGAGTAGGGAATCGTACTGGCCTTGCTACTGGGAAAAACGTACTCATCGTTGAAAAAAATCTGGTCGAGCGTATTCCAGAAGACTTTATGATTGACGCCCATCACTATCTTATTTTACACGGGCGCTATACCTGTCAAGCACGCACGCCCAAATGTGGCGCTTGCCCTGTCTATGACGAATGTATGTTTAAAGATAAATCGTCTTTTTTAGAGTTATAATGTGCCAACAGTCTTGACCCAACCATAAATCTCAGTAAGCCTTCATTAAATGCCAACGTTTGCCGATAGCAAATGCCCTGTTGAGCATTTCTTATAGTAAAGCAAGTGCTGCTCACTAGAGTTTTATGGTATTTCAAGGTAGAATAACCCTATTTTATGTCCAGAGATTGTGACAATCACCATGATTATAATAAGGTGATGAGCACAACAGTGACGGTATTTTAGGGTTAATTTTGGCTTAACGCTCTACAATTAAAGCTAATTAGTAACGTTTCTATGCGCCTACTGGTTGGATAATCGCGAGAGTCCGTCTTAGTCAAATTTATCACTATAAAAAAGCATTCTTTAAATTTGTATCATTGCCAAAAATTTGAATAGCAAGCTAAACGAGTTTGAGACAGCTAGTCATACTTTTTGGGATTGGTTCTATTACCAAAATCTAGCAACACCAATTATCTGCCAAGCAACTGATTGCACGGCCAATATTAATCAAAGCGGCGCACAGGCGTCATGCTTTTTCCTACCCTTATTGATTCAATTAAGCGATCCCATTATGCGTGAATACAACTTATTTACCTCCGAATCTGTGAGCGAAGGCCATCCTGATAAAATGGCTGACCAAATCTCAGACGCCATCCTTGACGCTATCTTACGTGAAGACCTACATGCACGCGTGGCATGCGAAACCTTGGTTAAGACGGGGGCGGTGATACTAGCAGGTGAAGTCACCACGACGGCAAATATCGATGTTGAGCGTATTGTGCGTGATACGGTGAATGGTATTGGCTATCATCATTCCGACTTAGGCTTTGATGGCGAGACTTGCGCAGTGATTAACATGCTTGGCAAGCAATCTCCTGAAATTGCTCAAGGGGTCGATCGCAGTGATCCTGAAGAGCAAGGCGCAGGCGATCAAGGTCTTATGTTTGGTTATGCCAGCAATGAAACTGAAGTCTTAATGCCCGCCCCTATTGAATTCGCTCATCGCTTGATGGAGCGTCAATCAGAGCTGCGCCGCGCAGGTGAGCTACCTTGGTTACGTCCGGATGCAAAGGCGCAAGTGACGCTAAAATATGATGGTAATCAACCAGTGGCGATTGATGCCGTTGTGTTATCGACACAACATGATCCAAGCATCTCGCAAACGGATCTGCAAGAAGCCGTTATGGAGTCTATCATCAAGCAAGTACTGCCAGCGGATCTACTGCATGCTGGTACACGCTACCATATCAATCCAACGGGTAAATTTGTCATCGGCGGCCCTGTTGGTGATGCAGGATTGACGGGCCGTAAAATCATCGTTGATACTTATGGTGGTATGGCGCGTCATGGTGGCGGTGCATTTAGTGGCAAAGACCCTTCAAAAGTGGATCGCAGTGCCGCTTATGCCGTGCGTTACGTTGCCAAAAATATCGTCGCAGCAGGACTGGCTGAGCGCTGTGAAGTACAAGTCAGTTATGCCATTGGGGTCGCTGAACCAACCTCTATCTCTGTCAATACGTTTGGAACCAGCAAAATCAGTAATGATGAGATTATTCGTCTGATTCGCACGCATTTTGATCTGCGCCCTTATGGCATTACCCGCATGCTAAACTTACTGCAGCCAATGTATCAGCAAACGGCCACTTTCGGTCATTTTGGTCGTCCAGGCTCAGAAACTGCCTTTACATGGGAAAAAACAGACAAAGCTGAGGTCTTAAAAGCAGACGCTGGTTTATAACATAATCGTTTAAAACCATATGCAAATCGTCTTTATAAACTCAAAATCCCCGACACTTATTAGGAGTCGCTTATGTCTCAAGACAATATTCAAGACAGCAACACTCAAGACAACAATGTTGATACAAACATTGAGATCACCCCTGAAATGCAGGCATTTTATCAACGCGCTGATGCCATCATCGGTGTCGCCAACAGTCAGCTAGGACCAGAAGCACATTCAGGACAAGTAGGCGCTTCGCTATTGTACGCAGCAGCACGTTACAGTGCATCAGTCGCTTCTATCGGTTTTGTCAAAGGCGATGATTTTGCCAAAGAAAAAGACGATATCGTTGAGTTTTATGTCAAACAATATCGCCAAATGCTAAGCGACAACCTGACTGATTATGCGCAAAACTTTGATAAATATGTACAAATCAATCAAGACGATAAGTCAGCTGAATAAAACGTTCTAACGCGTTTGATACCTTACCGTTAAATCAGTGTTGCTATAATCGTAACATTAAAACCCAAGCTCTATACTGAGCTTGGGTTTTTTTTGGTCATTGTTTAAGATTTACTGACTTACTGTGCCTGACTATAGATAGCCATCTACAAATGCGCTACTATAAATGCGAAACGGCGGTTTATCAAAATATGAAAACTGCCTATCGACAATAGGACATTATTACACACATTTATAAGGACATATCATTATGATCAACCTGCTTAAATCTTCATTGTTTGGCTTAACCCTGACAATGGCATTAGCAAGCTGTAGCTACCTGCCCAGCTCAGTGACGCCTGACACTACGCCTACCCAACCGACCAATGCCCAAAATTCGCTACCTGACGGCCCTTTTACTCAGTGCCCCCCAGCTAGCTCTGCAGATACCATGTGTACCATGCAGTATGATCCAGTGTGCGTAAAAACTCAGGTTGGCTCAGTCATCAGCTATCGTACAGCAGGGAATGCCTGTTCAGCCTGCGGTAAACCTGAAGCAGTAGGCTATGTAAAAGGTGAATGTAACTAGTCTATAACTGCCTCAATTTAAAAGGAATAAAGTAAACCTGGGATAAATCTTGCGCAGCCTATGTCACGCCTGTGAACAGCAAACAAGAAAAATCTATCCCATTAGCACAGATATATTCACGTATCGATTGTATTTTTAACTGACGATATCTTAAATTGTCTACCCAGTCTTACTTTTTCGTTTGCCATCAAACGCCCATAAAAATACCCAGCTGATCATAAGCTGGGTATCTTATAGACATCATGTACAACGGCCAGCGTTTAGACGTCTTTTTCAAGCACAGGTGGCCCTTTTAACAAGTTTTCATCAGGGAACTCATTCGCTGAATTGTGTTCCGCCGATTCTTCAGTCGTGTACCACTGCTGGTTACGGTACAAAATCAAGCGGTCTCGGCTCAGACCACGCAACAAAGAATACATCATAATCACAATAACAACAGCAAACGGAAATCCTGAAACGATAGACGCTGCCTGTAATGCACCTAGACCGCCGGCTGCCAGTAGGACCGCTGCAATCACCCCTTCCGTACCTGCCCAAAATAAACGCTGAATTTTTGGCGGATTGGTATCGCCCCCTGAAGTCAGCATATCAATGACAAAACTTGCCGAGTCCGATGACGTCACAAACCACAGGACAATCATCACAATAATCAATAGTGATATCGCGTCTGTGAAAGGATATAGCTCCATCAACTTAAAGATAGCACTACCTGTATCCGCATTTACGGCTTCAACAAGACCTGGACTTGCCATATCTGGAGTGATTGCTGCCATTAGCTCCATGTTGACTGCCGAGCCGCCAAAGGCGGTAAACCATATAAATAGGATCGTCACAGGGATCAGTAACACACCCAATATAAACTCACGAATAGTACGGCCACGCGAGATACGCGCCACAAACACACCAACAAATGGTGACCAGCTGATCCACCACGCCCAATAGAATATGGTCCAATATGACTGCCAGTTATCTTCACCCTCATACGACTCAGTCCACGTTCCTAATGGAATGACTTGGTGCAGATAATTACCGACATTTTCAATAAAGCTATTCAGTATGAACTGGGTAGGCCCTAAGATAATGACAAAGCTTAGGAGTACGACCGTCAAAAAGATATTGATATCACTTAAACGCTTGATTCCTTTATCCAGTCCCATCATCAAAGATAAAGCCGCAAGACCTGTAATGAGAGCGATCAAAACAATCTGCGTCGTGATGCTATTAGGAATACCAAATAACGTATCAAGACCAGAATTGATCTGTAGTACGCCAAGACCCAGTGTCGTCACTACCCCAAACATCGTCCCAAAGACTGCTAGCGTATCGACGGTATGACCCATAGGCCCGTAGATTTTTTTACCGATTAAAGGATAAAGGGTTGAGCGGATGGCCAATGGCAAACCAACACGGTAGTGAAAATAAGCCAATGCCAACGCCACGATGCCATAGATCGCCCACACATGAAAACCATAATGCAAGAATGAAATATTCATCGCAAGTTTGGCCGCTTCTATGGTCTGTGCCTCGCCCAGCGGCGGGGCCATAAAGTGATACAACGGCTCTGCTGTTCCCCAATATAGCAAGCCAATACCGATACCTGCCGAAAACAACATACCAATCCAAGACACTAAATTGTACTCAGGTCTCTCTGTCTGATGACCGAGCCTAATATCGCCGTAGCGACTAAATATCAAATACACACTCATCAGTAGGGCTAAATTAACCACCACAATAAAGAACCAACCAAAGCGTAAAGAAACAAATGCTTTTGCTTGGTTAAAGACGATCTCTGCTTGTTCGTTAAATAACGCACCAAAGATAATGAATACCACAATCAAAAGCGCTGACGTTAAAAATACAGGTTTGTTTACCCGCGGAAAAGGGCCTAAGCGGCCAACTTTTACATGATCCATAGGTATTTTCCCAAAAAAGTGCGCCACCATAACAAGGTCTGAGCCAATTATCAAATGTAACACCTTTAAAACAGAGTTTAATACCTAGAAATGATAGAGATATATTGAATCTTATGTTAGCCAAAGCATCTTGCTTCTCAATAAACTCATCTCACTCATTGCAATAAATAAGCCCCAATTTACGAATAAATTGGGGCTTATAGGAACGGCTTGACAGGCTGTTTTACTTATTAGTCACCTTTAACTATCTTAGGCGGCCCTTTTAGTAAATGCTCGTCAACGAACTCATTGGCCGAATTGTGATCCGCTGACTCATCCGTAATAAAGCTCTGCTGAGCGCGATACAAAATCAGACGATCACGACTAAGACCCCGTAATAACGCGTACATCATCACAAACACCACCAACGCAAATGGCAGTCCTGCTACGATGGCAGCCGCCTGTAGTGCCCCCAGTCCACCAGCCGCAAGTAAAATAGCAGCAATAACTCCTTCTGTCGTGGCCCAAAACAAACGCTGGATCTTTGGTGGATTGGTATCGCCACCAGCGGTCAACATATCAATGACAAAACTTGCCGAGTCTGACGACGTCACAAACCAAAGCATGATCATAACCACCACCAGTAACGTAATCGGTTTCGCCAACGGATAGTACTCGACCAATTTAAAGATGGCACTACCGGTATCTGCTTGTACCGCTTCAACCAGTCCTGGACTAATGCCCGTCACAGCAGAAGCAAGCTCCATATGAATCGCAACGCCACCAAAGGTCGTGAACCAAAAGAATAAAATCAGCATAGGGATCAGCAGCACCCCAAGTGTAAACTCACGAATAGTACGACCACGAGAGATACGGGCAATAAATATACCGACGAATGGGGCCCAACTGACCCACCATGCCCAATAAAATATCGTCCAACCACTCTGCCAATCCGTCCCACTATAAGACTCACCCCACGTACCTAGCGATACAACCGATGTGAGATAATTTCCAATATTTTCGATAAAGCTATCAAAGATAAAGAGTGTCGGTCCCAAAATGACCATGAATGCCAATAAAATGACCGTAAACCCAATATTAATGTCACTAAGACGCTTAATACCTTTGTCTAAACCCATCATGACAGAAGCCGCTGCAAGCGCTGTGATAAAAGCAATCAAAGCAAACTGCACAGTGATACTGTTAGGCAGACCAAACAGCTTCTCGAGTCCAGCATTGATCTGCATCACCCCAAGCCCAAGTGAGGTAACCACACCAAACATCGTCCCAAACACTGCCAAGATATCGACCGTGTGCCCCCATCGACCATAAATCCTTTTGCCAAGCAAAGGATATAGTGTCGATCGAATCGATAAAGGTAAGCCACGGCGGAAATGAAAATACGCTAAGGATAACGCCACAACCGTATAAACGGCCCAAGCGTGTAAACCCCAGTGCACAAATGAGATGTTCATCGCTTGCTTTGCTGCCGCCACTGTTTCTGCTTCACCCATTGGCGGTGCCATGAAATGGTACAGTGGCTCTGCGGTACCCCAGTAGACCAAACCAATACCAATACCGGCGGAAAACAACATGCCAATCCATGAAAACAGATTGTACTGTGGTCGCTCGGTTTGATTGCCTAACCGAATGTCACCATAACGGCTCATGGCTAAGTAAATACAGAGTACAAGCGCCACATTGACTAAGATAATAAAAAGCCAACCGAATTTATCGGTAATAAAATTTTGTAAGAAACTAAAGAGTGCCCCTGCTGTTTCGGTAAAAAATGCTCCGAAAATAATAAATCCAATAATCAACAGTGACGATGTAATAAACACAGGTTTACTCACCCGTGGAAAAGGGCCTAAGCGGCCAACTTTTACATGGTCCATTTTTTTATTAGCCTTAATTTTTTAGGAGACTAACCTTAACAAGGTAACTGACAACTATCAAATTTAATTCGAGTATTCACGAGTTCTCTATCGAGAGAACCCGCTTATATTATCCTTGCTATCTCAGACCATACATTACAAAAATAGAGTATCTGGGGAGGAGTACATCCGTAGCAGTCCACCTATCGAATTTTTAGCGGCAAATATAGCGTTGTCTATTTCGGTGACAGTCGTAACAGATTACTGTCGCTACCATCTTCTAACATCCACACCTGCCCATCTACTGCCAGTACACTACGAATACGCTCGCCCATATCATAGCGATAGCGCTCAGAAGCGGTGTTGTCATCATTCACATCAACCACAATAAGGGCTTTCGATGACAATCCACCCATCAGAAAATCACCGCGCCACGCTGGAAAGTCATTGTGCGTGCCAGCCGTATACTTGCTCATGGATGACGGGGAAATCACAGGCGTCCACGAAATCTTTGGCGCGGCAAATTTAGGATGCGTATCATGATCTGGGATTGGCGTACCTGAGTAATTGCGACCATTTGACACCACGGGCCAGCCATAATTATTACCGGACTCAATGAGGTTAAACTCATCGCCGCCCCTTGGACCCATTTCGTGCGCCCATAATCTGCCACTATCATCGAACGCCATGCCCAGTACATTACGGTGACCGATGCTCCAAAATTGAGCAGCCACCTCATTGGAATTGTCTACAAATGGATTGTCTGCGGGCACCGAACCATCAGGATACAACCGAATGATTTTACCCAAATTCATGGACATATCTTGTGCTGGTTCTTTTTTTTGGCGTTCACCTGAGCTGATATATAAGTACTGACCATCAGGTGAAAAGAGTAAGCGGTGACTATAATGAGCTTGCCCTTTCACTTTTGGCTTCTGCTGCCAAATCGATGTAATCTCCTGCAAGCTTGGCGAACTGGTGTTTAATCCCGTCAATCTGGCTTTTATTACCTTGGCACCAAACTTATTGCGCTCGCCGCCTTTGCCCGCTTCTGCATAGCTTATATATAGGTTATTAGAAGTCGCAAAGTCAGGGGCAAGGATAATATCGCCGAGACCACCCTGCCCGCCATAGGCCACGTTCGGTACACCAGTGATGGCTGTTTTAGCGCCTGTTGCGGTGTTGACCACAAACAACTCACCCGACTTTTGCGTCACAAGCAGTTTTAGCGGTTCATTGTCAAGCTTAGGGAGCGCCGTCATGGCCCAAGGCTCAGAAAAAGTAGCAACGGCTTTCGTGGTAAAGGCGGGTTTTTCAGAACTCATTGGTGAGTCTGTAGCAGAGGTTTTTACTTCTTTGTACTCTGTCGATTCTGCATTGGTGCTGACTGCCGATTGATTGGAGCAAGCGGCGTTACTAAACAAGAGCCCTGCTATGATGATCGGCAAGGTTAATGGCGCGCTTATATATTTTTTGGTAGATACCGTCATTTTTTCTTCTCCCTTTATTTTAAATTTGTCCCATTCATTTTACATTTGTACTGTTAAAGCCTATCTTATTTATAGCATAGTAACCGTGTCTAAACGGTAAAAATAATAGTACATCACACAAAAACCCCTTACCTGCGATAGCAAGTAAGGGGTTGATTTTCCTATTTAAAAACAGCCTTGTAGCGTTTAGTATTAGCTCATTCTAAGTTTGTCAAAAACCAGCTTATCATCCGCCCCAACATCGACTTTGATAATGTCACCGGCGACAAAATCACCCGCCAGCAATTTGAGTGACAATGGGTTTTCGATCTCTTGCTGAATGGCACGTTTGAGTGGACGCGCACCATATACAGGATCGTAGCCGACCGCCACTAGCTTGTTCATCGCATCGGCTGATAGTTCGATATCCATCTCACGCTCATGCAAGCGCTTGCGCAATCGATCCAACTGAATGTCAGCGATGCCTGCCATCTGTGACATACCAAGCGGATGGAACACCACAATCTCGTCAATCCGGTTGACGAACTCTGGGCGGAAATGCTGCCCCACCGACTCCATCACCTCAGCTTTGATATCATCATAGCTTTCACCAACCATCTCTTGGATTTTATGCGAACCCAAATTACTGGTCATGATGATAACCGTATTTTTGAAGTCCACCACGCGACCCTGTGAGTCCGTTAAGCGGCCGTCATCCAATACTTGTAGCAAGATATTGAACACATCAGGGTGCGCTTTTTCAACCTCATCAAACAAAATCACACTATAAGGCTTACGGCGTACGGCCTCGGTTAATGCGCCACCTTCTTCATAGCCGACGTACCCTGGAGGCGCACCCACCAAGCGGCTAACACTATGCTTCTCCATGTATTCACTCATGTCGATACGTACGATCGCATCTTCACTATCAAACAAGAAGTTCGCAAGCGACTTGGTCAACTCCGTTTTACCGACACCAGTAGGGCCTAAGAATAAGAACGAGCCTGACGGGCGATTGGGATCAGACAATCCTGCCCGACTACGGCGTACCGCATTGGCTACCGCTTCGACCGCCTCATCTTGACCAATCACACGCTCATGGAGTTTTTCTTCCATTGCGAGCATCTTGTCACGTTCGCCTTGCATCATTTTACTCACAGGGATGCCAGTCGCTGCGGCAACCACTTCAGCAATTTCATTGTCCGTGACTTTATTACGTAGCAGTTTCACAGAGCTGTCTTCACCTGTCTGCTCTTTTTGTTCCGCCAGATCAGACTCCGTAATACGGCGCTCTAACTGCGGAATGGTCTCGTACTGTAGCTTACTCATGGTCTCATAGTCGCCTTCACGACTGGCTTTATCATAAGCAATACGCGCTTTATCCAGCTCGTCTTTTAGCTGCTGACTGCCTTTGACGAGTGCTTTCTCTGCTTGCCAAATCTCGTTGAGATCAGCGTATTCTTTTTCTAGCTCTTCAATTTGCGCATCGAGCACTTTACGCTCTGCTTGTGCGCCCGCGTCTTCTTCATTTTTCAAGACTTCGCGCTGCATTTTCAGCTGAATCAAACGACTGTCCAGCTTACCCAATGCTTCAGGCTTGCTATCCATCTCCATACGTAAGCGGCTGGCTGCCTCATCAATCAAATCAATCGCTTTATCCGGTAGCTTACGATCGGTAATATAACGATGACTCATACGAGCGGCCGCAATAATCGCGCTGTCCTGAATATCAACCCCATGATGCAGCTCATAACGCTCTTTGAGACCACGTAAAATCGCAATAGTGTCTTCAACTGTTGGCTCATCGACCATGACTTTTTGAAAACGACGTTCAAGCGCCGCATCTTTTTCGATATATTGGCGATATTCGTCCAATGTCGTGGCACCAACGCAATGCAGCTCACCACGAGCAAGCGCTGGTTTTAGCATATTGCCCGCATCCATCGCGCCATCTGACTTGCCAGCCCCAACCATCGTGTGCAGCTCATCAATGAACAAGATGACATTGCCTTCTTGCTTGGCCAAGTCGCTGAGCACTGCTTTGAGACGCTCTTCAAACTCACCGCGGAATTTTGCGCCCGCAATCAATGCCCCTAAGTCAAGCGACAGCACTTCTTTACGGCGTAAACCTTCGGGTACATCGCCATTGATGATTTTTTGTGCCAAGCCTTCAACGATAGCCGTTTTACCAACGCCTGGCTCCCCAATCAGCACAGGATTGTTTTTGGTACGACGGGAGAGTACTTGAATGGTACGGCGAATCTCTTCGTCACGGCCAATCACGGGGTCAAGCTTTCCCTGCTCCGCCTGCTCAGTCAGGTTGATCGTATATTTATTCAACGCATCTCGCTGATCTTCAGCATTTTGATTGTTCACTGTCTCATCACCACGCAATTGCTCAATGACCGCTTTTAATTTGCTCGCCGTCACGCCAGCACTTTCAAATATTTTTTTGGTTTCGCCTTGCTCAGCGAGTGCCAACATCACCCACTCAGTAGCAATAAAATCATCACCTTCTTTTTGTGCTTGGCGATCTGCTAAGTTTAGAATTTTTACTGAGTTTGGGTTTAAATTAACGTCGCCTGTCGGCTCGCTAATCGTTGCTTGATTGTCCAATGCCTTTGCCACGCCATTCTTTAACGCTGGGATAGAGGCGCCCGCTTGTTGGCAAATAGACAAGTTGGATTCATCTTGTAGCAATACAGCCAGCAGGTGCACAGGATCTATGCCGGTATGATCGCGGCCTAACGCTAGGCTTTGTGCTTCTTGAATGGCAGATTGCAGTTTTTGGGTAAACTTTTCGAACCTCATTATGGTGTCCTTTTATAATTAGTATTTTTAGTCAGTTGATATGAAATAAGATACTGGAAATACGGTATTTATCACCAATTTTCACAAGTATCCATCACTATTAGCTGTTATCTATATAGGGGGTAACGTGCCAGATTTCAACTCATCTATATAAGCTGTCAACCATAAACAATGACTTATTAGTAAGTAGCAAAAAAACCATTGCTTCGTGGTCTTGTTGCATAGCCTTGTTTCATGGCACATAAACCCCTACTAATTGTGATGATATCATCATAGAACATTAATAGGCACATTAAGCAGGTATTTCAAGAGTATAAATTAAAAACAGTGAGAAGAAGGTTTACTCAATACTACAGAGAAAATAAAGCGTTGATTTAAGAGAAGATCTACCAAAAACTTTGGATAGCAGTTTGGCGCTTATAGGTAAAAAACTGTGTGTATAGGTAAGAAGCTGCGTATAAAAAATGACACAGGCTTGGAGCCTTATCATTAACCCGGGCAGCAGTTAATCATATTATCTCAAAGCGCTATGTCAGTCTTTGTACAAAAGTGATGAATAAAACAAGAAAGATAAACTCAAAGGAAATTGGCAGTGCTTAAAAAGCACTACACCATACGAATCGCTCCGTCTAGACGAATAACCTCGCCGTTTAGATAAGCATTGTCAATGATGTGTGTGACCAATTTGGCAAATTCATTTGGATTACCTAAACGCTTAGGATAAGGCACACCAGCCTCTAACTGCTCACGCGCTTTTTCAGGGATACTTTGCATCATCGGCGTAGCAAAGACACCTGGTGCGATGGTCATGACACGGATACCATGACGCGCAAGCTCACGAGCAAGCGGTAAGGTCAAACCAACCACGCCCGCTTTGGACGAAGCATAACTGGCTTGACCCACTTGACCATCAAAGGCCGCGATAGAAGCTGTGTTAATAATGACACCCTGATCGATGTTATTTTCTACAGTGGCTCCTGCATGACTATCATGAGCCACACGCTTCGCAATACTGGCCGCGACCAAACGCGCGACGTTAAAAGAACCCACAAGGTTGATATTCACCCCGCGACTAAAGGACTCAAGATCCGCTGGATTATTGTCACGATCCAGCAGCTTTTGCACGACAGCGATCCCAGCGCAATTAACCGACCCTTGCAGGCCGCCAAACGCTTTTTCAGCCATATCAACTGCCGCTTGCACCTCATCGCCACGGGTCACATCACAACGGACAAAACGCGCGCTATCACCCAACTCATCGACCAATGCTTGCCCAGCAGAGCCATTGAGATCAGCGATAACGACGTTGCCGCCTTGAGCAATGATGGCACGTACCACTGACTCGCCAAGACCCGATGCGCCACCTGTCACCAAAAAGCTGTGTTGTTCAATTTGCATGATTGTTCCTTACTTTTTTATTTTGAGTTGATTGTGTCTACGCCGCAGACAAACTGCGCAGTAAAAAGCGCTGAATTTTGCCACTGGGTGTCTTTGGTAACTCTGCCACAAACTCAACCTCACGCGGATAAGCATGAGTCGACAAACGTTTGCGTACGAGATCTTGAATTTGCTGAGCAATCTCGTCACTACCCACGATGCCCTCTTTTAGTACCACATACGCCTTGATGGTATGCCCACGCACCTCATCTGGTACACCCACAGCAGCTGACTCCGCGACTGCCTCATGCTCTAACACGGTGTTTTCGACATCGGTGGGACCCACGCGGTAGCCTGCTGTAATGATAATATCGTCATCGCGCCCTGAGAACCAGTAGCTGCCATCACTATGACGCTCGACCACATCACCCGTTAGGTAGTAGTCACCAGCAAACGCCTGCTTTTCATTCCAGCTATAACCACGGAAGTAAAACGCGGGCGATTGACTGACCACAACGGCCAACTGCCCTTGCTCCCCATCAGGCAACACAGTCAAATCATCATCTAGTACCACGAGTGTATGCCCAGGTAGCGCCATACCCATCGAACCCACTGGACAATCATGTACCAGTGCATGATGCTCACAGCACGTCATGCCAGTTTCTGTTTGACCGTACTGATCACATACCTTGCAGTTTAAGTAGGTTTCCACCCAATTGACCACCTCGGTATTTAAAGTCTCTCCTGCTGAGTTGGCGCAGCGTAGCGATAGCTTGGCATTGGCCTCGTCATGAGCGTTCTCAAATACGCCACTAGACTTCATCATGCGAAACGCGGTTGGTGAAGAGGCCAAATTGGTAATCTGATGACGCGCCATAAAGTCACGAGTATTGGTTGCATCAAACCCAGCTTCATTGAAATAAGTAGTGACGCCCAATAATAACGGCCCTGTAATAGCATAGTACAACCCATATGCCCAGCCCGGATCTGCCATATTCCAATAGTGATCCTCTTCGCGTAAGTCAATGGCATAACGCATATACAAATAAAAGGCAGGTAACGCTGCCAACGGGACGCTGACGCCTTTAGATTTCCCCACCGTACCCGAGGTAAACATCTGCAAAAATGGGGCATCAGTATCGAGCAATACAGGTTCTATCGTCTGCGACTGTGCAGCCATGGACTGGCTATAGTGATCATCGCCCCATGTTTGCGCGTCTGCTGCCTCGCCGACCAATACCATTTTGGTTTGCTCAGCCAAGTCTTCAAATTTGCCGCGATTATCGACATTGGTAAAGACGACTTTGGTATCGGCCTTGTCCATCCGGTACTTGATAGAATCGTAGCCAAAAGCGGTAAATAGTGGCTGATACACGGCACCGATACGCCATATTGCTAGTACGATGGTCAACAGCTCAGGCGTACGTGGTAGCATGGTCGCCACCTTATCGCCCGCTTTTACGCCATAAGACTGTAATAAGTTGGCAACTTGCGCACTTGCCTGATCCAGCTCAGCAAAGCTCATGCGCGTCACATTGCCCGCTGTATCTTCATGTACCAGCGCGATGTTATCAGCGCGGCCATCGCGTACATGACGGCCACAACAAGCCATATAGGCATTTAAGCGATCGTCTAAGTGCTCACCAAAGATTTCCGTCAACAGTGTATTCATGTCGAAATTATTATAATAATCGGTATAATTTTTTGGTGTGACTGAAGCATCTGCATCGGTAACAGTAGAGGTTTGAGAGGTGATGTTCATAAGCTAATCCTTTAGCAATAGCAGGTAACGGTTAAAATGGGGTGATGATGGTAAGACGGTCACATCCTATGCCCGTTTGATAGATTCGTATTTAACGTGCTCTATTAGTAACGCATTTCTATAATTATTTCAATACATAACGTATCATTTTTATTTTGTCATCCTATGTGGTTGATAAAACTTATTCATGGATAGGTAAAAGAATGCGTCTAAACGCGCAAATCTGGTGCTTTAACGCCACTACGCGTGCCTTAAACGTCAGCACGCAAAAACCCAAGCAGCGCTTTCTCTTCGCAGTTTTGGTATTGATTGGTATGGCCACGGCGTGCCTGTTTATAAGGCTCGAAAAATTGCCCTGCTAAAAATCGCTCAATAATCCTAGGATTAATATAAGAGGCGCGGCAGACAGCTGGCGTATTGCCTAGCGCTTCTGCCACACTTTTCACCATATCAGTGATCAGTTGTTGGCGCTCATTGCTGTTGGGCGCGCTGGCTAATATGGCTTTGCCTGCGGACGTTTGCAGTTCATCATACAAGTGACTGGCCGCCAAAACACTGGCCATCCACGTACGAAAATCCTTTGCACTGTACATCTCGCCACTGCTGTCATTGGTGCAAATGTGTGTCCGTAGATACTCATTGATGTCGCTACTATCGACGACTTGCTTGTGACCATGCTCATCCAAATACTTAAAAACCTGATAGCCTGGCAAATCAGAGCACGCTTGTACAATCTCAATCAAACGCTCATCTTGCAATTCAACGTGATGCTCCTTGGCACTTTTACCAACGAAATCAAACGCCAGACCCGTGTCCGTTTCACTCACATGCTTACTCCGTAAGGTACTAAGACCGTAGCTTTTATTCAGCTTGGCATAACGGCTATTGCCGATACGTATCAAGGTGGTCTCTAATAATTTGACCACCGCCGCGAGGACATTGGCTCGTGATAGCGGCGTCGCCTCCAAGTCTTTTTCGACTTGGGCACGCAAGTTTGGCAATGCCTCTGCAAACCCTATCATCGCATCAAACTTGGCTTGGTCGCGTACGCGATCCCACTCTGGATGATACAGATACTGTTTACGTGCTTTCTCATCGCGCCCAGTCGATTGCAGGTGACCTTTTTCGTCTTGGCATATCCACACCTCTGTCCACATAGGCGGTATTACCAGCGCCTCAAAGCGCTGACGCAGTGCTTTGTCTTTCACTGTTTTGCCAGTCGCGTCACGATAGGTAAAACCGCGCCCCCAACGCCTGCGCTCGTAGCCTGGCTCATCATCACTAACATAGCGTAAATTCGCTAGCCGAGCCAAGTGTTCATAATCATGGCGCACATCTTGCTTGCCCGTTTGCTCATTTACTTTGGTCATAAAAACACTCGTTTGAGACATTAGACGTTTTAGCTTAATAAACGACGGTTTTTTTTGCTGTTTATTTGCCACGGATAAAGTGTAATCCTGTGTAAAAACCTATTTTGACAATTGGCGCTCATCTTTGGAGGCTTTCAAATTAGTACTAAAAAAAACGCCAAGCGATAAACACTTGGCGTTGATTGTAATAAATACAGCTTTAACCTAAAAAATGCTACTATCAGTACAAAATAGCATGGATACGCTAATATTGACGCGCTGCTGGAATACATTTTGCGCAGCCGCTGTCAGCGTAGACACAGCAAGCAAGTAACCTTTATTTCGCAGCTATGTATCATTTTTATAGTGAATTAACGTTACTTACCATAAACGCATAAGTAAGCCGTTTCTACGTCGACTTTGACGTTGAAGGTTTTATTGGCATCAACGGTAAACTGCTCGCCAGCACTAAACGTTTGCCACTCGTCACCTTCCGGTAGCTTGACGGTCAAGGCTCCGCTGACCACACTCATGGTCTCAAATTCACTGGTGCCAAATTCGTACTCACCAATTTCCATCACCCCAACGGTAGCCGGTTTGGTCGCTGTTTGAAAGGCGATAGACGTTACTTTATCGTCAAAATACTTGTTCACGCTTAGCATAATGTGTCCTTAATGAGATTTTAAATGTTTCAAAGTTATTTTTACAGACCTGCTTTTAAACTCGCTTCAATAAATTGATCAAGGTCACCATCTAACACGGCACCCGTGTTAAAGGTTTCAACGCCCGTACGCAAGTCTTTGATACGCGAGTCATCCAGTACATAAGAGCGTATTTGACTGCCCCAGCCTACGTCAGATTTATTGTCTTCGACCGCTTGCTGTTTTTCCATGCGTTTTTGCATCTCAAGCTCATAGAGCTTAGCACGTAGCATCTTCATCGCGGTGGCTTTGTTGCCGTGTTGGCTACGCTCGTTTTGACAAGTTACTACCACGCCTGAAGGCTCATGGGTGATACGAACGGCAGAGTCAGTGGTGTTCACGTGCTGACCACCGGCACCTGATGAGCGATAAGTATCAATGCGTAAATCTGCTGGATTGATATCAATCTCGACATTATCATCAATTTCAGGAGACACAAAAACCGCAGCAAATGACGTATGACGACCATTATTACTATCAAACGGTGACTTACGGACGAGACGATGCACGCCAATCTCGGTACGAAGCCAACCAAAGGCATAGTCGCCCTTAATCTCAATCGTCGCTGATTTAATCCCAGCAACACTGCCTGCCGATACTTCTATCACATCCACCTTAAAGCCATGTGCTTCGGCCCAGCGTGTATACATCCGCAGCAGCATCTCTGCCCAGTCTTGCGCTTCGGTGCCGCCACTGCCCGACTGAATGTCCAAATAGCAATTGTTCGGGTCCATCTCACCGCTAAACATGCGGCGAAACTCTAAATCAGCCACGCGCGTCTCAGCGTGATCCAGCTCCGCTTGCACATCGGCAAGTAGCGACTCATCTTCAGCTTCTACCGCCAGCTCAAGCATGGCAGACGCATCTTCTAGCGTGGTTTCAAGCGAGACCACCACATCGAGGACCCCATCAAGATGACTTTTTTCTTTATTGATCTTGGTCGCACGCTCTGGATCATTCCAAAGCTCAGGGTTTTCTAACTCTAAATTGACTTCTTCTAGGCGTTCTTGCTTACCATCGAAGTCAAAGATACCTCCGCAAGTCCTGTCCGCGCTCAGACAAGTCTTTGATTTTTTCTTGATACGGGTTGATTTCCATAAATAGTCCTGTGCTTTTTTAATAAAAATAAATAACTATAGTCGGTACAAAATAAAATTGATACGTAAATAGTGACGCGCTGCTGACATAAATGTTGCGCAGCCTCTGTCAGCGTAGACACAGCACGCAAGTAACATTTATATCAGCAGCTATGTTGTATCCTGTTGATAGTGAATGAACGCTAGGGCGCTAGTTTAAATTAGATTGACGCTAAATAGTTGGCTAATTGTGACTCTCCCCACATTAAACACCCTATAGTGACCAATCCTCCACTGCCCAGCGATGCGCTAAGGCATGCGCATGTAGTGCCTCATCAGGTGACACACAGACCGCCACATCGGCCCATTCCAATAATGGAATGTCATTTTTAGAGTCTGAATACGCATAAGTCTTCTCAAACGTTATGCCAGCCACTTGCTGCTTATTTAGCCACTTATCTAAATGATATATCTTACCTGCTTGAAAATTTGGTTTATCGGTGAGCTTACCCGTATAACGCTCATTTTTTATTTCCAGCGGCGTTGCCAATACATTGGCTTTTGCAATACCAAACCGTTTGGCAATCGCAGACACCACAAAATCATTGGTGGCAGAAATAATCACCACATCGTGCCCTTGCTCGATGTGCTGACAGAGCACCTCCATCGCTTTTGGGCGGATATGCGGCTCAATCTCAGACTTGATATAGTCTTCTCTTAGCTCATCAAGCCGATCCAACGGCAAGCTACTCAAAAACTGCGCGACAAATTCGTTGTATTCTGTCGCATCCAGTGTGCCTTCGATATAGTCTTGGTAAAACTTCTGGTTGGCCGTGCGATATTCGGCTTCGTCGACGAGGTTATGCTTGACGATATATTCGCCCCACAGATAGTCGCTATCGACATCGAGCAACGTATGGTCTAAGTCAAAAAGTGCCAGTTCTTTTTGCGCATTTTGGAATTGTGTCGCCTGCATAGAGGTGCCTTAATTTTGTTTATTAAAGAGTGGTATTTTTAATACAAACCATGTTTGTTATAAACGGTTTGGAAAACAGAAACGGTGGTTTTATGAATAAAAAATTTGATGAGTAAGCTTTCAAAACGCTACTGCTTGCCAAGCAACATTATGGTAGCTTACTGTATCTAGCATATTGAATAAAAAGCTCAGAGAACCCTATGCCATCGCCTAATAATAAAACCGATTTGCCGAATAAACCACGTCGACCTGCTCGCTCAATCAGAGAAATCAGACAGCGGCAGTTAGGTAACCGTTATCAGTCACCCTTAGACCGTATGCTTTATGCACTCTTGAACGGAGTCATGTATGGCTTTGGCGGTTTGCTGATCGATCTGGCCATTGTGGTCATTCGCTCAATAGTTGGTATTGGTAACGGCGAGATTTTTTGGTTGTTCACGCCTTTTATGTTGCTACTTGGCGCTTTAATGGGGTTCATCGTTGGCAAATCCGCTGGGGCAGAAAGCATTAACGCACTAAATATCGATGAAACAGCCAATAACAATAATTATCTCAACAACTACTCTGTACGCCATGATATTTTTCGCGGACTTATCATTGGCATTATCATTTTTGCCATTATTTGGCTGGTGATGATGCTGATGACTTAACGCCTAAAAAATATAAAAAGATCGCCCAATATCACCCACTCACTTTTTATACGACTCCGCTATTGGCTAACGCTTAGCTTGGCATGGCGATTTCTTTTAGGCCCGTTTTGAACTTCTGGCAGCGCTCAGCATAGTGCTCCGCTGACATTCTCAACATAGCAGCTTGCTCATCGGTCAGTGTTTTGACGACTTTGGCAGGCGAGCCCATGACAAGAGAATTATCGGGAATCTCTTTACCTTCGGTGACCAAAGCATTGGCACCAATGATACAGTTTTTGCCAATTTTGGCATGGTTTAGCACGATCGCCCCAATACCGATCAAACTATTATCGCCGATTTCGCAGCCATGGAGCATCGCTAAATGACCAATGGTGACATAGTTGCCAACTTTTACCTCAATACCCGCATCGGTATGGATAACGCTGTTTTCCTGCACGTTGCTATAGTCACCAATGTGGACGCGTTCGTTATCACCGCGAATCACTGCGCCAAACCAAACACTGGCTTGATGACCCAAATATACATCACCCATCACTTGAGCTGAGTCTGCCACCCAACCGTTAAATGGCACGGCAAATTCAGGCACTTTGTCTAAATACTGATAAATCATAGTTTTTTCCTCATTAAGGATAATGGGCTTTTTTGACATACTCCCACCACTTTCGCCAAGCTCAAGTGGGGGATTCTAAAAGCCTAAGCTCTTAGGCGACTTTCTCACGAATGTCACTTGTTTTCTGTTTCATCGGGCGACCTTTATTGCATCCTCCCTCCGCAGACAAAACGGCATGTCCTGCCGATAAAATATTACGAGCTGCATTAATATCAGCGTTGGCTTTATGACCACATTTGACGCACTCGAATTTTGCTTGAGTTTGTCTATTTTCCTTGGCGATATGCTGACAGTTAAAACAGGTTTGGCTGGTGTAGCGTGGGTTTACTTTGATCAGTAATCCACCGCGCCATTGCTGCTTGTACTCAAGCATATTGACCATCATACCCCAGCCTTGATCTAAAATGGATTTGTTTAACCCTGACTTGGCTTTGACCTGACGGCCTTTGTTCTCCATCGACCCACTTGCTGATGTCGACATATTGGCGACTTTTAAATCCTCACAAGCAATCATGGCGTGGTTTTTGCTGATGCTGGTGGTGAGTTTGTGCAAGTAGTCCTGTCTGACATTGGCGATATGATGGTGTAGTTTTTGAATCTTATGCTTTTGCTTTTTCCAGTTTTCACTGAATGTTACTTTTTTTGCCAACCCTCGTTGCAGCTTGGCAAGTTTGATCTGGTTGGCTTTAAAGCTGTTCTTGGGTTTGATAACCTCACCGTTTGAGGTGGTGAGTAGTTTGGTGATGCCCATGTCCAAGCCAATGGCGCTTGTGGCAGGGTGACGAGGGGTCTGTGCCAGTTCGCGCTCAGTGCCAAATGACACGTACCAGTGACCTGATTTTTTGCTGATGGTGACGTTTTTAATCGTGCCGATGATGTCTTGTGATTTTCTGAATTTCACCAAGCCAATACCATTAGGTAGTTTGACTCGGTTGCCCTCAATACGGCAGTACTTATCAAACTGAACCAAGCGAATGGAGTCACGCCCATCGGATTTGCGCTTAAATTGTGGCATTAGAGGTCGATGCTGGATCTCCGTGCCATCAGCCAGTTTAAAGAACTTGGGTTTACGAGGTTTGTTTTTATTTTCTTTTAATCTGGCGTGTACTTTGGGGTCAAAGAATCGTGACCAAGCTGCTGCTAAGTCACGTACCTTTTGTTGTAAGGACACGGCATTAGAGCTAGATTTCAGAAAGGCAAAATCAGGATTGTTCTTTAAACTAACGATTTTATTAACGAGGTTGGTGGCATTGATAAACTCATTTTTAGCAAATATCTCAAACGATATTGCCAGCATTTGATTCCAAACAAAACGTGCTGAGCCGACAAGATTATTTAAGATAATCTCCTGCTCTGCATTAGGCTCAAGCCTAAATTTGTACGCTTTGTTGATTTTCATAGTGCCGATTCACTGTGTTTTTTAAAATAATTTCTAAAATTTATTATAGCTTATTTCAGTATATAGTTTTTATGACTATATAATAAACACTAAGCGAAATTCACCGCCACCCTAATATCGGGTGGAGTCCTCTTTCGCGGTTTTGATAGTACAATCCGCTAAAGCAGTCGCCTTGAGTACTTTGATCACTACGACAAAGCAGCAGCCAAAATTATGCTTAGGAATCATACAATGCAGCACAAAAAATATACCTCCACCATAGTGTTAGCAAGTAGCTTGGTGGTGGCCGCACCCTGTTATGCAGCCGATACCTCTGATGTGGAACGAGCAGGTGATATTATTGCTCTCACCATACCTGCCATTGCCTACGGGAGCACTTATCACATGAATGATAAGCAGGGTCGTCAGCAATTTTATCAGTCGTTTGCAGCCAATCTTGCCGTAACTTATGCTCTAAAGTCAACCGTTGATAAAGAACGACCCGATAGCAGTGATAACGATTCATTCCCTTCAGGACACACTTCTATAGCGTTCCAAGGCGCAAGCTTTATCCACAAACGCTATGGGCTAGAATATAGTATTCCTGCCTATGTTGGTGCAAGCTTTGTGGGTTATAGCCGCGTTCAAGCAGACAAACATGACGTGGCTGATGTACTGGCTGGTGCAGCGCTAGGAGTGGCCAGCAGCGTGTATTTGACAAAAAGCTATAATGATCAACTGATAGTCACCACCAATCTTGCCCCTGATTATTATGGACTTTCTGTGCATTACCAGTTTTAATCGCTATGTTTGCCTTTAACGCTAGCCATACCAGCCTATTTTGTATATAATACGCAAAATCTGTGCCTAAGCGAGCGGACATGATGCAAGTTACCTATTCACTATCTAGTGGGTTTTGTAGTTTTCATCTTTAATGTCTTCTCGCTTTTTTGTGGAAAATTTTTGGGTTTGCCGCTTTTTTTATGTTTATTTAGCTGCCGTTAGATAGATCTAAAAAGTCACTTTCTTCAAAATTTTGAACGCAAAAAGTCACGATACTCACACATAATAGCGGAGGCAATCCTTGAATTCATCGACAGAAATACAAGCAATTTTGGCACTAGCAGACGGTACGATCTTTCGCGGTGTCAGTATCGGCAGCCTTGGTCATCGTGTCGGTGAGGTGGTGTTTAATACAGCCATGACAGGGTACCAAGAAATCCTAACCGATCCCAGTTATGCACGCCAGCTCGTGACCCTCACCTATCCACACATTGGCAACACAGGCACCAATGCCGAGGACACTGAGTCTGGTAATGGTCATCAAGTGTGGGCAGACGGCCTCATCATTCGTGATGCGACAATGGCAACGTCAAACTTCCGCAACTCAGAGTCACTAAGCGACTATCTACAGCGTCATAATACCGTCGCTATCGCTGAAATTGACACACGTCAGTTGACACGCCTGTTACGCGATAAAGGGGCGCAGAACGGTTGTATCATGACTGCGTCAAATGGTGAGACAATCAGCGCTGATGACGAGCAAAAAGCGATTGAGCTGGCACAAGGGTTTGCTGGCCTAAAAGGCATGGACTTGGCAAAAGAGTGCTGTACCAAGGACAGCTTTGAATGGACAGCGGGCAGCTGGGATCTATCAGACACTCTACTCAACCGTGACGTACCGGGTAGTCACGACAGCGGTACTGGTGGATTCTTTAAGCAGCTTGGCACCCATGTTGACGCAAAATACAATGTCGTCGCTTACGACTTCGGTAGCAAAACCAATATCTTGCGTATGCTTGTCGACCGTGGTTGTCATGTGACAGTCGTACCAGCGCAAACACCAATCAAAGACGTATTAGCGATGAACCCAGATGGTATCTTCTTATCAAATGGCCCAGGCGACCCTGCTGCTTGTGATTACGCGATCGATAGCGTCCGTCACATCATTGAAGAAACAGATATCCCAACCTTCGGTATTTGCTTAGGCCACCAGCTGATTGGTCTTGCCAGCGGTGCTAGCACCATCAAAATGAAAACCGGTCATCATGGTGCCAACCATCCGGTACAAGACTTAGCCGCTGGTACGGTCATGATTACCAGTCAAAACCACGGTTTTGCGGTTGATGAAGACACGCTCCCTGACAATGTCAAATCCACGCATCGCTCACTATTTGATGGTACCAACCAAGGGATTGAGCTGACCAATAAGCCCGTCTTTAGCTTCCAAGGTCACCCAGAAGCCAGCCCTGGCCCGCACGACTGTGCGCCATTGTTTGATAAATTTGCTGAGATGATGGAAAAGGCTAAAACTGCCCAAACTTAAATGTTCATTATAACTTGATAATAAGTCATGCTTGAATCGCTAAAAGCGGTTTGAGCAGTACTGTAAATATAAAACGCCATAAGCTTTATTAAAAATAGAGATTCATTAAAATATCACCCAACGAAGGTAGCCCTAACTATGCCAAAACGTACCGACATCAAAAGCATTCTTATCATTGGCGCAGGCCCTATCGTCATCGGTCAAGCATGTGAGTTTGACTACTCAGGCGCGCAGGCGTGTAAAGCACTAAAAGAAGAAGGCTACCGCGTCATCTTGGTCAACTCAAACCCTGCGACCATCATGACCGACCCTGTCATGGCAGACGCCACCTATATCGAGCCGATTACCTGGCAGACGGTTGAGCAAATCATTGCCAAAGAGCGCCCTGATGCCATCTTGCCAACCATGGGCGGACAGACGGCGCTAAACTGTGCTCTAGAGTTGGACAAGCATGGCGTGTTAACCAAGTACAATTGCGAGCTGATTGGCGCGACCAAAGACTCGATTGAGATGGCAGAAGATCGCAACTTATTTGACCAAGCCATGAAGCGTATTGGTCTTGAGTGTCCACGTGCTGAAACGGCTGAAACCATGGAAGAGGCCTTTGCGACTCAAGAGAAAATGGGCTATCCGTGTATCATTCGTCCCTCATTCACCATGGGCGGCTCAGGAGGCGGTATCGCGTACAACCGCGATGAGTTTATTGAGATTTGTGAGCGAGGCTTTGACTTATCACCGAACCATCAACTACTGATCGATGAGTCCTTAATCGGTTGGAAAGAGTACGAGATGGAAGTGGTTCGTGACAAAAACGACAACTGCATCATCATTTGTGCCATCGAAAACTTTGATCCAATGGGTGTACACACGGGCGACTCGATCACCGTGGCACCAGCGCAAACATTGACCGATAAAGAATATCAAATCATGCGTAATGCGTCTTTAGCAGTACTGCGTGAGATCGGTGTGGAAACGGGCGGTTCAAACGTCCAGTTCGGTATCAACCCTGACACAGGCCGCATGGTCGTCATCGAGATGAACCCACGTGTGTCACGCTCCTCTGCCCTCGCCTCAAAAGCCACTGGTTTCCCGATTGCCAAAATCGCTGCCAAACTGGCCATTGGTTACACGCTAGATGAATTGCAAAACGACATCACTGGTGGTAAAACGCCAGCAAGCTTTGAGCCTGCCCTTGATTATGTGGTCACTAAGATACCGCGTTTTAACTTTGAAAAATTCCCACAAGCGGATAACATCCTATCGACGCAGATGAAGTCGGTCGGTGAAGTCATGGCGATTGGTCGTAATTTCCAAGAATCGATGCAAAAAGCACTGCGCGGTATGGAAACGGGTGCCGATGGTTTTGATGAGCAAATTGACTTATCGAAAGTGAGCGTTGAAAAAGCTCGTTCTGAAATCATTAACCGCCTAACCATCCCAACGCCTGAACGCATTTACTACGTCGCGGATGCTTTTCGCGTCGGTATGAGTGTCGATGAAGTGTTTAACTTCACCAAGATTGACCCTTGGTTCTTGGTACAGATTGAAGACATTGTCAAAACAGAAGCCACCGTAAAATCACTCGGCTTTGGTGGTCTGAACGAGAAAAACCTCCGTAGCTTTAAGCGTAAAGGCTTGTCAGATCTACGGTTGGCCAAACTGCTTGGTGTCTCACAAAAGCAGCTACGCACCAAACGTTGGGACTTGAACGTTTATCCAGTCTATAAGCGTGTGGATACGTGTGCAGCAGAATTTGCCACCAGCACTGCTTATATGTACTCGACGTACGATAGCGAGTGTGAAGCCAACCCAACAGATAACAAAAAAATCATGGTCATCGGTGGCGGTCCTAACCGTATCGGTCAAGGCATCGAGTTTGACTACTGCTGTGTGCACGCAGCGCTTGCCATGCGCGCTGATGGTTACGAGACCATCATGGTCAACTGTAACCCTGAAACGGTTTCAACCGATTATGATACCTCTGATCGCTTGTATTTCGAGCCAATCACGCTTGAAGATGTGCTTGAGATTGTCCGTATCGAGAACCCTGACGGTGTGATTGTCCAGTTCGGTGGTCAAACACCATTGAAGCTTGCGCGTGCATTAGAATCAGCTGGCGTTAAAATCATTGGTACCAGCCCTGACGCTATCGACCGCGCAGAAGACCGCGAGCGCTTCCAGCATATGATTCAGCAGCTCAACCTAGTGCAACCATCAAACGCCCTAGCAACCAGCTTAGAAGACGGCTTGGTCAAAGCAAAAGACGTGGGCTATCCATTGGTTGTCCGCCCCTCTTATGTATTGGGCGGCCGTGCCATGGAAATCGTCTATAACGAAGAGGAACTCAGACACTACTTGCGCACTGCCGTCCAAGCGTCAAATGAAGCACCAGTATTGCTAGATCGCTTCTTAGATGACGCTATCGAAGTCGATGTGGATTGTGTCTGTGATGGTACCGACGTCGTCATCGGCGGTATCATGCAACATATCGAACAGGCAGGCGTCCACTCTGGTGACTCAGCTTGCTCATTGCCGCCTTACTCGCTGTCTGATGAGCTGTGTGACGTGATGCGCGCACAAACGGTCGCCATGGCAAAAGAGCTTGGTGTGATTGGCTTAATGAACGTACAGTTCGCGGTAAAAGGTGAAACGGTTTATATCTTAGAAGTGAACCCACGTGCTGCCCGTACCGTGCCATTCGTTTCTAAATGTATCGGTACTTCCTTAGCGCAAGTCGCGGCTCGCTGTATGGCTGGCACGTCGCTTAAAGACCAAGGATTTACGACTGAGATCGTTCCTGCGTTTTATGCGGTCAAAGAAGCGGTATTCCCGTTTGCCAAGTTCCCAGGTGTGGACCCTATCTTGAGCCCTGAGATGAAATCAACGGGTGAAGTCATGGGCGTGGGCAAAACCTTTGGCGAAGCATTTTACAAAGCCATAATCGGTAGTAACGAGCGCTTGCCAGGTCTACCTACTGAGGGCGAGACCAAGACCGTCTTTATCTCAGTTCGTGACAGTGACAAAGCGCAAATTGCTCCTATTGCCCGCCAGCTTGCCGACTTTGGCTTTAACATCGTGTCAACGACAGGGACGCAAAAAGTACTGAGCGACGCAGGTATTGAGTGTAAGCAAATTAACAAAGTCACTGAAGGTCGCCCACATATCGTCGATGCCTTGAAAAATGGCAAAATCGATCTTATTATCAATACGACTGAAGGCAAGCAAGCACAAGAAGATTCTTTCTCTATCCGCCGTAGCGCCCTACAAAGCAAAGTGTTCTATGTCACCACCTTAGGGGCGGCAGATGCGGTCTGTAAATCTTATGCGATTGACTTACCGTTTGAAGTTTACAAACTGCAAGATTTACATGAACAAGCAAAGACTATTGACGTGGCTGAATAATTTCAGTAGATTAAGCATAACTGTCAGGCTTATGTAAAAGCTTATGCGAAACCTGTTATGGGTTTTTATATGACAATAGTGCTTTAAAAAAATAATACCTTTAAAAAGACAGACCTAAAAGCATAGTGGCTAAACTGCGACTATGCTTTTTATTACATAAGGTTCAGTACGCCTCAGTTTATGAGTATATATGCTCATACATGACAGGGCGTTTACAGTTTATACAGCCTGAACCTCACTCTTTTTATATTTCATACTCATTGCAACAACGCTAACACCATCTCACTATTCGCTAAGAGTAGGAGATGGTGTGGTGTTATTGGTTTAAGGAAAAAACATGCAACGTTATCCCATGACTCCGCAAGGACATGCGGCTTTAGAAGCCGAATTAAAACAGTTAAAAAGTGTCGACCGTCCACGCATTACCGCTTCTATCGCTGAAGCCCGCGAACACGGCGATTTAAAAGAAAACGCTGAGTATCACGCAGCACGCGAACAACAAGGTTTTTGTGAAGCGCGTATCCGTGATATCGAAGCCAAACTCGGTGCGGCCCAAGTCATCGACCCAACCACTCTACCAAAAGATGGTCGTGTGGTATTCGGTGTGAGCGTCATCATCGAAAACATGGACACTGAAGAAGAAAAACAGTACAAAATCGTTGGTGATGATGAGGCCGACTTTAAAGCGGGCAAAATCTCAGTCAACTCACCCATCGCTCGCGGCCTTATTGGTAAGTTTGAAGGCGATGAAGTGCGTATCGAAACCCCAAAGGGTGTGGTCGAGTACGAAATAATGAAAGTCATATATGATTAGTTTTTCTGACTGTCACAAATTTTGTGATAAAGACGCTTTGATAGCAGTCGCTTCTGACAGTGTATAAAACCGTCGTTGGTTTAGACAGTAAGCAAAACTAACACAAAGTATCGTTATTTATAGCGTAGTAGTTACACAATGCTGCTGTTCTACTCAAATATTTTTAGCGCATAATTACTTGAGTAGAGATTGCTTAGCCGTTTGGTTGGGTATCGGGCAAAAAATAATGATGGCTTAGTAAATGCCAGTATTGGCCTTTATCCATACTAATCCCCTTGTTATTTGACGTGCTGGTCATGTTAAGTAACAAGGGGTTTTCTTGTCTAAGCGTTATTTATTTGCTGTTTCATTGACTGTTATTTTAAAGGAGTCTTTTATGGTCATGCGCGTTGATACATCAACAGGCATTATTACTACCAAAAAAACAAGTGCCCAAACCACATCCATAACCACAGCCATGTTTTTAATGTTAGCAGGTATAGCCCTCGCGGCTTCTACAGCCAATGCTGCGCCTGAAATCGCCATTAACTCGACAGCAGGCAGCAGCACTACCGTCGTTGAACAGTATTCTGATGGCAAAACAGCCATCATCACTGCCACACCGAATGGTATCACCATGCGAGATGGTATGCCTTATTCAGTAACTCAAGTCACCACTGTCCCACGCTATGTCGTCCGGCAAAGTGGCACTAATAACACGGTCATGATGCAAGGCCGCACCACTGTCACTAGTGTGCCTGTGTCCAATCAGGTTACCCATAAAGTTACCAAGGTCGATGTCATCTCCACGCCTATCAATACCGTAACTCAAGTGTTACCAGTTACGACCCATGTCACGCCGCAACCAATCAGCAATCAAATCACCACAACGACTTCTTTAGACGCCCTGCAACTAACACCAACATTTAGTACGCCTGATATCGTCAACGCCCAAACCAAGGTCATGAAAATCTTAAAAAATAGCGCTGGCCGTGAAGTCGCAGTTCCTGCCAATCATATCGCGCCAGGTGATATCATTGAATACCATACCACTTATACTAATACGACAACTCAGCCAGTAAACGACATCAATGCGATGGTTTCGTTACCAAATGGCATACAGCTACTATCATTAAATAGCCCGTTGCCAACGCTTGCGACCACGGGTGGCAACCGTTATCAAACCATTCAACAAGTTGGCAAGACCACCGTCATTCAAGAGAGCTATTCTGGTCTTAAGTGGAATTTGGTAAATCTCGACCCTAATGCCACACAAACCGTGGTTATACGAGCAAAGGTTCAGTAGCCGTAAAGCGACCCTTAAAGTATTGAGAATAGATAACGACTACGCCTAAAAAAGGCCTTGCGTACTCAAGGCCTTTTTTAGTGCGTGAAGGTTGAGTTTTAATCACTTTTAACTGACAATAGCAGCTTGATATTATTATATTAACTGGTGACCCACGCTATTATGAAAGTTATGCGCTTACTGTCGTCCTTAAAGCATGATGAATCCGAGCGCGGTATTTTTCATCTTGGACGCGCCTTGGTCAAAAACGAGCATACCTCCATCATCGTCTCCAGCGCTGATGAGGACAATGATTTGGTGAAACGCCTAAAGCGTGACGGGAATATATATCATCAGCTGCACATGAATAAAAAGTCTTGGCTGTCACTACTGCAAGTCACCGCACTGCGCCGGCTGATTGAAAAATACGATCCTGACGTTATTCATGTACATTCGCGCACGCCTGCATGGATACTACATTTAGCCCTACGCCGCGCGCGTGTCAAGCGCATGCCAAAACTGGTCTCAACCATGTATGGCTTTTATCCTATCAATAAATATTCACAAGCACTGCTTGCTGTCGACACCATCATTACGGTGTCTGATAGTGTGACCAATTATCTAAAAAAAGGGCTACGTCTTGAAGACGCGGACCCTAAAACCATTAAACGAATCTATCGCGGGGTCGATACTCGCCGCTACCCTTACCGACATAACCCTTCAGTCTATTGGTTACGGCACACTTTCGCTGAATACCCTGAGCTTGAGCATAAGAAGTGGCTAGTGTTTCCCACGGTCATCGGTAACGAGTACGGCCAAGAGTGGTTGATTGATATTTTGGGCAATTTACAAGAGCAGTTCCCTAATATCCACGTCATTATTATGGATGAGGATTACAGAGATGATGACGTCGCTCATGAGGACTTTCGTCAGCGTACCAATGCACTAGGTTTGGCTGAATGCATCACTTATGTAGGCAGCAAACGTAACGACATGCGTGAGTGGCTCTCAGCAGCGAATATCGTGATGGCGCTCGCTAATGAGCCTGAATCGATTGGTATCAATGCCCTACAAGCGATTCATTTAGGCACGCCTGTTATTGGTTGGGACCAAGCGGCCTTTAGTGAGATTCTACAGCCGCTCTATCCGCAAGGTCTGGTTAAAAAGTACAACGCCAAAGCCCTATGTAAGGCCGTTAAAAACCAATTAGAAAGCGTCACGCGTCCTGAAATGACAAATAAATTCACCATGCGCGAGATGATTGAAGAAACCCTAGCCGTCTATCAAGATCTGTACGACATAGCGCTAGCAGAAGAACAAGCCGAAACCGATGCCGCAGCAGTAAATAGAATCAAAAGAAGCTTAAAAAAACCCTCTGACTCTATCCGTAAGTCGCCTGATACAAACGCTGCGACCACCACTCTACAGCCTGAGCCTCCAAATAAAGACGCTAAAGTCAAGCTGCTAAAAAAAACGCCTAAAACGACAAATAAGTCCAAGATGCCAACTGACTCAGACACCGTTCAAGACGATAGCAGCCAAAAAAGTATCGTTCAAAAAGGTATCATTCAAAACAACAAAGATCTATAAGTCTAGGTCTATCATCAATTCATTTTGACCTAAATATGATAATTTATTTCAGGACGGGACAGTTCAGAAAAAAAGCCTAACATTGCATGTTAGGCTTTTGTTTTGAAGGACAACTTATTTAAAAACGTCTCTCATTAACAATTTTATCGTTTAGGTGGATTGTCTTTTAACCATAACTGATTGACGATTTTTAATTCACGCAGCTCTTCTGCCATAATCGACTCACTAATCCCCGGATATTTCACCCTTGCATAACCGTACAACACGATACCAAGCACTGTCCAACCCAAGAAGATCCACCATTCAATCGCTGTCAGTGCTGAGGGCATACCTGGCATATATAATATTAACATACCAATACTCAGTGCAATCGTTATCATGCCGACCAGCTTACCGGCGGGTATTTTAAATGGCCGCACCATATCAGGCTCACGATAACGAAGCACTAAGAACGATATCGCAACACAAGTATAGGCAATGACGATACCAAAACCACCAGCATCAACAATCCAAACCAACATTTTACGACCAAATAATGGCGCAAGCGTCGCCAAACCACCAATCAACAAAATCGCATTGACGGGCGTATTATATTTTGGATGCAGTTTACCCAAGAACGCTGGCAACATATGGGCTTTTGACATGGCATAAAGCAGACGACTACCACCAATCAAGAACGCATTCCAGCTGGACAAAATACCAAGGACGCCACCAATCACCAATAAAATACCCGCCCATTTGCCTTGCCATGCATTAGTCATTGCATCAGCAGTAGCAAGCGTCGAGTTTTCTGCTTGTATCAATGGCAACGTTGTACCCACACTCCAAGCAATACCGACATACCATATGACGGCAACGACAATAGAAACAATCAGAAATTTGCCAATATTAGGACGAGTCAGATCAATCTCTTCTGCCGCCTGCGGAATGACATCAAAACCCACAAACATAAAGGGCACCATCACAATAACGGCCATGATACCGCCGATACCCCCGATAAAGGCTGGCGCTTGCACTGAGTTTGAAGTCTCAGGATTGAAGAGTACAGCACCGATGAACAATAAGGTACCGACAAACAAAATACCCAGTACAGCGGTTTTTTGAAACCAAGCACTGACTTCCATACCGCGAACATTCAGCCAAGTGACAATGACCGATCCCAGCATCCCCACACCCACCCAAGTGGCGTAGACCTCCCAGCCAGCAATGGTCCAGAGATAACCTTGGCTGTAGTTAGGAATAAAATACTCTACGACCGTCGGCAAGGCAACGGCTTCAAAAGCCACCACTGAAAAATAACCAAATAAAATACTCCACGAGCAGATAAAGGAGACATTGACCCCTAATGCTCGATGCGTATAAGTATGCTCTCCCCCAGTAATGGGCATTGAGGCTGCAAGCTCAGCATAAGTAACACCAATCAGTATCACCGCCAGCCCGCCTACCAAAAACGCCAGCATCGCCCCCCAAGTACCCGCAGATAAAATCCAACCGCCAGCCAAAACCACCCAGCCCCAACCAACCATAGCACCAAATGCGAGGGCAATAATATCTAACGTCCCTAGCGATTTTCGTAGTTCAGACATAACCTACTCCTTGTCTGTGTATCATCCGTGTGAACCTTTTACAGTTACACCATTTGTGTTTAGTGGGATAGCTCCCATCGTATTTACTATGTACGCCTTTTCGTCTCAAAGCGGTCGTGTGTTCTTTGTCTAGTGTTCAACAGTCACAGCAAAAACAGAAACAGAAACGGCGCCTTGATTTGCAAGGCGCCGTTGAACAACACACTCAAAGCGAGTGTCATGAGGGCAGCCTTGCCATTATCGTAACTACAACTTTTTAACCAAAGTCAGTGTGTGATTAAAAGCGATCCGTCGCTATAGTAAATAAAATGAGGCTTGCTACCTCTTAAGCCGTTAGAATACCTTTGATAATATCAAGGCCTTCTTGTAGTACTTCGTCTTCAACGGTCAGTGGCACCATCACACGTATCGCATTGCCATACATCCCGCAAGACGCTAATAGCAAACCTTGCTCAAATGATTTTGCTTTTAGGTTAGCAGTTGCCACGGTATCGGGTCTGCCTTCACTATCGATCAAATCGAACGCTAACATAGCGCCTTTGTGACGAATATTACCGATACTGCTCAGATTGAGACCTTTTAAGAACGCCTCAATTTTGTCACCAATCTCAACACTGCGCTCAAGCAGATTTTCTTCTTCGATCACTTCTATGACGGCAAGCGCAGCCACACACGCCAATGGGTTACCAGCATAAGTACCACCCAAACCGCCCACTTGCGGCGCGTCCATAATCTCAGCGCGACCAATAACTGCCGAGATAGGATAACCACCCGCCAAACTCTTGGCACTGGTCATCAGATCCGGCTCAACGCCCAACTGCTCACTCGCAAACAGCGTACCTGTTCTGGCAAAACCACACTGTACTTCATCAAAAATAAGAACGATGCCGTGCATATCACAGATATCGCGTAACGCTTTGGCAAATGATGGGGTTACTTGGTGAAAGCCGCCCTCACCCTGTACTGGCTCTATGATCATTGCCGCCACTTCACTAGGGTCGATATCTGCTTGGAAAATCATCTCAAGGCTATGTAGGGCTTGTGCTTCTGTGACATTTAACTCTTCAGCAGGGAACAGGGCATGAAACACAGGGCCTGGCATAGGACCAAAATTCTTTTTGTAAGGCAGTACTTTGCCCGTGAGACTCATGCACATTAAGGTGCGGCCATGCCAGCCACCAACGAAAGAGATCACCCCTGGACGCCCCGTTTTAGCACGAGCAATCTTAATGCAGTTTTCGACGGCTTCTGCCCCCGTGGTCAAAAAGAAAGCCTTTGTGTCACCGCTGATAGGGGCTTTTTCGCACAGTTTCTCAGCCAAATCAACATAGCACTCATAGTTGATCATCTGGGCAGCAGTATGCGTAAATTTGTCTAGCTGCTCGTGCACGCGCTGAGTGATTTTTGGATGGCTGTGCCCCGTGTTTAATACTGAGATGCCGCCGACAAAATCGATATAGCGATTGCCTTCAATATCCCATACTTCTGAGTTCTTTGCTTTTTCTGCAAAGATAGGAAAGGCCACACCAAGTCCTGTTGGTAATACCGCTTTGCGGCGCTCTAGTAGTGATTGATTGGTCGTTGTCATAAGAATGTCCTTTTCTTTATTTGTAACATAAGTGCCATTAGTTGATTGGCGGTTGACTGCTGGTTTATTGGATATGTGCTAGACCGCGAATGGGACTCGTTTGTCGTAAACCCCCAAAGATGTCTAAAATGTCTTACTAATAATGAATCGTTTATCGACACTATTAACTGATATCAGAGCACCAGTATTTGGTCACCACATACTCTTCAATGCCGTATTTTGAGCCTTCACGGCCAAAGCCTGACTGCTTCACGCCGCCAAATGGCGCAACTTCCGTAGAGATCAAGCCCGTATTATGGCCGATGATGCCGTACTCAAGTCCTTCGGTCACGCGCCATGAGCGTGCATAATCCCCACTGTAAAAATACGCGGCCAAACCATAGATCGTGTCGTTGGCTTGACGGATGACCTCTGCTTCGTCTTTGAAGGTAAAGATGGTCGCGATAGGACCAAAGATTTCCTCAGAGGCAATGTCCATATCGTGGCTAATATCTGTAATCACAGTCGGATTGTAGGTCAGCTCTGAGGCGTTATTCGTGCTGCCACCAGCGATGAGCGTTGCCCCTTTATCTAGCGCATCTTTTAGCAGTGCTTGTACTTTTTCTAAGGCTTTTTGATTAATAAGAGGGCCGATATCGACGCCGTCATCCATACCATTACCAACATTAAGCTCAGCCACTTTTTTAACGAACACGTCTAAAAATTGATCTTTAATGCTGTCTTGCACATAGATGCGGTTGGCGCAAACACAGGTTTGCCCAGCATTGCGGTATTTAGAGGCGATTAAGCCATCCGCCGCTGCCTCTAAATCGGCATCGTCAAAGACGATAAATGGTGCGTTACCACCAAGCTCTAGTGATAACTTCTTAATGGTTGGCGCACATTGAGCCATCAGCGTTCGACCGACTTCAGTAGAGCCAGTAAACGATAGCTTATGAATACGGGCATCGCCCGTTAAAATGTCGCCGATGGTTGATGCTTTGCCAGTGACCACTTGAATAACGCCTGCTGGAATGCCCGCTTGCTCAGCCAATACGCCTAATGCTAGAGCAGAAAATGGGGTTTCGGTCGCAGGTTTGATGATCATCGTACAGCCTGCCGCCAATGCAGGCGCCGCCTTTCTCGTAATCATTGCCGCTGGAAAGTTCCATGGGGTGATAGCTGCGCAAACGCCAACGGGTTGTTTTAGGATGACATGGCGCAGTTGTGACTTGTTCGCAGGGATGACATCGCCATAGACACGCTTGCCTTCTTCTGCAAACCAACGAATAAAGCTATTGGCATAGCCAACTTCACCACGTGATTCGGTTAAAGGCTTACCTTGCTCAGCCGTCATGATAATAGCAAGATCTTCTTTATTGGCATCGATGAGATCTGCCCATTTTTGCAACAGATCTGCACGCTCTTGCGCAGTTTTGGCCGCCCAAGCGGTTTGTACTTCATGCGAGTAGGCAACTGCGTCATTCACATCTTTGGTAGTGAGACTTGGCACCGTACCAATAAGTTCACCGTTAAAGGGATTATTGACCTCAAGGGTGGCTTCATCACTGGCCGCATGCCAACCATCTTTGATGAGACAGGATTGTTTGAGTAGATCAGGATTCGATAACTGTAGCGTAGACTGTGACATTTTGACGCTCCTTGTCATTTGAGGTTAAATATTTATAAGAATGGATATAATAGGTTTGTCAAATAATTATTGATACTTTCATACTTGTTCAATATACTGAACAAGTATTCTATATATGAGACATCATTATAGGAATGATCGCTTCTGGTTTGCAACCCTTATTCGCATTTTCATGATTATTTATCGCGACATTTTTATACAATATTGATTTTATTAACTTTGATAGGTTACTTATGAGCTCGACCGCTGTCCCTGCATTGGACAAAACGTTTCAAATTTTGGATTTGATTACAGACAGTCCTCACCCTCTTACTGCTGCTCATATCGCTAAAGAGTTGGCGCTTCCTCGTAGCTCAACTCATAATATTTTGCAAAGCTTACTGAACAAACATGTCATCTATAAAGATACGGACAGTCGCTTTCATCTAGGCTCTTATTTGATGTATTGGGCAGGCAAATATGAGCAGCAGCAAGGCGTTGTACAGTTGTTTAAAGACCTTATCGTACAGTACCCAGTCCTACTTCAGCACACGGTCACCTTGTCTAAGCTGGATCTGGGGGAAGTGGTGTTTTTGGCCTGTCATGAGTCACCCGCCCCGCTCGGCTTTACCTTTCGAGCCGGAGTTCGAGTACCTGCCGTATTTTCTGCGACAGGTAAAGCCATGCTGTCAACCATGTCTATGGACAGCATAAAGTTATTGTATAAAGAGAGGTTTCCGACGCCCATGACACAACATGGCGTCAGTAATTTTACAGATTTATCCATCGAACTTGCAGCGATACATGAAAGTCGAGTGTCACTCGATGATGGGCAACTGCGCGATGGTATGTACTGCTTAGGCACTTATATCCGTAATGCTTCAGGCACTGCCGTCGCTGGTATGGCAGTCAGTTTTTTGCAAGGAGAGTACGAAGCAAAGCGGGCTGAAGTCAGTGCCGTGCTGATTGAGTTGGCTGAGCAAATTGAGCAACGTTTGGGCTTTAGCGCTCATTAAGATAAAGGGGTTAATGTTGCGCTTCTTTTAAACACTTCACTAAACAATTCCATCGGCTTTGAGTTTGGCGATCATATCATTATCGTAACCGAGCGTAGCCAAGGTACTATCGGTATGCTCACTCAACTTGGGTGGCGGCGAGCGATAGCTTATAGGTGAAGCGGATAGTTTGATCGGATTGCCAAGTGCGCGTACAGGACTGCCAAGCGCTGCAAAATCAACAATCATCTCACGGGCCAGCGCTTGCGGCATGGACAGAGCTTCAGCGATATTATGAATCGCCCCGCACGGAATACCTGCCTGCTCTAAAACCTCTAACCAGTGGGCGCGTGGACGCTGAGCGAATTGCTTGGTCAGCGCATCACACAGAAGCTCCCGATGGGCAACGCGGGCAGGATTGGTCATAAAACGCTCGTCAGTGTGCCAATCGACTGAGAGTACATCGCATAGTTTGGCAAACTGGCTGTCATTGCCACAAGCTAAAATAAAGTGCGCTTGCCCTTTAGCGGTAAATACTTGATAAGGCACGATATTTGGATGTTGATTACCCAGTCTTGGTGGTACTTTGTCTGACGCCAGATGGTTCATACCGACGTTTGCCAACATGGCAAGCGCACTATCGAGCAATGCCACATCCACATGTTGTCCCAGTCCTGTATTTTGACGGGCCAATAACGCCGCTTGGATACCAATGGTCAGCTGTAAGCCTGCAAATAAATCAACGACTGCCACACCGACCTTGTGTGGTTCGCCATCGCTGGGACCCGTGATACTCATCAGCCCTGACAGACCTTGGATAATATAATCATAACCGGGACGCTTGGCATCTGGCCCTGTCTGCCCAAATCCTGTTAAAGACGCATAAATCAGACGCGGATTGTCTTGTTTTAGGCTGTCGTAGTCTAAGCCGTATTTTTTAAGCCCGCCGACCTTAAAATTTTCTACTAGAATATCGCTATCAATGGCAAGCTGTTTGATAATGGCTTGCCCCGCTGGCGTGGTAATGTCTACGGTGAGCGATTTTTTATTGCGATTGATGGTGGCATAATAAGCGGACGTGTTATCGCTGAACTTTGGCGGTGCCCAGTGACGGGTTTCATCACCAATGCCAGGACGCTCAACTTTGATGACTTCTGCCCCAAGATCCGCAAGCACCTGCGTGCAAGAAGGGCCTGCCAACACTCTCGATAAGTCAAGCACTTTGACACCATTCAACGCGCCTTTTGGCATATCAGTCATAAGAGTCCCTTATTTTTTAACCTGTTTTTTTGATTTTCTAATAATAAAACTGTTATTCATCATTTAGCCCCTCAGCAGTTAGATGATGAATAACAACTAAAAACGTACGCTACTATTGATGCTCTTTTTCACAAAAGTCCAAGCAGCAACGTACGTTATGGAATACATTTGTATCAAACACGCTTAGCTAAAAACACTTAAAAGAATGCTTGAATGCCTGTCTGTGCACGACCTAGGATAAGGGCATGAATATCATGTGTACCCTCATAGGTATTGACGGCTTCTAAGTTCATGACATGACGGATGATATGGAACTCATCAGAGATACCATTACCACCATGCATATCACGAGCGATACGAGCGATCTCAAGTGCTTTACCACAGTTATTACGCTTAATCATAGAGATCATCTCAGGGGCAGCATTGTCCTCATCCATCAGACGACCGACACGTAGCGCGGCTTGTAGACCTAAAGTGATCTCTGTTTGCATATTGGCCAGCTTCAACTGCACCAGCTGTGTTGCGGCCAGCGGACGACCAAACTGCTTACGATCTAGCGTGTACTGACGCGCCGCTTTCCAGCAAAACTCAGCCGCACCCATCGAACCCCAAGCGATACCATAACGGGCTTTATTTAAGCAGCCAAAAGGACCTTTTAGACCACGAATATCTGGGAAGGCATTGGCTTCAGGGACAAACACTTTATCCATGACAATCTCACCCGTGACTGAGGCCCGTAGTGAGAACTTGCCTTCAATTTTTGGTGCAGACAGCCCTTTCATGCCTTTGTCTAACACAAATCCGCGAATGTCCCCTGCATCATCTTTGGCCCAAACGACAAACACATCAGCGATAGGGCTATTGGTAATCCACATTTTATTACCAGTTAGCTCATAACCCCCATCGACTGCCCGCGCACGTGTCGACATCGATGACGGATCTGAACCAGAGTCTGGCTCTGTCAAACCAAAGCAGCCAACGTATTCACCTGTGGCAAGCTTCGGTAAGTATTTTTCTCTTTGTTCTTCTGTACCGTATGCCCAAATAGGGTGCATCACGAGGCTCGATTGCACACTCATCGCTGAGCGGTAGCCCGAATCGACCGCTTCTACCTCTTTGGCAATCAGACCATAGGCAACACTTGACAAACCAGCACAGCCGTAGCCATCAATCGTCACCCCAAGCAGGCCCATCTCACCCATTTGACGCATGATATTGCGATCAAAGTGCTCATTACGATTGGCATTGATAATACCCGGCATCAGCTCTTTTTGAAAAAACTGCTGCGCACTGTCCGTCACCATACGCTCTTCATCAGTGAGCTGGTTACGTAATAAAAAAGGGTCTTCCCAGTTAAAACGAGGGCTGGTCGATGTTGCCATGTGTCTCTCCTTGATATCAGTCATCCTGACTGACGAGTAGTGATAAATATCATAAACGGACTTAGCAAGTCATTGACTTTATAATTCCGCTGTGCGAAACTTAGTTTCATAATATAAACTATTTAAGCAAAATTAAGCCACGCTGTAAACCTTTATCAAAAAAATATGAGTATAAAATGACAAAACCCTTATCCACAGCCATTCCTCTACTGGATCGAATAAACAGCACGCTTAGCCAAAGCAAAAACGACAATGACCGGCAGTTTGTGACAGCGCTTGGTCGCGGACTGACATTGCTTGCCGCCTTTGAGCATCACGAACGGCTTACCCATCAGCAGTTGTGTCAAATGACTCAATTGCCAAAAGCGACCATCACCCGTCTCATCCATACCTTAACCACGCTTGGGTTTTTGCGCACCACTGAACACGGATACTATCAATTGGGCAGTAGTGCAGTAAGGCTCAGCGCTACTGCGTGGAGTCGTCATGATATGATCGCTGCTGCAGCGCCATTATTACGGCAATTCGCCAGCGAAAATGAGGTATCGGTGAATTTAGCCACTGAGGTCGAAGGAGAAATGCGCTATCACGCCTGTTGTCGCAGCCCTGCTCGTCTATCGGTTAATCTACAAGTTGGCTCAGCAGTGCCCGTGGCATACACTGCTATTGGCCGCGCGTTTTATGCTGTCAGCTCAGCGACAAGACAGACTATGATTAATAATAATCTACAAGAGCATTTACCTAAAGACACGTTTCATAGCGCGCAAACCGCCTTAGAACAGGCGGTAGAACACTATAAAAAGTATGGTTATACCGTCTCTGACGGTGAGTTTTCTATTGATATATTGGCAGTCGCTGTAGGCGTATATGATGTCGCCACTGGACAGTATGCTTACTCAATCAATGCCAGTGTCCCGAGTGCCAACTGGGACGCGGATGACTATGCTTTGATGATTGTGCCAAAATTGCAGGCGTTGGCTAAAAAGATTGGTAATGGGGATTAAAGATACGTCCTTAGCTCAAAATCTGTATCACGTACATCAATTGCAGGGCATCAATGGGTTTAATGTCAGCTGAAATCTGACCATCGATTATGGGATGAGTGGTAAGTTTACTTAGGCTATTTTTATTCTCATTAATCGATAATTGGATAGTCTAAATTTAAGCTATTAGGTAAACTCAAAAGGTGCGGCAGACGGTCAGTCTCAGCATGTATGCCATCTACCTGAATTACTTTAGCACACTGTTACCCAATTAATTCTAGGCAGTGATATCATATATGGAGGATGTAGACGATACTTCTGGACGCTTACTGGCGTTTGATAGTAGTAGAGTCCTCTTTAGTCGTCTTTCTACTTCAGTTATCTTCGCCTTTTTTAATGTTTGTATATGCCTGTTGAGTGTTGTTATGCCCCAATCTCGTACCAATCTAAATCCTGAACCCAAAACCAGTTTGCCTTATGTGGTCGGTTTATTACTGCGCTTTAGTACTTTTGGTGCTGCCATATTGATCCTATTGGCCGGTCTATTACTCACTAACTGGTGGCTAATTATTATTGGTGGTTTCGGGGTCGCACTGGGCATATATGACTTGATTCAATCCAAGCATTCTATCTTGAGCAATTATCCGGTTGCCGGACACATTCGTTATGTGCTCGAGGACTTTCGCCCAGAGATTCGCCAGTACTTATTAGAAAACGACAAAGAGCAAGTGCCGTTTTCACGCCAGCAACGCGCCCTTGTCTACCAGCGGGCTAAAAATGTCAGTGACACCAATGCCTTTGGTACGTTAGATAATTTATATACACAAGGCAAAGAGTGGTTTTTACAGTCAGCGATCAGTCAGCCTCTAAAAAATAAAGACTTTCGCATCACGGTTGGTGGCGAGCGTTGTCAGCAGCCGCATGACATGTCAGTGTTTAATATCTCAGCGATGAGCTTTGGTAGCTTATCTGCCAATGCCATTATGGCGCTCAATCAAGGCGCAAAAATTGGCGGCTTTACCCACGATACAGGCGAAGGTGCTATCAGCTCTTATCACCGCAAGTTCGGTGGCGATTTGATTTGGGAGCTGGGTACCGGATATTTTGGTTGTCGTGATGAGCATGGTAACTTTGACCCTCAGGCTTTTGCCGAAAAATCGGTCGACCCCCAAGTTAAAATGATCGAAATCAAACTGTCTCAAGGGGCAAAACCTGGTAAAGGCGGCGTGCTACCAGCCGAGAAAATCACCCAAGAAATCGCCGAAACGCGTCATGTGCCCATGGGACAAGACTGCATCTCACCATCATCTCATACCGCTTTTAGCACCCCACGCGAGCTTGTCGCCTTTTGGCAGCAGTTACGTGAATTATCAGGCGGAAAACCAGTGGGCTTTAAGCTATGTGTGGGACAACCTTGGCAGTTTATGGCGATTGTTAAAGCGATGATAGAGACCGACAACTACCCTGACTTCATCGTCATCGATGGTGCGGAAGGTGGTACAGGCGCCGCCCCTGTTGAATTTATGGATAACGTCGGCATGCCAATGGTGGAAGGGTTTTTATTGGTACACAATACGTTGGTCGGCGCAGGTATTCGTGACAAAATTAAGCTTGGCGTAAGCGGCAAAATCGTCTCTGGTTTTGATATCGCTCGTATGATTGCCTTGGGTGCAGACTGGTGTAACTCAGCGCGCGGCTTTATGTTTGCCGTTGGGTGTATTCAGTCGCGCTCTTGTCATACCAACACTTGCCCGACAGGTGTTGCCACCCAAGATCCCTATCGCCAAAAAGCATTGGACGTCCCAAGTAAAGCGGAGCGAGTCGCAAGCTTCCATAAAAACACGCTCAAGTCGCTTGCCAGTATCGTTGGTGCCGTGGGTCTACAACACCCAAGCCAATTGCAGCCGTATCATATTGCTCGCCGTTTAGATGACGGGCAGATAAAGTTATTATCGAAGTACTTTTATTTTACTGACAAAGAGGCATTACTCGATCAAAGCGCCCGTGCGGATGTGTTTAATCAGATGTGGGTCATGGCAAATCCTGATAGCTTCTTAGCGAATAATGATGCGCTGATTGCTTACAACAAAGACTCACGCGATAAAGGTAAAGAGACCAGTGCGCCAACAGAACAAAGCCTTGGCAGCTTGGATGACATCGTTGACGGTGGCAGGTTAATCGGTAACGTCAATAATACCTTTCGTGATTTTCCGCATAGCAGTGAGTAAAAATCTGCGATTAAAACGCTGTCCGTTAAGATTATTTACCTTTCCCTCCACTTTTTAAAAGACTCACGATCGATGCCAAGTTTTGCTCCTTCCTTACCATTATGGGCCACCATCCTACTCTTGCTAACTGTCAGTGCTTGCCAGCCAATAAGTAATAACGACTCTGCCAGTGACCCCCAGAATTGGTCTTGTCAGTCCGAAGACGCCCCCTTTGCTTATAGCGCTTGTAGCGTTAAAGCTGAAGCGTTGACTAGTGATCGCTATGCTTTACAGTTATTTTGGCAACACCCTGATAGTACGCAACCACTACTGACCTTTGATGCATTATTAACAACGTTACCAGCAAATCGAGCGCTTAAATTTGCCATGAATGCCGGTATGTACAATGACACTTACGCACCGATTGGCTATACCGTTATTGAGTGTGAAGAGAAGCGCGCTTTAAACCTCAAAGAAGGCGGCGGAAATTTTCATCTACTGCCCAATGGCGTGCTCTGGTGGGATAAATCTGGCAACGTGCAAATTACAGAAAGCCGTGCTTTAGGTGAACGGCTAAAAAGTGATGACGCAAAGCCTTGGTATGCCACACAGTCTGGTCCGATGCTGGTCATCAATGACGAGATACATCCCCAGTTCAATCCTGATAGTACCTCACTCAAAATCCGTAATGCGGTAGGCGTTTGCCATGATCGCCGCATAAAATTTGCCAATAGTGAGGTGCCTGTGACATTTTATCAATTTGCCACCTTATTCAAAAATGAGTTGGACTGTCCGAATGCCTTATTTTTAGATGGCGGGATTGCCTCGGCGTTATATGCGCCCAGTATCGACAAACATGATAAAAAAGAGATGGGTGTGATGATTGGATTGGTTGAAACAAAGGCAAAGTAGTTTAATTTTAACGCTTTGAGAAGATTTTCCAACTTCTACACCAGAGCGCCCTGCGTGTATCACAGATCCCTATTTATTGCCTCTAAAAAAGCAATTAGCATGACTTTCACGCTAATTGCTTTTTTATAAACCTATTGCTGAAAACGAGGGTTAAAACTAGCCCCCTAAGCTCATTTTAGGACCGAATGGTTCATAATGAACGCTATCAACACCATGATCTAATGCCATCAGCCCATCAATCATACTCTCCATAAACGGCATCGAACCACAGACATAAATATCAGCAGGCTTAGGTAATTTAGCAAGCCACGCCTCATCCAATATTTGCCCAGAGTCAAAGTAAAACAGGTGTGTCTCTACGGTTTCAGCCATTTCTAATAACTTATCCACCTCAGCAGCAAAGGCGTGATGCGCTTTATTCTGACAAGCATACACCCAGATGATTGGGCGTTTTGGATTGGCTGACACTTGGGCCTCTAGCATGGACAACACAGGGGTGACACCGACACCCGCGCTCATCAGCACTAGTGGGATCTCGTTTTGTTGTACCAGATTTTGATTCAGAGCAAAGTCACCTGCAGGCGCTGACAGCAACACCGTATCACCAATCTCCAAATGATCATGCAGATAATTGGACACCAAGCCGTGATGCTCATTACGGTTGTCACGTCTTACTGCAAACTGGATGCCTTTTTCACTACTCGCCGAGTACAAAGAATAATGACGTAGGGCGATATGGTCACTGTCTTTTGGGTCTGTTTTGACGGTGATGTATTGACCAGCTGTCAAATTTAGTTTGCTTAAATCGATATCTTGAGCAGGCTTTGAACGATCATTGACTGGCTCAACGGTGAAAGCGGCGATATCTGTGGCCGCGGCCCTTTTTTCAGTGATGGTAAAGGGAGCAAAACCCTGCCACATCGCCTCTTCATACATACCATGCTCAATCTGAATAAACACCGAGGCAATTTCATCATACGCTTCGGTCCAAGCGTTAATAATATCATCAGTCGCGGCTGCCCCCAGTACTTCTTTTATCGCCCCGATCAAATGCTTACCAACGATAGGATAGTGCTCAGGCAAGATTTGTAAAGCCCGATGCTTGTGACTGATTTGGGTCACCTGCGGCAATAGTGTGGCCAGTTTATCCAAATGCTTGGCTGCGGCTAGCACCGTCATCGCTAATGCGGTCTGTTGACGGCCTAATTTTTGATTGGTTTCATTGAATATGTCCAACAGTTCGGGATGCGCTTCAAACATGTTTTTATAAAACACGGTGGTGATTGCCGTTCCATGCTCCTCGAGGACGGGGACAGTAGCTTTTACGATTTCTAACGTTTGTGGTGAGGCCATGTTGTTTCTCTTAGTCATTGAACAAATTGAGAGTTAAAGAACAGAAAATGAGGTATTTAAATAAGCAACGGTCACTAGATAGACTTTATAGACGCTTGCCATCAAACTCTTTTTAGCAGATTCTTTTAAGTAAAAGTCTCTTAGCGTCACCAGTCAAAATAGCACTATAACATTCATTTAAAATGAATGTTAACACATTTTACTGAGCGCACCAATGGTAATGACTATAAATTGGATGTCTTTAGACAAAAAGACAGCCGCTGAGAGGTCGCAGCGGCTGCTTTATTAAACAATCCATCAGTGTTAACAGGCGCTACTATGTAGGCCAAACATCAAAATTACCGCGCTAAATAGCTGGTCATTTCTTCCACGCCATGCAATGTCATGGGATACATTTTATTCTCAAACAACTTTTTTATCTCAATAATGGTTTGCGTATACTGCCAATAGGCGGGGTTTTCAGGATTGAGCCACGCTACTTTATCGAAATGATTCAGTACTCGCTTGAGCCACACGATACCCGCTTCATTATTCATGTACTCAACACTACCGCCTACTGTCATGAGCTCATACGGTGACATGGAGGCGTCACCCACGAAAATGACGCGATACTCTCGGCCATACTTATTGAGCAGCTCATAAGTGGGCATAGGTGCGCTATGACGACGGTTATTGTCCTGCCACACATAGTCATACAGACAGTTGTGAAAGTAAAAAAACTCTAAGGTTTTAAACTCATTTTTCGCGGCAGAAAACAGCTTTTCAAGCGCCTCAACATGGATATCCATACTCCCACCGACGTCAAACAGCATCAAAACTTTGACGCGGTTACGACGTTCCGCCTGCATAGAGATATCCAGCACTCCTTTTTTGGCAGTGCGTTTGATGGTCTCATGAATATCAAGCTCATCGGCGCTGCCTGTACGGGCAAACTGTCGCAGATTACGCAGTGCCATCTGAATTTGGCGCGTGCCAAGCTGATTGTCGTCATCGAGATTACGGTATTTACGCTGCTCCCAAACCTTTGCAGCGCTGCGCTTACGAGACTCACCGCCGACGCGTACCCCTTCTGGATGATCGCCGTAAGCACCAAATGGTGACGTGCCGCCTGTCCCGACCCACTTACTGCCCCCTTGATGACGCTCTTTTTGCTCTTTTAAGCGCTCCTCAAGCGCTTTCATCAATTCTTCAAGTGAGCCGTATTTTTTTAGCAGTCGCCGTTGTTCTTCAGTCAAGTTTTTTGGATCTAGTTTTAGATCTAACCACTCTTTTGGCACATCGGTCAGCTTCGCCAATAGCTCGTCCATATCGAGACTATCGACGCCCTCAAAATAGTCTGCCATCGCGCGATCAAACTTATCAAAATGACGCTCGTCTTTGACCATACACAGACGAATCAGACGATACATGTCCTCTCGGCTAGCAAAGGTAGACAGCTCTGGGTTTTCAGGATGCGGCTGCATCATCAACCCTTGATCTAGGGCGGCATTTAGATCGAGCAGTTCACGCGTACTGACGGGCACGCCATAAGTACGCAGGGTATAAAATAGTTTGATAAACATAAGAGTCGCATCACTTATTGGCTGATATGGTTACAATTTGGACGTTTGCAGTGGTTCTATCCTAATGTCGCTGCTCATATCTGCTTAACGACGCATCATATTGGCAAAACGCTGCAATAAGCTCACATCGGCTTCGTTTTTGAGCAATGCGCCGTACAACGGCGGAATAGATTTTTCACCGCGCAAATTTTCTTCTAATTCTGCTTGTGCCATATCATCGGCCAGCAACAACGTTAACCAATCGACCAACTCTGAAGTTGACGGTGGCTTTTTGAGTCCTTGAACACCGCGCAGCTTATAAAAAATATCCAGCGCATCATTGACCAGCTTTTCTTGGATATTAGGGAAATGCACCTCGATGATTTGGCGCATGGTTTCTGCTTCAGGAAAGTCAATATAGTGAAAAAAACAGCGACGCAAGAACGCATCTGGCAACTCTTTTTCATTGTTTGAGGTGATAATAACCACGGGGCGCTGCTCAGCGGTGATGGTCTCGCCTGTCTCGTAGACATAAAAAGACATCTTATCAAGTTCGTGTAGCAAATCATTTGGGAACTCGATATCCGCTTTATCAATCTCATCAATCAATAGCACACTTCGCTCTTTACTGGTAAAGGCATCCCACAGTTTGCCGGGCTTGATATAGTTCCCAATCTCATAAACCTTGTCATCCCCCAGTTGCGAATCACGCAAGCGCGATACCGCATCATACTCATACAGCCCCTGCTCAGCTTTGGTCGTCGATTTAATATGCCAAGTAATCAGCGGCATACCTAAACTCTCAGCCACCTCTTCTGCCAGTAAAGTCTTGCCAGTACCTGGCTCCCCTTTAATCAGTAAGGGCTTTTGTAGCGTCATCGCCGCATTGACCGCGAGCTGCAAGTCGTCAGTGGCAATATAATTTTGGGTACCAGTAAAGCTTTTTTTAGGGTTATCAGTCATAATCAAGTCTCAGTTATTGTTATACCGTAAAACGTTTAAAGGTCATAAACGGCGGATACGTAAACATTTAGATTAGCACAGCCTTGCCCATTGCCAAAATACTCATGCGTTCGCAGTTATTCAGACATGCGATCCACTTCTGAAAGCTGTCAACTGCTCATTTCATCTCTTATTAGTAAATGATCTCACACAAAAAAAGACACGCTTGGTGTCTTTTTTATTTATTAAATTTATTTAATAGACTCTATCTATCAGACAGTTTTTTTTATTATTTAAGAGCAAGTGGCTAAAGGCGCTGTCTCACTTTATAGCTTATCAGATTTTTCGACATTAGGTTTTTTAGCCAAGGTGCTGTCTTTGGCTTTGGTTAAGCTGACGTCTGTTTCGGTCTTAGGCGCTAAAGGAGGCTTATTAGCTTGCTGCGTGACATCTGCCTGTTCAGGTAAAGTCGCATTTTCCGTCAAATAATTGCCCGTGGTCAGCTGCATCGTTGCTTGCGTATCTTCTGCCGTACGACTGCGAGCTTTGTCTAAACTTGACTCAAATGCACCGCGAATAAGCTGCCAAATAAAACCAACAAACAAGCCCACCACTAGCACCACTAATATAGGTAGCATATGAGTGATCGCGCCTGCCGTGTCTTTCATCATAATCGCATAAACCACCCCAATACTGGCTGGGGCAATCACACTAGGGTCACCAATAGCAGTACCTGGCGCTAATAATACCGCAAACAGTACCATCCAACTCATACCGCCGAGCGGACGCGGTAGCATACGCGCGACCAACAACCACAATACCAGCACGATAATGACACCACCAAGATAAGCATACATTGGTAAGTCGGCGGGTGGCACGTCTTTTACCAGCTGTCCCCACCAAATAACAATTTCGCCGAGAATGTCACTGATGGCTTCCAGTGGTAAGCTGTGTAAGATACTTTTTAACCAGTCCATGCGTGTTTTATTACCTGCGTTTAAAAATTGTGCGACACATTTCTGTACTAAATACAGTAAGAGACGTCCTGCCAGATCTCTAAATAAGACCGAACACCCCATCAATATGCCCACTTAATAGGCCGCTAGTTTATCACGACCTTCTAGTGAAATGCATGTGACTAAATGTTTCGTAGACGTTTGATCCCTTGCTTGTTAAAGAAGGGACTTATAATCAGCTCGCAAAAAACGAGCATTAATCGTAAATATTGTCTTGTGCTTCGCGGGCACGCAATTCTGCTTGACGACGCATGACGTCTTGCGGCGGCATTTGGACAAAGTATCCTTGAGACTGTAGCTTTTTTAGTACCTCGGCTTTATCGACACGAGCAAGCGTTGGCGTGGTTGCCAAATCTAGATGCATGACAAACTTGCTACGACCTAAGCCTGCACGGAAATCTTTTGGCAAAACACCCAGCCAATCCTTAATCTCGTCGGTGTCGTCGGGATAATCAGGACGCGCAATATAGACATACATATCGTCGTGTTTGGGAAATTTATAAATATCACAATGCATAAAAGCACCCTATCAGAAACTATGTATGGTCATAGGTTAGCACATTTGGGCAAATATCAGTAAGGGCTTTAGGTTTTGCGATGGTGTTTTGCTTTAAAACTTATGCCACACTCTAAAAATAAAAGTACTTGTCCTTTCTGTACTTTGACCCATTATTCTCACAAAAAGTCATTTTTGCCAAAATTATCTATTTTAATGTCGTTGATGGCTTGTAAAAGCATCTTGAACCTTTCATAATAAAAGCGTTTTTCAGGAGAGAGTTTGTGAGCATATATACCGTATCCCACCGCATCGGTAATACGACGTATATCATTGCTACATGACCACCGAAGGCGCATCTACCCTGCCAATCGCTCAGGTAAAAGGACTGAAAAACACATGTCATTATGGTTTAGTGGTGTGCTATCAATCGCACATGACCCACAAACATAAGGCATAACAAATCTGGAGAGCGGTAAGAACGGACGACGTCTTACCCACCGAAGGGGAGAAAATACGCTATCATCAACTTTAGGGTTCATATAAATACCCACACATGATGGTTCGTATTGAAAATCTCAGGTCACAGGACAGATAGGGCTTTTGCTTAAACGGGCGTTCAGCGTCTGTTTGGCTGACGGCTTCATCTTTATTTTCTGTGCCACCCTTTGAGGTAATATTTGCACCCTGCAATGTTGCTTCTCGCTACTATGATAATGCGCATCAGCCCATGTACTTTTACTGAGTACAACTGATGTACACATAAGGATTTGTTATGACTGATATTCAAGCTACCAACTCTCAAGATACCATCTCTCAAAGCGCTCAAAATCCCACACCCCAACGCACCCCCTTGTATCAGTCTCACGTCGACAGTGAGGGCAAACTGGTGGATTTTTCTGGCTGGGAGCTGCCGATTCATTATGGCTCACAAATTGAAGAGCATGAAGCCGTTCGTACCGATGCCGGCATGTTTGATGTCTCACACATGGTCGTGACCGATATCAAAGGCACTGATAGCAAAGCGTGGCTACAAAAGCTACTGGCCAATGATGTTGCTAAGTTAAAAACGGTTGGTAAGGCGCTTTACTCTGGGATGCTAAATGAGCAAGGCGGTGTCATTGACGATTTAATCGTCTATTTGATGAATGCAGATGAGACCGAGTACCGTATCGTCTCTAACGCTGCCACTCGCGATAAAGACTTGGCACAGTTTAACAAAGTCGCTAAAGACTTCGATATTACCATCACTGAACGTCCAGAGCTTGCCATGATTGCCGTTCAAGGACCGAATGCGGTTGAGAAGTTAGTACAGACCAAACCAAGCTGGGCCGATACGTTAGCCGCGCTGAAGCCTTTTGTTGGGGCTGACCTAACGGACATCGAAGGCACAGACTGGTTCGTTGCCCGTACTGGTTATACTGGTGAAGATGGTGTCGAAGTTATTATGCATGGCGATGATGCACCTGCGTTCTTTGAGCAACTAAAAGCCAATGGCATCAAACCTGCCGGCCTTGGCGCACGCGATACTTTGCGTATGGAAGCTGGCATGAACCTTTATGGTCACGATATGGATGAGACCATCAACCCTTATGAATGCAACATGGGCTGGACACTCGCGCTAAAAGATGACCGTGATTTTGTCGGTCGTGACGCTCTCGTCAGCCAACGCAAACAAGCAAAAGACGACAATACCGCCATGAAACAAGTCGGCTTACTACTAACGACGCGCGGCGTCTTACGTGAAGGCATGACGGTGACCATCAATCAAGGCACAGACGACGAGCAAACTGGTGTGATTACCAGTGGCACCTTCTCCCCTAGCCTAAAAAACTCAATTGCTATTGCCCGTGTACCTGCCAGCTTGTCAGATAACGACAGCGTTCAAGTTGATCTGCGCGGTAAAGGTAAGTTCGTTGATGTGCGCGTTCTTAAGCTACCGTTTGTCCGTAATGGCAAACAGCAGTTTGACTCATAGGCTTTATAAATTCTATTATTAGCCTCGATTGGCTGTAGTGTTCCCTATTTTTTGTTAATTAACCTCTATCGTTTAGGAGAGAGACCATGAGCAATATCCCAGCAGAATTAAAATATATCGCCAGCCACGAATGGCTACGCTTAGAAGACGACGGTACGATCACGGTGGGTATCACTGACCATGCACAGGACTTATTGGGTGACGTGGTATTTGTTGAATTACCAGACGTGGGCGACATCATCGCTGTGGATGATGAAATCTCAGTGGTTGAATCGGTAAAAGCAGCTTCTGACGTGTATGCCCCGCTGTCAGGTGAAGTGGTTGCCATCAACGAGGCGCTAGAAGATGATCCTGAAATCATTAACTCTGACCCATATGGCGAAGGTTGGTTTTTCAGAATGAAGCCTGACAACATCGCTGATTACGAAGCCCTTCTGACTGCTGACGAGTACGAAAACGAGCTGTAATAGCAGCTTTAACTTACAAATTTAACTTACGAACCTAAAGGCGGTGTTTCATTACAATACCGCTGTTTATCAACCAAATAACAGATCTCATTACTATAGATACTGACGCCAGTCGGTATCTGTACTGTTTACTAACAAATGTCATCGCCCAACTTATTGGCTCACAACCACTAGCCAGTTTATTCGTATTAGTCACTTGTCAGGCGCGATTGAAAAACGTACTCAATAATGCCCCAAGTTGATCACTCAATCCCCAGCATGGATTCTCATATGACCTCCAACACTGACAATAAAGACCGTATTGCTACGCCTAGTGACACACCGCAGCTACAAGCGTTTCGCGAGGTGGTAGAGTCACGTCGTTCAGTACGTCGTTTTACGGAAACGCCCATACCGGATGATGTCCTAGCCGACTGTCTGCGCCTGGCTATGCTAGCGCCCAACTCTAGCAATCTACAGCCTTGGGCGTTTTATGTGATTGATAGTGCTGAAAGTCGTCAGCAGGCAGTCAAAAACTGCATGAATCAAAACGCGGCGAAAACCTCAGCGCGCTTAATCGCTGTTATTGCTCGTACGGATATTTGGCACGATCACGCTCAGCAAATCTTACGTGAATATCCTGATAAGCCAGTACCCAAAAAGGTCAAAGACTACTACACCAAAGTCGTTACTATGGACTTCTTACGTGGTCCAGCCAACGTGATATCAGCAGCCAAATGGGGCGCGACGCAAGTGGTCAGACGTGTCAAAGGGCCGATCAAATCGCCTTACTATACGTTTGAAGACACCAAAAATTGGGCAACCAATAACACCGCTCTTGCTGCCCAAAATCTGATGCTCGCACTACGAGCGCATGGGTTCGACAGCTGTCCCATGGGCGGCTTTGATGAGCCAGCGATGAAACGTCTATTAGGTTTAAACGACGATCAGCATATCGTTATGATGATTGGTGCCGGCGAGCGCGAGCGTGCTGACAATGGCGTCTACAATACCCAATTTCGTTTTGATCAGGACCAGTTTGTGCACTATGTGTAGTGCATCACACCGTTATTTTAGTAAATCCTTTTATTACTCCCTTAACCAAGGACTGTCATGACTATCTCTCAAAATCCCACGTTTGATACCTTTCAAGGACTATTCAACGAAGCTGAATTTGTCTATCGCCACCTAGGCTCAAATGACAGCAAACAAGCTGACTTGCTTGACGCTGTTGGTTATAAAGATATGGCAAGCTTCATCAACGATACCGTGCCTGAGCCCGTACGTTTACATAAAGAATTGGACCTGCCAGTGGCCATGAGTGAGCATGCAGCCTTAGCCAAATTGCGGACGATGGCTGACGATATCACCGTGAATAAAAGCTATATCGGTCAAGGTTACTCGCCTGTGCGTATGCCTGCGGTCATTCAGCGTAATGTCCTTGAAAACCCAGGCTGGTACACCGCTTATACCCCATATCAAGCTGAAATTGCGCAAGGTCGTCTAGAAGCGCTGCTTAACTTCCAACAAGTTTGTATTGATCTAACGGGTTTGGAGATGGCGGGTGCCTCATTATTGGACGAAGCCACGGCGGCAGCAGAAGCCATGGCGATGTCAAAGCGTGTGAGCAAAAGCAAATCAAACCAGTTTTTTGTTGATGATCGTGTTTATCCACAAACGCTAGATGTCATCAATACTCGTGCCAAATACTTTGGTTGGGAAGTGGTGGTGGGAGATTTTGAAACCGCCAAATCTGGCGATTACTTCGGTGCGTTATTCCAATATGTCGGCGTTGAAGGCGATGTTACAGATTTAACTGACGTTATCGCCGCCGTTAAGAAAAATAAAACCTACGTCAGTGTCGTAAGCGATATCATGAGCTTGGTGCTGCTAAAATCACCAGCGGACATGGGCGCAGACGTGGCGCTAGGTAGCACTCAGCGTTTTGGTATACCTATGGGCTTTGGCGGTCCACACGCCGCTTATTTTGCTTTCTCTGACAAAGCCAAACGCTCTGCTCCTGGTCGTATTATTGGTGTATCAAAAGACGCGCAAGGCAATACGGCGCTACGTATGGCATTACAAACCCGCGAGCAGCATATCCGCCGCGAAAAAGCCAACTCAAACATCTGTACCTCACAAGTACTACTGGCCAACTTAGCAGGTATGTATGCCGTCTATCATGGTCCAGAGGGTGTGAAGCGTATTGCGACACGTATTCATGCGTTTGCTACCGCCTTTGCCACTGTTATCAAAGAAGCAAACGATAGCAATCTAAGCGTGGTACACGACCAGTTCTTCGACACGGTCGTTGTTGATTGTGGTTCTGAAAAGCTGGCCACACAAATTTTTGAAAATGCAGATAATGTTGGCTACAACCTATGGCGTCTTGGCGAGCAAAAACTGGCTGTTGCTTTTAGTGAAACCAGTGATCAGCAAGACTTCAAGGTTTTAACTCAATTGTTCGTTAGTAAAGCCCATGAACTACCTGAAGCCGCCAGCGTGTCTCTTGATAGCACACACTTACGTACTGACGCCATCTTGTCGCATCCCGTCTTTAACTCGCATCATACCGAGCATGAAATGCTGCGCTACTTAAAATCGCTTGAAGACAAAGATTTGGCGATGAACCGCAGTATGATTTCTTTGGGTAGCTGTACCATGAAATTGAATGCGACCAGTGAGATGCTACCCATCACTTGGCCTGAATTTGCCAACGTGCATCCTTTTGCACCGCGCGATCAAGTCACAGGTTACATTGCCATGATTGATAGCCTACAAGACCAGCTAAAAGCCATCACCGGATTTGACGATGTGTCGATGCAGCCAAACTCTGGCGCCTCTGGTGAGTACGCAGGTCTGCTCGCTATCCGCCGTTATCACGAATCACTTGGTGAAAACAATCGTGATGTTTGCTTGATTCCTATGTCAGCCCACGGCACCAACCCTGCTACTGCCATGATGATGGGCATGCAAGTGGTTGTGGTTAAAACCGATGAAAACGGCAACGTTGATATCGACGACTTAACCGCCAAATGTGAAGAGCACAGTGAGCGTTTGGGTGCTTTGATGATTACCTACCCATCGACGCATGGTGTATTTGAAGAAGGCATTCGTCATATTTGTGACCTCATTCATAAACATGGTGGCCAGGTGTATATGGATGGCGCCAACATGAATGCGCAGGTAGGCATGATGCAGCCAGCTGACGTTGGCGCAGACGTGCTACACATGAACCTGCATAAAACCTTCTGTATCCCGCACGGTGGCGGCGGTCCAGGCATGGGCCCTATTGGTATGAAGGCACATTTGGCACCATTTATGGCCAACCATACCTTAAGCCCTGTACACAATGCACAAAAAGACTGCTCAGCCGTATCAGCAGCACCCTATGGCTCAGCCAGCATTCTGCCTATCTCATGGATGTACATTGCTATGATGGGCCGCGATGGTTTACTAAAAGCGACTGAGTTGGCACTACTAAACGCCAACTATGTGGCAAGCCAGCTTAAGGACCACTACCCTGTTCTATATACCGGTAAAAACGGCCGCGTGGCGCACGAATGTATCATCGATATTCGCCCGTTAAAAGAAGAGACTGGCGTCACTGAAAGCGATATCGCCAAGCGTTTGATGGATTATGGTTTCCACTCACCAACGATGAGCTTCCCAGTAGCAGGCACCTTGATGATTGAGCCGACAGAGTCTGAGTCGGCCGAGGAGCTAGACCGCTTTATCAGTGCGTTAAAATCTATCAAAGCGGAAGCCATGAAAGCCAAAGCAGGTGAAGATAATTGGACACTAGAAGATAACCCATTGGTCAATGCACCGCATACCGCTGCTATGATTACTAGTGGCGAATGGACGCACCCATACAGTCGTGATACGGCTGCCTTCCCGCTACCGTACGTTCGCGCGCACAAGTTCTGGCCAAGTGTGGCGCGCATTGATGACGCTTATGGCGACAAAAACCTTATGTGCTCTTGCCCAAGTATCGAAAACTACATGTAGTCGAAGTTTTCGGTAAATGATAATTTCGGTAAACTATAAATAGTTTCTTTATCAAAAAAACCTCCAAGTCAGCAGCTGACTTGGAGGTTTTTATTTTGCGCATCGTGTTCAATAGTATTAACTATAAATGATAGTATTTAGCGATAGCATAAAATTCATGGGTACTTATATCCACTATTTACTTTGTTGGAAGCAAACATGCAACAAAAAAACCGCGTCATTCTATTACATGGGCTGCATCAAACGGCTTGGATTATGCGCCCTCTTGCCAAACGTTTGCAAAAGGCAGGATTTAACACCCATCAATACGGCTACCGTAGCCTGCGCGATAGTATCAACACCAACAGTGCTCACCTAAACGCATGGCTGGAAAAACATCACCATCCTGACCAGCCAGTAGATCTAGTCGGCCACAGTTTGGGAGGGTTGATCGTTCGTGACTTTGTCACTCAGTATCCCAAGTGGCAGATTGGCCGCTGCGTCACACTCGGAACACCGCATGTAGGGAGTATTTGTGCCGATTATATCTGGCGCTTAACGCCTGCTATGATGGGACGCTCATATATTGACGCGCTAGATGGAACCGTAGCACCCTTACCAGAGCACATTACCCTTGGCGTTATTGCGGGCAATCAGCCCTACGGTCTGGGGCAGTTATTTTTGCACTATCATAACCGCAAACTGCATAAATTAGGCAAGCCATTACTGAAGGAGCAACTTGTCCATGACGGCACCGTTTATGTGGCAGAGACTAAAATTGAGACAGCGTCTGACCATATCGTCATGCCAGTTTCGCACACTGGCATGCTGGTGGATAAAGAAGTCGCTGAGCAAACAAGATACTTTTTAGAGCATGGGCAGTTTAAACGTGAAACCCTTAATAACTAAGCGTCTAAAAACTCATCAAATCCTAATACCCATGCCTTGTTGTAGTTCAGTCTTGTGCTTTTCAATGACTGGAATCAGGGTTTGGAGCACCCAGTCGTTGCGCCAGCCCTTTAATCCTTGCGGCAACTCGCTTAGATCTTTATCAAAAGCAATCACTTCATACAGTTGACCCAGCCATTTTTTGCGCATGAGGACACTCGCTGGTACGCCTATGCTACGCGCATGATCATCAATTGCTTGCTGCACAGCTTTAGACAGTACTTTGTTTTTTGAGCGATAAGGCGGTAATAGACAATCTGGATGCTCAGCAGGTGGCAGATTTTTTGCGTCTCTTATCACCTTAAGCAACTCTTCACCGTACAGTCGCAACATACTACGGTGCATCGTCGTTTTATGCGCCAGCTCGCGCATGCTATTTGGTTTTTCAGTGACCATCTCACGCACGGCTTGTTTTTTGATGACGAAAGTACGCGGCTGATTGGTCGCCCGTGCCAGCTCTTCTCGCCAAGTAGCGACCGCTTTTAGTATCGCCATCTGCTGCGAGGTATAGCGATAATCTGCCATCGTTAAATACATTGCCTCATCTTCAACATGCTGAGCGGCATACAAATCACTGGCATAAAGCTGGCAGTCTGCCCATACATAATTGTATAAACCCTGCTTTTTTAGCTCGTACTCAAGACTTAAATACAGCGCTGGCAAATAACGTACATCATCAATCGCATATTGCTCTTGCTCATCTGACAATGGGCGCTGTAGCCAATCTGATTGGCTTTGCTCTTTGTCAATATGCATGTCCAACTGATCATCAAGCGCTTGCTGATAACCCATTTGTAATTGACCGGTCAAATAAGACAACGCAATTTGCGTATCGAAAATATTGGTCAATGGTGGACAGCCAGACAACAAGTAGAAAATACCCAAATCCTCACCGCAAGCGTGCCAAATGGCTATATCAACGTCACGGAGCGCTTGCCATAGCTCCGCCAACTGCAACTGCGGGGCATCTAGTAAATAGATATGATCGCCAATGTTTAGCTGGACCAATGCCAAGCGTGGATAATACGTATCACGCTTGATAAATTCAGTATCTAGTGCCACGCGCCCGCAAGTGGCCAACGCATCAACCACTTCCGCCAACTGGCTTTGCTCGCGCACCCACGTAACCTCAACCTCATCAGCGATGTCTAACAACGCCTCGATATCCGGCTCTAAAGGCACGTCTACTGACGTCATCCTAGTATTTTCTGACGCCTTTATCTCATCAGTCACATCAGGAGTATTTGCTTGAGGGTTTGAAGCATTGTTAGCATTATTGGACACGGGCAGATACCTGCATAAATAGAATAAAATAAAACGCTAAACAGCGTCTTAATAGAATGGGATAAAAAACAGTAATAAAGCTATTATAACAACATCGTTAAATAAATCAGACTTTGCTGTTATAACCACACTATAGTCGGTTGAAAATAAAATCGATACGTTAATATTTCGTTCTAATGGGATAAATTTTTCTTGCTTGCTGTTCGCAGGCATGACAGAGGCTGCGAAAAATTTATCCCATTCACTGTGTATCGATCTTAAATAGAATGAACTATATAAAAAGGAGCGGTGCTACAAAAAAGAGCGATTTTGCATGGCTTGACCGAGCGTCATGCTATCAAGGTATTCAAGCTCACCGCCCATGGGCACCCCTTGCGCTAAACGGGTGATTTTATCAACATGACGACTCACCGCCTCACTGATGAAATGGGCTGTGGTCTGACCTTCAACGGTCGTACCTGTTGCCAGTATCAGCTCCCCAACTGGCTCTTGCTTGACTCGCCATACCAGCTGATCAATATTTAAGTCGTCCGCGCTGATACCATCAATCGGTGATAAATGGCCGCCTAACACAAAATAGCGTCCACGGTATCCTGCGGTCTGCTCAATCGCCATGACATCTGCCGCCGTTTCAACCACACACAACAGTCCATCATCACGCCTAGGGTCTTGACACAACGGGCAGACGGCATCATCACTAAAGCTATGACAGCGCTGGCATTCGACGATATCACGCATCGCGTCATCAAGCGCTTGGGCGAGCGCCATCCCCTGTGGGCGTTTTTTGGTGAGCAAATGTAGCGCCATACGTTGGGCACTTTTTTGCCCCACACCCGGCAAAACACGCAGCTGTTTGACCAGCTGATCAAATTTGGCTGTCAGCAAAGTTACTTCCTTTATTTATAAACCATAGCTATAAAAATGGGGTCGTATCGTGTCGATAACAACCCCATTTCCTTCATGAATATAGACAGATAACATACCGTTAGCTAAATATAAAACAAGTCGTATATCAATCCCAGAAACTCAAGATAACGAGGAAGACGAGTGCTAGCGCTACTTTTAGTAGGCTTAGCGAGTCTGACAAAGTTAGCTTGGTTTTGGGACGGATATTAGAACATACCTTGCATACCTGGTGGTAGACCCATACCTGAGGTAGCACCCGCCATGGTTTCTTCGTATAGCTCATCCGCTTGGCGAACCGCATCATTGATAGCAGCGGCAATAAGATCTTCGATCATATCAGGCTCATCTTCTAGCAAGCTTGGATCGATGGTCAAACGTTTAACCACATGACGACCCGTCATGGTTACTTTTACCAAACCACTGCCTGCCTCGGCTTGTACTTCTTTGTTAGCCAGCTCTTTTTTGGCATTTTCAACGTTTGTTTCGACTTTCTTTTGCATCGTTTGAGCTTGTTGCATCAGTGCTTGAATATTCATAGTTGCCTCTTTGTCTTTTATAGTAATAAGTAATGATTGATAACGTAACGTGAATGCGTTATTGACGATTATACCGTTATCTTTACAAACTGTCTAAACCACGCGCCAAATCTTTGATAATATCTTCCACATCTTCAAGACCGACCGATAGACGAATCAAACCATCTTTGACCCCTGCTTCGGCTCGGGCTTCAGCGGTCAAGCGAAAGTGAGTGGTGGTCGCAGGATGGGTAATCGTGGTTTTGGCATCGCCCAAATTATTGGTAATAGAGACCATTTGGGTTGAGTCAATCACGTGCCAAGCAGCGGCTTTTGGATCGCGTCTATTTGAATCACTACTGTTAGATGGCATCACTTCAAACCCCATGATAGCACCATAGCCGTCTTGCATATGATGTTGGCGCGTTGCCAGCTCATGCGCAGGATGATCGCTCAATCCTGAGAAATGCACCTTACTCACATTAGGATGATTGACCAAGAATTGGGCCACTTGGTTGGCATTATGACAATGCGCTTGCATACGTAATTTCAGCGTCTCAAGCCCTTTGGTAAACACCCAAGCATTAAATGGACTCATGCTGATACCACCTGAGCGGACGACAGTAAACGCTTCTTGCATCAGCGCATCACTACCAACCAATGCTCCGCCCAATACTCGACCCTGTCCATCTAGATATTTAGTGGCAGAATGAATGACAACATCAGCACCCAAATCTAACGGGCGTTGCAGTGCCGGAGTGGCAAAACAATTATCCACCACCAATAAGATGTCATTGGCTTTACACAACTGACTTAAATAACCGATATCGCAAATTTGGGCCAATGGATTACTTGGGCTTTCACAATAAATCACCTTAGTATTTGGCTGTACCGCTTTTGCCCACGCGTCATTGTCAAAGCAATCAACGTAGCTGACTTCAACACCAAACTTCGCCATATAGTTATTGAATAGGCCGATGGAGGAACCAAATAACTGATTGGCCGCCAGTAGATGATCGCCCGCTTTTAGATACGCCAAGCACATCGTGAGAATAGCGCCCATACCAGAGGCGGTCGCAACGGCACGTTCGCCATTCTCTAATGCCGCCAATCGACGCTCAAAGGTACGCACACTTGGATTGGTATGACGCGAGTAGACATTGCCGGTTTTGGTACCATTAAAGTGCGCCGCTGCATCAGCCGCTGAGTGATAAACATAAGAGCTGGTGGTAAAAATAGGCTCTGAGTGCTCCCCTTCATCCGTACGGTGTTGACCCGCCCGCACTGCGATGGTCTGCATCCCATAATCAAGCCCTAAATCTAAGGCATCGTTGCGCCAGTTTGGATCTAACTTATCCATTGAGTTTTTTTGGTTTAAATTGTTCTCATCTTGGGTTTGCGACTGACTCATAAAGGTTCCGTTGCTTGAGTTGTTATAAAATGACTGCGTATTTTTTGACTATCGAATGAATTGAGGACACGCTCTAGGGCACAGCGTTATCATATCATGCCAACTTATTCCAAACAGCTGGTTTCAGGTGAGTGCTAAACGTTGTTTTTGCATACCCGTTTCTCTATTTATTAATGCGGATTATTAACGCGGAATGGCAGCCAAGAGAAAACCCTGACTGCACGGTTTTGAATTCGGCGCTCAATACAATAAAAATAACGTATTTATAATAGGCAGAGCGGTTTACAGCTGCTAAGCTTAGCGGCGATTTAGATTTTGACTTGGACGAAATTATTATACGCCTCATAATCAGTGCTATCATCTATAAAAACCGACCGCAAGCGCAAGCTCATTTTTTAGCCACTTATTTATTGTATTAAGGCTCACTAAGGTAACTCATTTATGTCGATGCTCAGTATGGAACCAAGCAACTTATCATTGAGTCTAACACTCGGACTGACCTTGAGTCTTAGTGCCTGTCAGAGTTTACCTAAGCAGCCACATTTGCCTGAAAGCCAAGCGTTATCAGCACGAATTAATGCCTTATATCAACCAGAGAATAACCAAAAAATAGAACAAAATGACACAGCCGCCACCACTAACAACAGTGTCGATCTGGTGGGCGCTATTAGCGAGCAAAACGACATTCATCCGGATCTGTCAGGCTATCACCCAATCGTGACGGGTGCCAACGCTTTTGCCTCCCGCAGTATCTTAACAGACATGGCCACACGCAATATCGACGCTCAGTACTACATTTGGCATGACGACCAAGCCGGTCAGCTACTCTTAAAAGACTTATGGAAAGCAGCAGAGCGCGGCGTGATTGTACGGTTGTTATTAGACGATTTTAATAATAACGTCAAACTCGATCAGCATCTGTTACGCTTTTCTAGTCACCCTAACATTGCAGTGCGTATTATTAATCCTTTGATGCACCGCAAATTTCAAACCTTAAATTATGTCACAGGTTTGCCGCGTATCAATCGCCGTATGCACAATAAAAGTATGACCTTTGATAAGCAAATCACCATTATTGGTGGACGTAACATTGGCAACGAATATCTCAGTAACGATCAAAATAGCCAATTTGCAGACTTGGATGTTTTACTCATCGGTAAAGTAGTCGCAGATATTGATAACAGCTTTGCCAGTTACTGGTCATCTCCTTTGTCATTTGATATCGAAACCTTAGTCACACCGGACAGTAGCGAAACCTCTGACTTCTTGGCGGCTTTAGACAAGCTCGGTCCAGAAAAAGCAAACAACACCAATAGCGATTTGACTGTGTATAAAGCCGCTATTGAAGAATCCACGATAGACAGTGATTTAATCAATAAACGGGTGCCCTTTCGCTGGACAGACATGCAATTTTTGAGTGATGACGTGGGCAAGCTTACCAAAACAGTCCCGTCTGAGACCAATTTGGTGCATCAGCTGCGTACCTTGTTAGGCAGCCCAACCAAGCAACTAACCATCATCTCCTCTTACTTTGTACCGACTAAAGATGGCGTCAATACATTGGTACAGCTGGCTGAGGCTGGTATTGACATTAAGATTTTGACCAACTCATTTGATGCCACTGATGTGACAGCCGTTCATTCTGGCTACAGCCAATGGCGTCCTAGTCTGCTACGCGCTGGCGTCAAAATCTATGAGCTAAAATCGACAGCGTCTGAAGAAAAACGTGAAAACAAATTATGGAAAGCCCGCAGTCAATCCTCAACCAGCTTACATGCAAAAACCTTTGCCGTTGATGACTATCAAGTATTCATTGGCTCTTATAATGTCGATCCCCGCTCTGCCAACATCAATACTGAGATGGGAGTGATTATCAATGATGATCAGCTTGCAAAACAGTTACATGGCGCGCTTAGTGATGACTTATTGAACCAAGCTTATGAAGTGAAATTATTAGATAACGGCAAACTGCAGTGGCATACCATGGAAGATGATCAAAAAGTGGTTTACGATTCAGAGCCGCGCGTCGATGTGGGTGACCATATTTGGCTCACTATCATGTCATGGTTACCGATCGATTGGCTACTATAGCTGTCGCACCTGAGAAACCGAAGAAAACTTATCATTCATATTTAACTCGCGTCAGAGCGCTTGAGTGGGACACTTTTGGCTTGAGCGCCCTTAAGTCAATTATTTGTTTTTCAAACACTTTATAGTTCAAACCCCTTTATTTTTTCGGCAAATCACTGTCTGTACTGATTTGTCGTTTTTTATTATAGCCAGTTACCTAGATAACTGTCTTAACGAGCACTTTTACATGTGGATGCGCGACCTATTATGCCTTCTCGTTCTCAATATGCACTAATGTCTTCTAAAGACAGAAATACAGTCCTATTTATGTGCTTTAGCAGCGCAGTCGCATTTTTTGATTTTTTGATTTATTTATATCTCTCAGACATTGTGGCGGCCGCTTTTTTTCCTGTCAATGTCAATCCCGCTATTACAAAAATTCAAGGGCTTGGACTTTTTGCGATTGGTTACTTAGCCCGTCCTATTGGCGGTATCATCTTTGGTCGTTATGGTGATATTAAAGGCCGAAAGCCCGTCCTATTAATCAGCCTGTTAGTGACCGCAGGCAGCTTATTGGCGATGGCATGCTTGCCGACTTATGCACAGTGGGGTTTAATCGCGCCCGCCTTGTTTATTACCCTACGGCTCATACAAGGTATCGCATTTGGGCTTTTTGTCCCACTCGCTTGGGTTTTTGTAGCAGAGCATGTTCCTCGGCAGTATTTGTCAGTGGCCTGTAGTTATGTCACGGCCAGTTTTTATGTCGGCGTATTATTCTCCAACGCTTTTTTTCTTTGGCTGACGAATACCATGAGTACTGAGCAGCTGGCGGACTACGGTTGGCGTTTGCCATTTTTTATCGCAGCTATCTTGAGTCTTTTGCCGCTATTGGCATGGCGCTGGATAGATGAGTCACCGTTTTTTATTGAATTGAAAAAATCCCAACCGAATGACTACGTTGCCAAGCCATTCAGACTCCTCTTTAAGCACTGCAAACACGCCATATTTATTGGTATGCTTCTCACTGTGATTGTGTCTAGTATCACCACGGTCATTGTGCTTTTGCTCCCTGATTTAATTGAATTACGCTTTACACTAGACAACGATTTATTTGATTTTTCTCACAGTTTGGGTATTGTGTTTATGATTTTTGGGTGTGTGTTTTATGGAATAATATCCAACCATCAAAACTTTGGTAAAATTTTGACGATTGGTTCCATTTTATTAATCGCTCAGATGTTTGTGTTTTTTTACCATCTGCAGGGAAGCGGTGATTATATTTTAATCATGTATGCGCTTTTGGGTTTTTGTGCCGGTATCGTTGGTATGATACCCGCTATCCTAGTACAGTTATTTCCAACCAACGTACGGCTAACAGGGATGACTTTTTGTTATAATGTGGCCTACGGTATTGTGGGTGTATTGGTGCCTTTTGGGCTTGGCTATGCCACTTTGTATGTGAGCTTTTCACCAGCGCTCTATATCGCTTTTATCGGCTTTATTGGCATCATCATGGGCATATATTTTTATAACTTGCCTGAATTCAAAAAGCTCAATCATGTTATCTAGTGAGCGTGTCGATTAAACTTAAGGTGTGATGCGGTCTATCATCCGTTACGCCTTATTCTTCTATTTACGATAAAAACCTTCGTGTCAATGTTCAAACATTTAAATATTAAGGCAAAGAACCATGGTTGATATGACCAACAAGAGACTTTCTGTCGCCCCCATGATTGATTGGACGACAACAGATTACCGTTACTTTGCGCGGCTGTTTAATCCGCATGTCTATTTATACACTGAGATGATCAGTACGGGTGCCTTGATACATGGTAATCGAGCACGGCATCTGCGCTTTGATACGCTCGAGCATCCGCTCGTGCTACAACTTGGTGGCGCAGATATCGCGGAGATGACACAGTGCGCCGAATTTGCTCAGCAATACGGCTATGATGAAGTCAATATCAACGTTGGCTGCCCCTCTGATCGCGTGCAGCACAATAAGATTGGGGCTTGCTTAATGGCAGAGCCTAAAATCGTTGCAGGCTTAGTCACACACATGCAAGCCGCGGTCGACATACCTGTGACAGTGAAGCACCGTATTGGTATTGATGATTTTGACAGTTATGAGTTTATGGTAGATTTTGTCCAGACGGTGGCTGCTGCTGGCTGTACACGTTTTATCGTTCATGCGCGTACTGCTTGGCTACAAGGGCTTAGCCCCAAGCAGAACCGTGAGATACCGCCGCTGCGTTACGATGATGTCTATCGTCTAAAACAAGACTTCCCAGAACTGGATATCGAAATTAACGGTGGTATCGATACCGTCGCTGATATTGAAACCCACTTGCAGCATATCGACGGCGTGATGATTGGACGGGCGTTTTATCACAACCCTTATTTGCTGGCAGAAGCCAATAGCTTATGGGGCAAGCTAGCCCCTAAGCGTTCAGAAATTTTAGAGCAGCTATATCCTTATCTACAAGAGCAAATTGAAAAAGGGGAAGCGCTGCCAACGATGACCCGCCACTATCTAGGCTTGTTTCAAGGTCTGATGGGGGCACGCAAGTGGCGACAGGCACTGAGTGGCAAACCTCAGCTAACCCTCGATGATGTCAAACGAGCCGCAGACGAGGTTTTACTATTAAACCCTGACGCATAGCCAACTTTATCGGAAGACCCTAACGGCCATAGTGATAACCGTTAGGGTATTTACGCCGCTTGCGCAAGATACTGCCACATCGCCGCCCCATTATTAATGACGTGCAATAACATCGGCAACAATAACGAACCCGACTTGACACGCGCATAGCAAAATATCAACGCCAACACCACGATGGTGCTGACCTCATAGATGCCATACTGCACATGAATCACCGCAAATATCAAACTGGTCACAAGACTCGCGACTATCGCTCCGCGATGCTCTGAAGCAGCTTGTGCCGTATACTGCTCAGCAATCGCCGACCATAGTACACCGCGAAAGATCAACTCCTCATATAGCGGTGCCACGATCACCATTGCCACCACCAGCAACCATACTGAACTGACAGACTGATATAAAGGATCGACGAATACCAGTGGTGTCTCATCAAACCAGTACGTCAACGCCTGACTGATAATCATAAATAGCAACAGCAGCCCAAACATGCCCATGCCTACTGCAAAGGAAAAAGGCTTTAACGCCAGATACTGACGAACACGCCCGCCTCGTAAACGAATCACTAAAACGCTAATCGCTACTAAGAGCACACAGCCAATCATGATGGAGAGACTCACCACTGTCCCATCATTACTACCAAAAAAGAATATATCGCTGGCGGTCGAGGTTTTATGAGCCGGTAATACTAACGTGCCAGCGATGTACACACCTAGTAGCTGACTGATAAAAAACGCAAGCACCATTCCTATCGTCAGCAAAAACGCCCCTAAGCGTGAAAATAGTGGCGGTGGCTTATTAGCTGCCGTCGTCAAATTGTGTGAAGCGGTAACGTCTTTTAGCATAGTATCGTAACTCAAAAAGTGCTCTATCAGCCCATCTCTATCATAAACGTCGATAATAAATCATTAGCGACTAGCTCGGTAACTGCTGCTTAATCACAGTCGACACCTGCTGCGCGACAGAGTCTGGATATTCAAGTGGGAACATATGGCCACCAGCGTGAGTCTGATAAGGAATGCCTAATCTTGATTTGACTTGCTGCGGAAATTGTCGTTTTAAAAATATGCTGTCTTCACCGATAATCAAGGTGACAGGCGGCTTAGGCCCACGATTTGGTGCAAGCCAATACCAAGAGGGATTGGTACGAAACACGGCCACTTCACTGTCCTTAGGAATGGCCAATGTCACCTTACCGTCTGCACGTTCATGTAAGCCATGATCGATGTATCCTTGAAAACTACGCTCGTCAAAATTTTTAAAAAACCCTTTGTGTCGCATTTTTTCGTAGGCTTCTGCGCGGCTATCCCACACGTCACGGCGGTGTTTGGACACGCCAGCTGGCGATAATTTATCCATCAAACGATGATTCATGAATGGCAATCTATCCACGGTCTTTGCCAAATGCCACAGCAAACTGACTTTGCCATAAATCCAAGGGGGATCCATCAATACCGCTTGGGCAAAGTAATCAGGCGCACGGTACAAGGCTTGCAACGTACACATGGCACCAAGCGAATGACCGACCGCGACGACTTGTGTGACACCATGCCTCTCACAGGTCTGTTTCACACTATCGACAATCTGCTGCGTGAGACTGCGCCAGTGGTCATCCACCGGGTAGTCGGGCGTGGCACCCAACATCGCAATATACTCAATCGTAAAAAATTTCGCCAGATTCTCAAAAAAAGGCTGATAGACCGCACTTGGCATCCCATTGGCGTGGGCAAAATGTAGAACGGGCTTTTTTGTTAATTTAGAGACAGGTAGCGCAGCAAAGGTCTGCAAACTGATTTCATCACTCATGACGGCTCTCATTGTAAATATTTTTTATGGTGCTTAACGCTTACATACAATTAAGGCTGAGCATAATCCTACGCTCAGCCTCAACAATCATACACTCTAAATCTAAAACATAAAACGCTTAACGCATCTGCGCATTACCTTCTTCTTGCGGTAAGATTTTATCAAGGCTGACACTAGAACCAATGCCTGCACCCAACTGAACAGCAAAACGATCCATAAACATCTGGAACGGATCTGTTGGGCTATAGTTGACTACATTATCAAGCTCTAACTGTTTTTCTAAGGTTGCGATGCTACCTTTTTTGTCTGCTAAGCCAAGCTCAATAGATTGCTCACCTGTCCAAAATAACCCTGAAAACAGCTCGTTTTGTTCAGGATTTTTTAGGCGATCACCGCGACCTTCTTTGACCGCGTTGATAAAGTGCTGATGCGTATTGGCCAAAACTTTTTCGACATGATTTTCTTCATAATCAGTCAATGGACGCGATAAGCTTAAGATATCTTTGTATTCACCAGCCGTGATCGTACGATCTTCTACACCAACCTTATCCATTAAACCTTTAATGTTATAGCTTGGCATAATCACCCCAATAGAACCAACCAAGCTTGAGGGATTGACATAAATTTCGTCTGCGGCCGACGCAATGTAATAAGCGCCTGATGCACCAATATCACCAATCACCGCATAAAGCTTTTTGTCAGGATATTCTTGGCGCAAGTCCATCATATTCTGCCAAATTTCATCAGACTGTACTGGTGACCCACCAGGCGAGTTGATCTCTAATGCCACCGCTTTTGAATTGCTGTTTTCAAAGGCGCGAGTTAATGCCTCATTGACATCATAAGCATTGGCCACATCGCCGCTACTAATCACACCTTGCAGCTCAACCACCGCTAAATGCGGCTGGCTCGTATCAACACCATCTAACCCTGTAGGGGCTTGGCTGGTACAACTACGCCCAAGCAGCAAAAATATCAGCAATAGGTAGCCAAAGGTGAGTAGTTTAAAAAAGATACTCCAACGACGGGCACGACGCTGCTCAACCACACTAGCCAATAAAGTAGTTTCCAGCAGTCGCCACTCTTGTCCACTCGGCTGGTTTGGCTGCTGAATCGGTGTGGGCTGATTTGTCGAATTGTCAGGACGTTTGTTGGGGTCTGGTGGCCAGTTGGGCATATAACTTCCTAAGTCAGAAACAATCTAAAACGATAAAAATGACATAAAAAATAGATAGAGTAAGAAGATCATGTCCTCTCACTGTATTTGTCATCTGTATTCACAAGCTGCTAAGTATGGTGGTATTTCAATTCTGGTTCAATAGTATAACTGTGAAATATCACCATATTGTAACGCTGATCATATAAGCCATTTTTTTAATGGCCTGTATCACTAGCATGGTCAATGAATGTAAGCGGCTCACTTTAAAACCGATACAGCGCGACTGGAATGAATTTTTTGTGGCCTCTGTGATAACAGTAAGTAAGGAAAATTTATACCAGTCGCGCGTGGCTACTAACTACTAACTACTAACGAATCGATTTTATTTCGAACTTACGGTAGTATTTAACGCTAAGGCTACTTCTAAGGCCTTCTCATCATAAGTCATGATCTTATTTATGCGCTGCTGCCGTAACACATCGGCCGTTATATCAGAGGCACTATGACCCAGCCAAATGACGTCATCAAACCTTGTCTCTTTATCCGTTTTCTCAGCGACACACAGTAATGACCACATTTGCCAAACGCGCTGATGCGTGTCTGCATTTAAAACAACGCGTGATGAAGACGCCTGAGTATGGTGAGGCGATGATTGGACACTTGGTGTGAGTGTTTGAGCAGTGGCAGATAGCGATCTCATTGGATCGGCAGCATTATATATTAACACTCGCATGGGTAAATGAGTATCGATAGCCACGGTACAGTCCCAAACGTTGGCATCACCTATCTTGCTCCAGCCCGTCATCGCCTCTATGGACAAACCCCCAGTCGCCAATTGCCATAATTTTCCTTGTTCGCAACGTTGAGCGCTGATAGCCGATGTGGATAAGCTCTTAGAGTGATTGCCTGTTTGATAGGCTTGCTGCATCTTAGGCCAACGATCAGAGCGTCCTGCTTGCCAGTATTGACTGACAGGTAGTCGCTGATTTAACTGAGCCACTGTCATTGGTAGTAGCTCAGAGGGCGCAGCATTCGAGACCGTGCGCTTATGGTCAGTAGTCAGCGTGGCAGTCAAACCAACCCTAGCACTCTGCACGACGATGCCTTCTAGTTTGTTGACTGATAAGCTGCCTAGCTGCTGCTCTAAGCTCATAGAGAGCTTGTCTGCCGTCAAATGACTTGGCACCGTTCGTGTGGTTGTGGGCCGATGATCGGCTAAAAACAGCCAGCTAACGTTCTTCTTCGTTTGGCCTGTCGCTAGTGACTGACTATTATTATTCTTACTAGCATTCTCATCATTGACAATAGGATACTGCAACAACACGGCGCTTACATAGCGATCACCCGTTGGCAAAATGTACAACGTCGGTATCGTCATCAGTGACTGCTGATTGGCATAGACCGTCATTATTAACAAGGTTAGAGGAGGCAGTGCCAGCCAACGACTAACTAACCCTCGTGGTAGTAGCCAAGGCAATATGCTTAGTAATACCATAAGCAGTATGGCCATGTTTATTGGTGTGTACAGCCACGCTTTTGCCAACACGGGCATTGAAGTTAGCCCTGTTATCCATTCATGCAAACCAGCCACGATGGCAATAACGAGCGCCCAAATGCTATTGGCTATAACGGGAGATAAAAGGTAACACAGTCCGGCCAGTAGATTCAGCGGAACGATCACCCAGCCAAACAGACCAATTGCAAATAAATTTATGACCAGTCCCCACAGCGATGCTTTGCCAAACAACAGCAAGGTGATGGGTAATAAAGTAATAAATAACCAAAATTGCAATGTGAACATGCGCTTAGAGAGAGCCCAAACACGCTTAACAAGCGCATTTCCTGCCTTGGTCCTATGGGACGCGACAGTAGATTGCGCATACTTGTATGACGTGTCGTCATATTTGAGTAACAAGGCCACGGCAATAAAAGACAACCAATAACCTGCCTGCCAAAGTACATATGGGTCTTGCCATGCCATCAGTACTGCTAGAGCCAACAAAACACGCATAGTACTAATCGGCAACAATGTTAAACGCACCACCCCTATCGCCAATAGCATCCATGCAGTACGTGCTGCTGGCACATCAAACCCAGTGAATAGCGCATAGATAAAAGCCGCCCCAATCATCACCCACCAACGTACTTGCCAACGCGGAACGTAACGATAAACCAGAGGACACAGTCGATTAAATATCAGTACAACGCCGCCAGCCAACATGATCGCTAAAAACAAAATGTGCGTCCCTGAGATAGCAAGCAAATGCGAGATGCCCGCCAGCTGATACAAGTCTTTGGTATCACGATTGATTAAACTGCGATCGCCTGTGAGCAAGCTTAATGTGACCGCCTTTGCTTGCTGCGCTTCTGTGGTCTGCTCTGCCCAATCTTGATAAAAGTACTGCCGTAACTGCCAACGTCCTTGGTCAATATGGGTGCGAAAACTCTGTAGGTACGAGTGAGAAGCAGGCGCTAATACTGATGAACTGGCGCTCACAATCGGTGAGCTGGTGGCCAAGACATTCGCTACCCCATCAATATGACGACCTCGTAGCCAGCGATAGCTATCAAACCCAGACGGATTGTTTGTCGCTTGCTCAGAAGTAGCCAAAGGCGCAAGGGTTAAGCTCATAAACAACTGATCGCCTGGTTGCAAGTGGTTTAAGCGTGCAAGCTGGCTGTTATTCGACGACTTTTTTGGATAGGCGTTGAGTAGTACGCGGTGTTTGCTGTCACCACCCTCATCTTTATCTAACTCACTCACTGTAAGGGTATCTAAATCTTGAGTGGTTAACTCAGACACTAAAGGTGACACGTGGCTGATGGTAGCAACTTGTCTATAACTACTATCCGTAGCAGCATCATAGACACTGTCACTTATCCCCTCGATAGTCACTAGTGCCTGCACACGCATTGGCTTAGTAACTTCTGTCATTTCTGCTTGCTGATGACTAATCATCGCTTGCAAGGCACTGCCAATAACGAGCGCCATGGCTAATGCAACGACTAAAGTATGATTGAGGATACGGCAGGCACGGTTGGGATGACAAGGTAAATAGCTAGGCGATTTTTGAGAAATGCTACTGCGATTGACGGCAGGGACATTAAATTGAGCAAGCACCATCAGAGTGATGGCAAGAATAATAAGTGATAAAGGTAAGGCAGGCGCAATAGCATTATCCACGAGCAGTGAACCAATCGGCATCGCTACACTATCCGCGACCGCCAAAACGCCCATCATAGCGACAACAATCAAACTACCCATCAACCAGTACACCAGCGCTCCTTGCTTGATGATATGAATACTATAAGCCAGCTAACGACCGTACTATACTCGTATGAGCGGTTATGTATGATCGAAAAAAATACCTGAACATAAACGGGTGGTTAAATCCGTCATAACAACTGATACGTGATGCAATAGCATTTATATTTATATTACCCTATACTGATTAGACATATTGCGCTGACGATAATCTGGCATCATCATCCTATATACCCTTACCCATATTTTTTATTAATAATATCACTTTATAGCAGTCCATCAATGCGATTGAGCGGACTGTCGTTAACGATTAAAGGCGATCCTGTGCCCCAAAAACGTCTGAAGGACCTGCTTCCTACACCAGAGAAAATCCTAGAAAGTCGCACCTTAAAACTGTTCGCACCGCATTTGGCTGACCCTCGGTTGTGGCAATTCAATCGTCATAGCCTAAATAAAGCGGTTTACATTGGTGTGCTTAGTGCCTTTTTCCCCTTGCCAGGGCAGATGTTACTGGCACTAATCGGCTCATTGGTTTTCCGTGCCAATGTCCCTATGGCGCTTGGTCTTACTTGGATCACCAATCCACTCACCAGTTTGCCTATCTTTTATGCAGGCTACTATGTCGGCGCCAAAATCATCGACGTACCGATGATTAGCCTACGACTCATTGGTCGAATGATTGCTGATTTTAGCTTATGGGCACTATCAGACGGTGCCAATCCATTTATCACCTATCGCGGAACCGTATCGATTGCGGCATTTTGTATAGGGCTGACCATCTTAGCGATTGTCACCAGCCTCATTTGTGGACTGGCGTTTAAAGCCGTTTGGCGTTATAGAACCGTCGTCAGCTGGCAAAAGCGTCAGCAGCAATCTTCTGATAAAACACCAAAACCTTAGGGTTTTTATCTTAACGCCACCATATTTCTGTGGGCAAATCAGTCTTCTTTGTTCTGCTCTATAGCGTCAAGAATATTGTCGGTAAGATTCATGTCCATCACAAAAACATCAATCACCTCCTCATCTTTTAGAAGCGTGTAGCGCTTGCCTGTCGCACTATCTTGAGCCTTTAAATCATAATCAACACCCGCCAAAGTGATGGCATCAAAAACAGGGGTGAGTAAATCTATTTGTGCTTGTTTATCAATCGTATCGAACAACGTCGGATCCATATAAGGTTTTAATGGTTCTACGCCTTCTTCGGCACTGCCAAAGGCATCGATTGGGTTGTCATCTTCAGTCATTATATATCTTCCTATAAGTGAACATGGCCGCTCACTGCCAACCTTGTTTATAACCTCTTTCCTTGTTTATAACTTCTTAATTGTAACTTCTGCTATGCGTTTGTTGATAGGACAATGGTAAACAGACCTTACTCAACTATCTAGCCTTGCTTGTAACCCGTCTAATACTGCTCCCAATGACCATTACGTAGCAGTAGCTGACGATCTGCTAGCGCCGCCAAATTGCGATCGTGGGTCACCATAAGTAATGCTGTTTGCATGGTATTTTGTAATTCTGACAGCAGTCCGAAAACGCTTTGTGCATTGTCATAGTCCAAATTACCTGTCGGCTCATCGGCTAAGATAAGCGACGGCTTAGTGACAAGCGCACGGGCAATGGCCACACGCTGACGTTCACCACCTGATAACTCACCTGGGCGATGCGCCAAACGGTGCTCAAGACCCACACTTTCTAAAATAGCAATTGCTTGTTGACGCGCTTCAGTGATCGACACTTTTGGACGCATCAGTAAAGGCATAGCAACGTTTTCAACAGCGGTAAATTCAGCCAATAGATGATGGAACTGATAGATAAATCCCAAATGCTTATTACGCATTGCCCCACGTTCAGTCTCATTCATACTATTTAACAACTGACCGTGTAACCAGACTTCTCCACTGGTTGGCGTATCAAGGCCGCCAAGCAAGTGTAGCAAGGTACTTTTGCCTGAACCGCTGGTACCAACAATAGCAATGCGCTCGCCAGCATGAACGGTCAAATCAAGGCCAGTCAATACTTGCGTACTGACCGCCCCCTCATCATATATCTTGTTGATGTTTTTTGCCTCTAAAATGGCAGACATGATGCTTCCTTTATTTTATTTATGTCGGTATTGGTGCGTTTGGACTACTCATAACGTAGCGTTTGCGCTGGCTGAATTTTAGCCGCACGCCTTGCTGGATAGATGGTTGCCAAAAAGCTCAGTACAAACGATGCACCAGTAATTAACACCACATCTAGCAAACGCAACTGCGATGGCAGGTAGTTCACAAAATAAGCATCAAACAGATTCAGACCAAAGACTTGGTTAATAAAGCCCAAAATATCACTGACTGTGAGTGCAAATATAATACCCAATATCGTACCAGCAATCGTACCGATCACACCGATGACCACGCCTTGTACCATAAAGACTTGCGTAATCAGACGAGGAGATGCGCCAAAGGTTTTTAAAATCGCAATGTCTGCTTTTTTATCCGTCACGAGCATGACAAGGCTGGAGACGATATTAAAGGCAGCGACTAAGATAATAAGGAACAGCAGCAACCCCACCATGGCTTTTTCCATCTGAATTGCACCAAACAAATTGCCGTGAGTTTGCGTCCAGTCATTAGGATACAACTGCTGAGGTGCTATCGCGGCGGCTTTTTCTGCGGCTATTGGCGCTGTAAAGATATCATTGAGCTTCATGCGCACGCCCTGCGCCCCATCTGGAAGACGTAGCAGTTTTGCGGCATCACCCATGGGAATAAAGGCCATGAGACTGTCTACTTCTGGACTAATGGTAAAGATACCTGTCAAGGTAAAACGCTTAAAGCGCGGAATCACACCTGCGGGTGAAGGTGAAGCCTCTGGCAGCACCAAAGTCACTTTATCCCCTAACTGCAGCCCTAACGACTGCACCATCTCCTCCCCCAACACAATACTAAAGTCGCCATTTTGTAAAGTGTCAATACTACCTTCAATCATGTGCTCATTGATGATGGAGACGTTTTTTTCATATTCAGGATCAACACCAGTCACCATAATACCTGCGACCTGACCATTTGAGGTCAACATCCCTTGCAGCTGGATAAAGGGCGCCACGGCTGCCACTTCTGGGTCTTCTTTAATCTTGTCAGCCAACTGCTTCCAGTCGCCGATAATCTCCGTTGAGACCACCGTTGCTTGCGGTACCATACCCAAAATACGGGTTTTTAGTTCACGGTCAAAACCATTCATGACCGATAGCACCGTGATCAATACGGCTACCCCAAGAGTCAAACCAATCATCGAGATAAGCGATATGAAGGAGATGAAACCATTACTACGCTCTGCTCGGGTGTATCGTAAGCCGATAAATAACGCTAAAGGACGAAACATATTCAAACTCTTTATCTTATCTACGTGCGACTTTATATAGGCTATAAAACGAGCAATAGCAAATGCATGGTATGCTTGCATTTGCCCCACTCACATATAAATCGAACACAACAACAGGGTTTCAGACGAGCCAAAGATGGCCGTCAAAAGGGAGCTAGTTTGACACAATTTGACTGAGATGTGCCAGTCATTAGCAAAAACTGGCGGTATTTTTTGGTAAAAAATCCGGTTTTGTTACTATTTTTTATGAGGGACTTGCTATTACTTGCGTCAATACCTATATATTGTATGCTAAGGACAATTGTCATTCACCGTTCATTGTTGTTTGTTGACCCTTTGCTGATGACAAATTGCTGACGATCAAAAACCAATCATGTTAAATATTGGCTGATACGTAAGCAATAGCAGTTTTAGGTCCAAACCTCACGCTGACTTAACTTTGAGTATCTTCATGACCATTAATTATCAATATAAAAACATCCAGTCTCCCACCAAAATCACCTTAACTGATGAGCAATCTGCGGGCCATGCCGACCATTGGCGCATTCTGACCGATGACATGAGTCATGACGTACCAGAGTGGTTGCAAAAAATGATTGAACAAGCAGCGATGCCTAAAGGCCTAAATAGCAATGTGAGCGCTCAAGATAGCTGCTTACTGCTGTCTGAAGATCAGCCTTGTCACATCAATCAAGTACTCGCGATGAAAAATGGTAAGCCTGAGTGCTTTATCAACGCCTACCCTTGTGTGGATAGCCCTTATGGACTCAATTGTAAAATTGAGCGCGTCATCGCTAATGACAACTCACACGATGCGGTCCTACGTTTGCGTACCGCTGATGGCAGTATCATTTATGCTTTTGACCAACTTTACACCACCAATCGCCATTTGTATCAGCGAGAAACCTCTTATTTTGTGAATTTGAGTGCGTGGGCGCATGAGATTAAACTGAGTGATCAAGACGAAGTCATTATGGTTGAGGATCAAGAAGCCATCCGCTACCACCGTGCGTTTAACGACATTGTGGCGGCCAATGATGGCAAGCTACCAGATGACCTACAAGAGCAAATTAAAGCATGGAAGCCAGAAACCAAAGAGCAAATGGCGCCTGTAGAGATTAATCTGGGTCATATGTGTGCGTATCTGTTTGGTGATACTCTAGGGCAAGAAGATGAAGCATGGTGTCAAGGTCAGGTGCTCGGCAAACAAGAGACGGTGTTTAACGAAAAGTCAGTTATTCTGTTTGACGTGGTGATACTACGTGAGCAAGACGCCGATCCATTTGTGGTCCGTATTGGCGCGCTTAATACCCCAGAGACGGCCTCTATTAAAGTGCAGGACTATGTACAAGCAAACGTCTGGCTCCAAGCGGCAATCTATAAAGAAAATCAGGACAAGACAACACAGCCATCAAAAGCCAGTTAATGAAACGATAAACACGCTTTACTGTTGACGGTAACCATAAAAAATCCCCTAACATCAATTAGGGGATTTTTTTGCCAAATGGACTCTCACGGTTCAAAAAAACCGTACAACTTTAAGATCAAGCCATCGTCGTCATTGATTTGATACGGGTGTACAGCTCTTTTTGCTCGGCGCTTGGGCGAGCGGTCTGTACCGCCATTAATTGTGACATATCGCCTTCTACGCGAATCTTGCCACTCATAAATGCACCCATAATTTGATTGGTATCAAAGTCTGTGATGATGGACTGTAAGATACTACGATCAAGTAATAAAGTCGTCGTTGCCGAGTCATTTAAGCCGCGATGCAGTAAACCATTAGCAAAGTTAGCTTCGATATCTTTCTCAGTGTCAGAGACTTTTAGGTTGACGATCATATTTGCAAGTGCTGGTGGTAAGTTAAGCTCGCCTGCTTCACGGCCCATTTGTTCAACTTGCTCAAACCATTCATCTGTCAAAAATACGGCCATATTATTGTCCTTAATTAGTATTATATTAGGCAAAAGTTTTTTAGTATCCTCGCCTAACTGGGTACCAAATTATAAAGTAGTTGCTGATAACAGCGGTATAAAAGAACGCCACTATCATTCGTGTTCGGCCTTATTATAAAGGGCGGCTCGATGATAAGTAAAACCTATTTATCTCTGTAAGGTTGCTATTGTTACAAAAGTCCTTCTCTCAGTCATGCCAACGCTGGGCAATGATCTGTGATTTCCTCACTCAAACGTACCGCTAGAATAGTGACAAAATAGAGTATAAAATAGGGCGATAGCGTCTTAATAATAAGTTGCTCGCTAGTATTTTTACCAAAGAGTTTGTATTTTGCCGCATAGTTCTGATGATATTTCATTAGGATTGCGTTACAATACCCTTAAACAGAGTCAGGAGTTTTAACTAAACATTACGTAAACATGTTTTTTTGTCAGCTGCCGCTAGCACACATCTAGGGTTAATGTGTTTTTTACGATCCTATGGATATTAGTATCTATCTTCATTCGTACAGATTTTGGGTAATAATTAAGATAAATACTTAGCCTCATGAGATGTTTGATGCTCAAAAACGGCGCACCTTCTTATTTACTTTGACGTTTTATTAATAATCCTACTATCAATTAGCGACAAACGCAGGGCGTTTGCAACGTCTCTTCTGTCTACTAATACTAGCTGATGTAGAGCGAAAGCTTAGATTGATAGTTAATAACGTGACTGTCATAAGTAGGTCAAAAAACAGCATGTACCGCAATCGTTATCTGGTGATTATTTGTATAGTACAGATGATGCGGAGAGTTAGTTAATTCTGTTGATAATTCGGGCTGTAAAGGAATCATCCAATGAGTTTACAAAACACAGCAGTCGCCCCAGTGGACCGTGAGTACGAAATTACTGTCGTAAGATTCTTTACGATAATGGCCGTGGTATGGGGCATCGTCGGCATGAGTATTGGTGTGTTCATTGCTTCACAGTTAGCATGGCCAGCACTAAACTTTGACATCCCATGGCTGACCTTTAGTCGTTTAAGACCGCTACATACTAATGCGGTTATTTTTGCGTTCGGTGGCTCGGCCCTGTTCGCAACGTCTTACTATATTGTTCAGCGTACCTGTAAGACAAGGTTATTCGCGCCTTATTTGGCTTGGTTTACTTTTTGGGGTTGGCAAGCGGTTATCGTATCAGCCGTCATTACCCTTCCTTTAGGTTTGACCACCTCTAAAGAATACGCGGAGCTTGAGTGGCCAATCGATGTTTTAATTGCTTTGGTATGGATATCTTATGCCATTGTCTTTTTCGGTACGCTCATCAAACGTAAAACCTCACATATCTATGTGGCTAACTGGTTCTTTGCAGCCTTTATCATTACGATTGCCCTACTGCATATCGTAAACAGCATGGCGATTCCTGTTAGCGCATTTAAGTCTTACTCGTTATTTGGCGGTGCGACCGATGCGATGGTGCAGTGGTGGTACGGGCATAACGCGGTAGGTTTTTATCTAACGGCAGCGTTCCTTGGAATGATGTACTACTTCGTTCCAGTACAGATTGGTCGTCCTATTTATTCTTACCGTTTGTCGATCGTTCACTTTTGGGCATTGATTGCGTCATATATGTGGGCCGGTGGTCACCATTTGCATTATTCAGCGCTTCCAGATTGGACGCAGTCATTGGCAATGGTCTTCTCAATCATCCTATTCGCACCATCTTGGGGTGGTATGATTAACGGTGTACTAACGCTATCAGGTAGTTGGGATAAATTACGTACCGATCCAATCATTCGCTTTATGATTGTGGCATTGTCGTTCTACGCGATGTCGACGTTCGAAGGCCCAATGATGTCTATCAAGACCGTCAATGCGCTATCGCATAACACGGATTGGACAGTCGGTCACGTACACTCAGGGGCACTTGGCTGGGTAGGTATGATTACGATTGGTTCACTATACGTATTGTTACCACGTATCTATAACAAACCAAAAATGTATTCTATCAGCTTAATCACGACGCATTTTTGGCTGGCGACAGCGGGTACTATCTTCTATATCGTATCCATGTGGATTTCAGGTATTGGTCAAGGCATGATGTGGCTGGCGACTAACCCAGATGGTACGTTGGTATATAGTTTCGTTGATACCGTTGAATTCTCGCATTTCCCGTATATTGGTCGTGCTTTTGGTGGCCTATTATATGTATCGGGTATGTTTGTGATGGCATATAACGTTTATAAAACACTTAAGATGCCAGAAGGTAAGCCTGTCGATATCGCAGATCCTACTGATCATGAACCTAGTGTTGATAAACCTTCGGCAGCTAACGTATAAGGAGCGATCATGTCTGGTACACCGCATGAAATTATTGAAAAAAATACAGGCTTGTTGGTTATCGGTATCGTTATTGCTATTAGCTTTGCAACGCTAGTTGAAATCGTACCATTGATATATGACAACAAGGGTCCTGAAGAAGGTGGGGTGAATGCTCCCCTGCCCTCTATGGAGCCATGGACTGCACTAGAATTTGAAGGTCGTGACATCTATATTCGTGAAGGTTGTCACGTTTGTCATACTCAGATGATTCGTCCACTACGTGCTGAAGTTGAACGTTATGGACCATACTCACGTGCTGCTGAATCTACGTGGGATCACCCATTCTTATGGGGCTCAAAACGTACTGGACCTGATCTGGCACGTGTTGGTGGACGTTATTCTGAAGACTGGCAAAAGCAGCATTTGATCGATCCACGTTCACTGGTCCCTGAATCAGTCATGCCTGGTTTCCCATGGCTGGCTACCAACGAAGTGAATGGTGCAAACGTTCAAACTAAAATGCGTCTATTCCGCGATCGCTTTGGTGTACCTTACACTGAAGAAGATATCGAAGGAGCACCCGATGCTGTACTTGGTGCCACTGAACTTGATGCTTTGGTCGCTTATCTACAGCAGTTAGGCACCGCGATGGAAGGACAGCGCTAATGGGTATTGGTGAATTACAAACAATTGCGACCGTTTCTGCCTTTGTTGCCTTCGTAGGTGTTGCATGGTGGGCGTATTCGCCAAAAAACAAAAAACGCTTCGAAGAAGATGCACAACTTGCGCTTGATGACGAGGATATAGAATCTCTGTCTGAAGAGCAGCGCAATAAGGATAAACGATGACATTTTTTTGGAGTTCTTGGATTACCATACTAAGTATCATGTGTTGGGCTGCTATCCTCGGTGTCTTACTAATGGTATTGAAGTACAAGCCAGAACTAGAAGAGGACGGTACCACAGGCCATGCTTATGATGGCATTAAAGAGTATGACAAGCCATTGCCTAAATGGTGGCTAGTGATATTTTTTGGTTCTATCGTTTGGGGTATTGCATACTGGGTATTTTTTCCAGCTATTTTTCCGTCAAAATGGGACGGTATTGCCACCGTAGAAGTCGATGGCGAAACAGTACCATGGTCTTCTAAAAACGAGCTGTATAGTGAGCTTGAGAGCAATAACAAAGTATTTACGGATAACTTTGAACAAAACATCTTAGCAAAAGCGGATGCCAGCGGGGCCACATCGACTTTAGCGACACTTGCGGATATGCAAGCGACGATGCGTCATAGTGATAATCCGCCAGCAGATCTGCAAACTCAGATTGATGAAAAGGTGGCGGATCTCGCTCCCTATGTAGAAAAGTTATCTGAAAACCCCAATGCTTTAAAAGTGGGTAGCCGCTTGTTTCTACAGAACTGTTCAGTGTGTCACGGCTCTAACGCTAAAGGTGCCACAGGTTATCCAAACTTAACCGATAATGATTGGTTATATGGCGGCGCCCCTGAAAACATCTTGACGACGCTGCATAACGGCCGAGTCGGTGGTATGGCAGCGTGGCGTGATCAACTTGGTGAAGATGGCATACGTGCGGTATCTGAATACGTGTTATCGATATCAGGCAACCAGCCAGGTTACGATCTTGATCAAACGAAGGTCGCTCAAGGTAAGGTCATCTTTAATGAGCCTACCAACTGTGTGCTTTGCCATGGTGAAGACGCTAAAGGTATGAACTCTACTGGCGCGCCTAATTTAACGGACAATACTTGGTTATATGGCGGCGATCGCGAAACCATTCGTGAGACTTTACGTTATGGTCGTGCTGGTGTGATGCCTGAATGGCAAACTAAGTTAGGTAATGAGCGTATTATGCTTCTTGCTGCTTATGTTTACTCACTGTCAGATAAGACCGCGCAGCCTGCTAAAGCAGCAACTGCTACCACTGAGGTTCCAGAAACTGTGGAAGCGACTGTTAACTAATATAGTTTCGTTATATGCTGTATTAGAAATAAATGGATAAGTGTCAAAAAAGGGAGAACTGTAAAAACAGTTCTCCCTTTTTATACGTCTGTCATCAAGCCTTTATTTAGGGCATCTTGCACGACTGAGCTATCGATAATTATTACTATATATTATTTGCTTTTTAAGATTATCACCCCATTTATAGTAGGGAGAATGTTAAAATAACGGCACCTAAAAACCGTGTATTAGTCACTGGTTTTAGCAGATCTTACCGATTCTCATTTAGCTATATACAATCGATCATTTGGTAGGTGGATTCGATACTTTGTGGTTCAAAGTTCGCGCCGCTACTTACTGACATTGATAACATCGCACACTCATACATCTCATTATCAAAGGTGTTTGTTCATCATGCCAGCAAACTGATTCTTTTTTAAAAGAGGCACGTTTATGTCAGCACAACAACCCAATAAAATTCCTGTACAGCAAGTTGATCTTGATGCCACCAAACATCGCGTTCACCCTAGGTTTGTCACAGGTTTTTATCAAAATATTCGTGTCATCACGATGTATGCGCTTTTGGCTGCGTTTCTGCTTTTGCCGTGGCTACGATATAATGGTAGACAAGCAATATGGTTTGATGTTCCCTCACAGCATTACTATATTTTTGGCATGACGTTTTTGACCCAAGATTTTTACTTTATTGCTGCGTTTGCCATCATTGCAGCTTTTACTTTGTTTATGGTGACCGTGTATGCAGGGCGCGTTTGGTGTGGCTATGCCTGCCCCCAAACGATTTGGACGCATCTTTATCAGTATGTCGAAAAGTGGGTCATTGGTGATCGCAACAAACGAATCAAATTTGATAAAGAACCGCTGAGCGCAAAAAAAGTATTTAAACGCTCTGTCGTATATTTTATTTGGTTTGTATTTTCAGTGATTACAGCAGCGACTTTTGTAAGCTACGTCGCTGGGACAGATTATTTGTATCAAAGCTGGCAAATGATAGGCTTCATACCACTTCCCGACTGGCCAACGTGGGTCTGGATATCGATGTTTATCTTTACGTTTGCAACCTATGCTAATGCCGGTTACATGCGTGAGCAAATGTGTATTCAAATCTGTCCTTATGGCCGATTCCAAAGTGTCATGTTTGACAAGGATACGCTGATTGTCTCCTATGATTATGAGCGCGGCGAGCCACGCGGCCCTCGTAAAAAAGGCACAAATCCTGAAGATTTAGGCGATTGTATCGAATGTCAAATGTGTGTGCAGGTCTGCCCGACTGGTATCGATATTCGAGACGGTTTACAGGTTGGATGTATCCAGTGCGCGGCTTGTATCGATGCGTGTAATGAAATCATGGACAAGGTCGGCTACCCACGTGGGCTTATCCGCTATACGACAGAGCGTCAATTGGCAGAAAAAGAGCCAAGCCGCGTGTTACGCCCACGCTTGTTTGCTTACTTAGCGTTGTTAGCCATATTATGTGGTGGCGTCATATATGCTTTGACGGACCGAGTGCCGTTAGAGATTGATATTCGTCGTGACCGTAATCAGTTGTCTTCAGTCAATAATCAAGGCATGATTGAAAACAGCTATATCGTTAAACTGACCAATAAGACGCAGGACGCTCATTCTTATACGATAACCCTTGCACCGCAAGAGGGTTTAAGCTTAGAGCTGCGATTTAATGATGTACCCCTAGAAGCGGGCGAAAGCTTTGATATGCCCGTAAGTATCTATGGCGACCCCGATGTGATTGAGTTTGGGCAAACCCCTGTGACCTTAAATGTGACCAGTGAAGATGGCCAGTACAAGGTCAGTAAGCAAAATATTTTTACCACTCAAGGTCAGTAAGTTATTAAAAGTCTAGCTATGTAGTCTGTTATATTGCATCCGTTAGTCAAGGACTAACGGGGTTACGATTTATCATAAAACTGGCAGTATTTAGCCGTCAGATTATCCGTCGATACAGTTAGTCGATACAGTTAATAGGTATTTTATGTCTACTCCAGCACCGAACTTTAAGCATCAAGACACGCAGCCATGGTATAAAAATTACATGGTCGTTATCTTTGTGATTGGCATGCCAGCTGCGGTTGTGATCGCCTGCCTTTGGTTTGTTTATTATTCTTATCAAATCCGTGACAGCGTGGTACGTGACGACTGGTATATGGATGGCAAGACACTTTATCAAGATGTGTCACGTGACAAGCTCACGGCTGATTTAGACTTGCATGGCAAAATGCAGTTTGCTGATAATGGCGAGATTGTTTTTTATTTAAATTATCCTGAGCAAAGCTTGCAGTCAGGTAAACTACTGGATGGTACGCCGCTCGTTTATCCAGAAAAGCTGGACCTGTCTATCTCACACGCAACTGACGTCAAAAAAGATCGTGATGTGGTGCTTCAGCATGTCGAGGGCAATAAGTACAGCGCGCAAGTAGACATGGATCCTATAAAAGCCAAGTACTACTTGCAAGTAAGTAATGACGGTAAAGAAGATTGGCGCATGCAAGATGTCGCAAAATTGCCACGCTCAGAGGTTAATTTCGATCCATTACCTGTTTTTGCCGAAAGTTAACGTTTACCATTACCTCATCTGACAATGTAAAAAAACCAGCCATACTAAATATGAGCTGGTTTTTTTATGAGTTATTTAACGGCTCAGGCATGCCCTCATTACTCTTAAAACGAGGACACGCTCTGATAAACCGTTAAAGAACAGGATTAATGGTTGGGATTTTCTGTGTGCTACGGCTGCCCTCTGCCGTTTTATTCTTACTTGCCGAATCCTGCTTATCGCTAGCAAACTTCGAGCTAAACGTCTGCGCTTTTGGCGATACTGGCAAGCCAATCTCCGCCAAACTGTCGGTCTGCCCTGCTTGAATATTATCCCCTTCAAATAAACGCTCATTATCATCACGGTCAAGACTTAACTGTTCAAAATCAAACAACTCACGATCCGCTAACTGTGACGGTGCCACGTTTTGCATGGCTTTAAAAATGGACGCCAAACGCTGAGGGTGCGCATTATCCCACTCTCGCAACATGTCGTTGATGATCGCACGCTGTAGATTAGTTTGGCTACCGCATAAATTGCAGGGAATAATGGGAAATTCTTTGAGGCGAGCATAGTCAATGATGTCTTTTTCTTCGACATAAGCCAATGGGCGAATAAGTAGGTTTTGCTTGTCGTCACTGAGCAACTTAGGAGGCATCGATTTGAGGGCACCTCCATGAAACAGGTTTAAAAAGAAAGTGGCCAACATGTCATCACGGTGATGACCCAAGGCAATCTTGGTCGCTCCAATTTGTTTGGCAAAGCCGTACAGAGAACCGCGACGTAGGCGCGAACAGGCTGAGCAATACGTTTTGCCTTCGGGCACCACGCTTTTGACAATACTATAAGTGTCTTTTTCTAAGATATAGTGAGCAATACCCTGCTCGTTTAGATAAGCGGGCAAAATATCTTCAGGATAGCCTGGCTGCTTTTGGTCAAGATTGACCGCAACGATATCAAAACTAATGGGTGCGATGCGCTTGAGAAGCAGTAGAATGTCCAGTAGTGTATAGCTGTCCTTGCCCCCTGACACACAGACCATCACCACATCACCCTCTTCGATCATGTTAAAATCACGAATCGCCCAAGACACTTGCCTACGTAGTTTTTTCTGTAGCTTACGAAACTGTGCCGACTCAGTGGGCGCTGACTGCCCAGTCACAGCACTGTCTTCATAATCCTCATCGTCAGCGCCATCATCGTATTCCATGCCATCCATATTAGCGTCTAAAGCATGGTTATCTAAGCCAGTATCATCAAAATCAGGTGTAATTTTTGGCGTAAACAAGGTCGCTGCGGTCATAAGTTACTCAATATCTTTACAAGGGTGGTTTTGCTATGAAGCCATTGGCCATAAATTGGGATGATAAAGCAGTGAGCAAAAATCATTAGCACGCCTACTTTAGAAGCAGGATTATAACAAATATTGCTAATAGATTGAAAATATGACATTAAATTATAAAGTTAAACGTCACAACTTCTTTATTACCCAAAGCTCCTTTATTTGTGAGTCTCTTTATCAACGATCACTTTGTCTCAGTAGCACATTTTATACACACAGATTTTTTAAAGCGACGGGAGTGGGATAAATAACTCAATACACTCTACAGGTAAGAGCGCTTTTATCATGGCCACATGGTTCTGTAATGGAGCGATTTTTGCTAAAATAACCATTTACGTAAACCAATAATAGATACCACTATGACCAACGTTACCTCGCAAAGCCCTTCTAGCACTCAAGCGTCCGATGCTAACTTACCTACCTCGCATAAACATCAAAATGCCGTCGTGCTACTGTCAGGCGGGCTAGATTCGGTCACTTGTTTGTATTGGGCCAAGGCGCGCTATGCCTCTGTGACGGCAGTCAGCTTTAACTATGGCCAACGTCACAATAGTGAGCTTGTCGCGGCCAAAGCCATCGCTGAGGCAGCCGAGGTCAATCACAGAATTATCGATATTGATATCGCTCAACTTGGTGGCTCCTCCCTGACTGATCACAGCATGATTGTGCCTGACGGTGATGCGGATAAGTTCCCTGATAAGAAACGCGATGAGATTGATAACGATGCCATTCCCAATACTTATGTGCCAGCGCGTAACACGATATTTTTATCTTACGCATTGGCAGTCGCCGAAGTAACCGATGCCAATCATATCGTCATTGGCGTCAGCTCAGTCGATTATTCTGGGTATCCTGACTGTCGTCCAGAATACATTGCCGCCTTTGAGCACATGGCCAATCTTGCCACAAAAGCTGGCGTCACAGGTCACCACCTGTCTATTCAAACGCCGTTGCAGCAGCTATCAAAAGCGAAAACTATTGAGCTTGGTTTGTCACTCGGCGTTGATTATGGGCAAACGATTTCTTGTTACCGGGCTGATATCAACGGTCTTGCTTGCGGAGTCTGCGATAGTTGTGCGCTACGCCGTCAAGGATTTGCACAGGCTGGCGTCACTGACCCAACCCTCTACCAGTCTTAATAGACAGTATTTGCCCTAGCAAATGGCGGCAGTCAACACTAGCGAAACATTCGCTTGCATTAACACAGCACGTCGCCGTTGTATTTTAATCGCTATACTTGTTATGGTATGAGCGATTGCATTTATCATGAGATATAAGCAGCGTTACGGATTACTCACCTATTAGCGAATTGAGTCTAATTTGAGTACAAAATCTAAAAAACTGATACCACATTTACGAGGACATTTATGAAGTTGTTGCCAGTATTACCTCTAGCCCTAGCGGCCATTTTTGCCATGCCACAAGCAAATGCTGTTGACATTAAACAAAAAAATATCAATACCTGTGTCACTGGTGCGGTCAAATATAAAGTCGCTGATAAAGGCGATGCGACCAAACTGTGTAATTGCACGATTGGTGTACGCAGCAATATGACTATCGGTCAAATGTGGGAAATTGAAAGCTACGCGCAAGACAAAAAAGACCCTTCAAACCTACCATATGTGAAAAAAATGCAAAAAGATTTACAGCAATGTACGGTAGGCTTAGATCTCAAGCAGCCACAAAAATCGGCTTAATGTACAACTTGTTTGATATACAAAAGACTGGTCATTGCCAGTCTTTTTTGTTGCCAATGCAGCAGCAAAGTGTAAAACTGATGAGGTATTTCTACGAATCTGCTTATAATAACAACATGATAAATATAACCCGCGCCGGTAATCGCAACCAATAAGGATTTTATAATGGCAAAGCCAACCACAGAAAACACGACCTTACCTGACTTCCCCGTCACCCTAGTACGAGCGCTAGATGGACATGTGATTCACGATGAGATCAGCCTCAAAGACATGCTAGCCAATACCGATAAAGGGCTTATTCTTTACTTTTATCCAAAAGACAATACGCCAGGCTGTACCACACAAGCAACAGAATTTACTGCTCGTCTTAATGAGTTTGATGATTTGGGCTATGACATTATTGGGGTCTCACGTGATAGCATTGAGTCGCACGAAAAATTCATCACCAAGCACGATTTACATATTGCACTTGTCAGTGATAGCGACGAAAAACTGTGCCAGTACTTCGACGTCATCAAAGAAAAGAACATGTATGGCAAAATAACGTTAGGTCTGGTGCGTTCGGCATTTGTGTTTAATGCAGAGGGCAAACTGACACACGCCCAACGAAATCTACGCGCCAAAGGCTATACCGAGCGCTTGCTTGAGACATTAGCGTCTTAATCTGCATCAACTACAAAACAGGTATGACAAAAACCTGATGCCAAATGCTAAAAGTAACCGTTAACACCCACTAAGCCTTTACTATTTGAGAGCGACATGAATAAAAAATCTGGCACTTCTGCTGATGACAGTAAACGTAAAGTTACTCGCAAAGTCACCGTTGCCGTTATTGGCGCAGGTACTGCTGGCCAAAATGCCTTTCGTCAAGCCAGCAAAATCTTTGATAATATCGTTATTATTAATGAAGGATTTTGGACAACCACCTGTATCGCCGTAGGTTGTATGCCAAGTAAGCTGTTGATCGCGGCAGCTGATCGGGCGCACGAAGCCAATCATTCTGCTGAGTTTGGCGTCCATGCCACCGCCCAGATAGATGGCAAACAAGTCATGCAGCGCGTACGTGATGAGCGCAGCCATTTTGCAAGCTATATCAAAGAGCAAGTAGACAGCTGGCCCGATCATAAAAAAATCGCAGGACGTGCTTGTATCAATGAGCACGGATTGATTGAAGTTAACGATGAGGTGATTGAAGCCAGTAAAGTTATTGTCGCTACAGGTAGCTCGCCATTTATCCCCGATGGTTGGGCTGAGAAGCTCGGCCATACCTTGCTGACCTCTGATACTGTCTTTGAGCTAACCGATTTACCAAAATCAATGGCAGTAGTGGGTGCAGGGTCGGTTGGGCTGGAGCTTGCGCAAGCGTTCACTCGCTTGGGCGTGGATGTCACTTTGTTTAATCGTGAAAAGCGCGTTGCAGGTCTGAAAGATGACGATATTAACAATAAGGCTATCGATTGCTTAAATCGTGAGCTGACCATGCATTTGGGTAGTAAAATCAGTAATGTGGGCACCCAAGCAAACGGCAGCAATAACAGCTCAGCTGCATTCATTGACTATGAAGACAGTGCTGGTGAGTCTCAGCAGTGGCAAGGTGAATATGTACTAGTAGCGACCGGTCGCCGCAACAACATAAAACAGCTGGGTGTTGAATACTTAGGCGTGGAGCTGGATAATAAAAACCGCCCCAAACACCTCAGTGAAAAAACGGGGCAAATTGGCGATTTAAATGTCTATATCGTTGGTGATGCCAATGTCCATCTCCCACTGCTACACGTCGCCAGTGATGAAGGCTATAGTGCTGGTAGCATGGTCTGTGACAATAAAAAAGCCGCCTACATTCGCCCACCAGCCACGCCATTCTCTATCGTGTTTTGCGCTCCCCAAATCGTCAATGTCGGCCTGTCTTTACCAGAAATTCAACAAGATCCAACTTTAGAATATGTCATCGGCAGGGTAAGCTTTGACAATCAAGGTCGTAGTCGCGTCATGGGCGTTAACTGTGGTCTGCTACATATTTATGGCTGCAAAAAAACCGATAGAATACTGGGTGCCAGTATGGTGGGGCCTGATGCTGAGTATATCGGTCACATATTGGCCACCGCGATCACCAATGATTTAAGTATCAAAGCCATGCTTGACACGCCTTTTTATCATCCTACGATATTAGAAGGACTACGGACTGCGCTACGTGACGTTCAACAGAAAATGGAAATCCCTTATCAATACCATGACACACAAGAAGCGAGCTTTTAAACATCGGCAGTGCTATGGTTGAATGTTCAGTACGCCTTAACAGTTTGAGACAATTTAAAAAACTTTGCATGGACTAAAAAATGCCAATCGCTAGTGTTACTGATTTTTTTAAAGAGATCATTCGTGACCTCCATACTAGCCTATATCTTGCCCTTGGTGGCTCCATAGACGAGGAGAAACTTGATTGGTCTTCTAAAGCGGTAGAGCTTGTGAGTACTGGTATAAAAATCCTCATACTGCTGGCAGTATTGGGATTTTTTTATTGGCTCGCTATTTACATCGTCAAGCAAAGTAGAACGAAAATTCGCTTGAATGAACGACGCACTAAAATTATCCGCTCGGTGCTACGCTACATTTGGATTGTGGCCAGCCTGATCGCCATCATGAGTCAAATTAACTTTGAACCCGAAACGGTTAAAGCCACCGCTAAAGCCAGTACTTGGGCTGGTATTTACTACGTGCTTTGGACCTCATCGGGCCAGATTATTCATAGGGTTTTGCAGCACTATGGACTCAATGCTTCTATAGAGCAGCTCCTGCAAAACATCTTATCAGTGCTCCTGTTAGTACTTGGTCTTGCCAGCGTTATGGCGCAATTTGGCTTCGATATTGTTTCACTAGTGGCCGGTTTGGGGATCGTAGGTTTGGCCGTGGGTTTTGCCGCTCAGTCGACCCTTGCCAACTTTATCGCTGGTATCACTATTTTGCTGGAGCAATCCTTTCAAGTGGGTGACTGGATTCACATCAATGAAAATGAGGGCCGCGTCGTACTTATCGCCTTACGCACTACCCATATTTTGACCCGAGACAACATCACCGTTATTATCCCAAACTCCAACGTTGCCTCCTCCGAGGTGACCAATCTGACCTCCAAAAACTTTATACGCTTTGACATTCGGGTACGTATTGCTTTTGAAGACGATATTGACACTGCGCGTAAAGAGATTTTGCAGGTCCTTACTGACACCGAGGTGGTGCTCAGCCGCCCTGAGACCTCGGTCACCGTAGCGGAGATTGGTGAGTATGGGGTGTTCTTTATTGTACGTTTTTGGGTAAAGCCCGCCGCCGTTGCGCGTATGCCCAAGATCAAAGAAGGTCTCACAGAAGATATCAAGCGTGCCCTTGATGCCGCTAACATCTCTACCCCTTACCCGCATATGCGTTTGCTCATGCCAAAAGACGTTGAATACCCTATCGCCACCAAACCTTTTGCGACCACCACTCAAGTGGTATCAGACTCACTGCCACTGACCAAGAATGATGCGTCAAAACAGTAGAGCGTAGGGCGTATCCTCATTTTGGACCATCCTACCCTGAATTATGATAAAATTACTGGTTAAACCGTCTATTTTATTTTTTGCATTTTGTCCATTTAGCCCACAGGTATCCGTATGACCCTAGCAACCGCCCCCGCCTCTTCATCAGCGTTATCGCTTGATCTTATCATCACCTGTGCCGATGGGCTTGAGGCACCGCTACAGACTGAACTGACAAGTTTTGGTATTACAAGCGAAATCAAAAGTACGGGCCGTCTCTCAGTAACGGGTGACTTACGCGATCTATATACTATCTGCCTGTGGTCACGTGTGGCCTCGCGGGTATTAATGCTCATTAAACGCAAAAACATCAATATGGAATACGATGTGGCCGAGCAGCTTTATGGTTTGGCAAAATCAGTCAATTGGACTGAGCAGTTTAGTTTGGAGCAAACCTTTGCGATTCGTTTATCCGTCGATAAGCGCGTCGCTGTCAGTCAACAGTTTGCAATGCTGCGTGTCAAAGACGCGATTGCTGATACGTTTAATGAAGTTTACGACAGCCGTCCTAACGTCGACAGCAAAAACCCAGACTTTTCTGTCTTTGCGACCGTAAATGACAAGCAAGCTGAGCTGTATCTTGATTTGTCAGGCACCAGTTTGCATCGCCGAGGCTATCGCGTCGCGATGACCGAAGCGCCGTTAAAAGAAAACTTGGCGGCCGCCCTACTTTATAGCGCAGGCTGGCATAAGAAAAATGAAGCAGGCAATGCGCCTTTTTATAATGCTTTAGTCGATCCGATGTGTGGCTCTGGGACCTTTATTATTGAAGCGCTACTCATGCATTGCGATTATGCAGTCGGTATCGATAAAGCGGCCAATCAATTTGGTTTTTACCAATGGCAACATCATGATGAGGCGCTGTGGCAAGAGATGATCGATGACGCCCAGACACGTTTTCGTGAAGCATTAGAGATTGCCAATGAACAACCCGATACCTTACCGCTGATTTTGGGCTTCGATGCCGACAGTGGCGCCATCATCGCGACAGAAAAAAACCTCATCGCTGCAGGGTTGCAAGATTTGCTACCGCTACTCGACATTGAGACCCGTGCCTTGGATCAACTCAGTACAGCTCTTCAGCCACTGGTCGATGATGGTCGATTGACTAATCCTCTTATTATCACCAACCCGCCTTATGGTGAGCGTTTGGGTGATGAAGAGATGATTAAGCCGCTATACCATGCGCTGGGGCTTATATTACAAGACAGTTTTGCAGGTAGCGGAATCGATCCGATGCTTGGTATATTGGCGTCCAACGTCGAACAAGTCGATATCTTACCTATTAAAGACCCAAAAACCTTGCGCTGTCACAATGGTGCCATCACCGTGTATTTCCGTTATGGGGCGTTGATAGCGGGACAGACTGGCAACCTTGTCAGTCGCTTTGAGAAGCGTGAGATTGCAGTGGAAGACGGCCAAGACTTCATTAACCGCTTGCAAAAAAATCTTGCGAAACTAAAAAAATTGGCGAAAAAAGACAATGTAAGCAATATTCGTGTATATGATGCTGACTTGCCTGACTTTAAGGTAGCCATCGATCTTTATGGCGACTATGCCCATGTACAAGAATATGCACCGCCCAAAACCATTCCGCCAGAGACCGCAAAGAAACGCTTCAATTTAGCGTTAATGGGCATTCGTGAAGTGTTCGATATCAACCGCGAGCAAATCTTTATCAAAACACGGGCGCGTCAATCTGGAAATGATCAATACAGCAAACAAGGCAGCACAGAAAAGCGTGGCAAGTTTTATGTCGCTCGTGAAGATGGCGCCTATTTCTACGTCAACTTTACCGACTATCTCGACACAGGATTGTTCATTGACCATCGCAATATGCGTGCCCGTATTAAAGACAACAGCCGCGGTAAAGCAGTATTGAACTTATTTGCTTATACTTGTACAGCGAGTGTGCATGCGGCACTGGCAGGCGCTAAAAAAGTCACCAGTGTGGACTTGTCACAAAACTATCTGGATTGGGGCAAACAAAACTTTGTGTTAAATGGTTTGGATGTCAGCCGCAATAAGTACCAATTCGTTGCCGCCGATATTTTTGAGTGGATTAAAGACAATACCGAGCAATTCGATGTTATCTTTATTGATCCACCGACCTTTTCTAATTCCAAAAAATTCCAAGGTACCTTTGACGTACAACGCGACCATGCTGCCCTTATCAATCGTGCAATGAACCGTTTGACCTCTGATGGTGTCTTGTATTTCTCTAATAACTTTACGCGTTTTGAGTTAGATGAGCAGCTGATCGAACGCTATGACATCACTGATATCACCCAAAAAACGATAGGTTTTGACTTTAATATCAAAAAACCCATACATCAAAGTTTTGAGATTCGTCATCGCCAGAGTTTGTAAGTGTGCATTGGTGAATGAGCATTTCTAGCTGATTGCAAATACCAATGACCGCTGCCTTGGCGTCTTCACCTTAGCGTGAATACTCAACTTATATAAAACATAACAGTGACCTAATCAGCTTTGATTGGGTCACTTTTTGTTGTTATGATAGCTCATTGCTTTTGTTCTCATTATTTTTATGTCGAATATTTTATAAAATAACTCACTGACGCTAACAACAAGGACAACACCATGGCTTTATCATTGAATAAAGGCGGTAACTTATCGCTAACGAAAACCGACCCAAATTTAACCAAGCTGCTGATCGGTCTTGGCTGGGATGAACGTGCAACCTCTGGTGCTGAGTTTGATCTTGATGCGAGTGTTTTTTTATTAAACACGGCTGGCAAAGTGCGTGGCGATCACGACTTTATCTTCTATAACCAGCTAAAATCTGATAATGGCGCGGTTGAGCACACTGGTGACAATCGTACTGGTGAAGGGGATGGCGATGATGAGCTCATCAAAGTAAACCTTACCCAAGTACCTGCTGATGTCGATAAAATTGTCGTCACCGTGACCATCCATGAGGCTGCTGCTCGCAATCAAAACTTTGGTCAAGTAGCCAACGCTTTTATTCGCGTCGTGAACGAAGACACGGGTACGGAAGTCGTGCGTTTTGACTTGGCAGAAGACTATTCTGTTGAAACCGCAATGGTGTTCGGCGAAGTGTATCGCCATAACGGAGAGTGGAAATTCCGTGCCGTTGGTCAAGGCTATTCAGGCGGCTTACAAGCCATGTGTCAGCAGTATGGCGTTGACATCTAGATCACTTATCTACTGATGTCTAAGCGACTATTGGCACAGCTAACTTATCCAAATTTTACGACATTTATAGTTGCAAAATAGCCACAATTATTGGTAGCCAAATGACCAATAATGCGCTATGTTTCATTTGAATTTATGTATAAAAAGTGGTTAGCAATAGCCGCTTTTTTGTGGTGTGTGTCTATACTAGACCGACCTTAGCTTTACGCAACCAGACAGGATGTGTCATGAGACATTTTTATTTAGACTTTATCTTCACGGCCATTGCCTTAGCGGTAGCGGCATGGTGGGGATATTCACATGGCGGTATTGGCGGCATGTTAGCCACCTTATCTATTACCGCTATTTTGGCCGTCATGGAGATTTCATTATCGTTTGATAATGCGGTGGTCAATGCTTCAGTCCTTAAGGGCTGGGACGAATTTTGGAAAAAAATATTTTTAACTGTTGGTATTTTGATCGCTGTATTCGGTATGCGTTTGGTATTCCCCATTGTCATCGTCGCCGTCACGGCAGATCTTGGCATGATGCAGGTTATCGATTTGGCATTGAACAATCCTGAAGAGTATTCAGCAAGATTAATGGCGCACCATGCGGAAATTTCAGCCTTTGGTGGTATTTTCTTACTACTTGTCTTCTTAAACTTTGTGTTTGATGACAAAGACGTGCATTGGTTTGAGTGGCTAGAGAGCCGTTTAGCCAAGCTGGGCAAAGTTGATGCTATGAGCGTCTTCGTTGCGCTTATCGTCTTAATGATCTCAGTGTCTTGGGCAACCGCTGAACAAGCTTCTGCCGTGTTGATCGCGGGAGTTTGGGGCATCTTGGTTTATTTAGGTGTACAAGTAGTTTCTGGTATGCTTGAGGGCGATCTTGAAGAAGAATTGGATGCGCAGGGCAATAGTACTGGTGCGGCAACTAGCGCCATTATGAAAGGCGGTATTATTGGTTTCTTATACTTAGAAGTGCTTGACGCCTCTTTTAGTTTCGATGGTGTGATTGGGGCGTTTGCCATTACCAATGACGTTATCGTTATTATGCTGGGTCTCGCCATTGGTGCGATGTTCGTACGTTCTATGACTATCTTTTTGGTAGATAAAGGAACGCTTGATGAGTTTATCTATCTTGAGCATGGCGCGCATTATGCCATCGGTGCCTTGGCAATCATCATGCTCCTATCTGTGAAGTTCCACGTACCTGAGCTGATCACCGGTCTTATCGGTATTGCCTTTATTGGTTTAGCGTTATGGGCGTCACTTAGACACCGTAAGCAAGAAGCAAAATCGATTACCTAGTGTTTAGATGATCTGAAGTAACCAGTTTTTTCCTTAAACTTAAAGCGTTATTTATAACAGGTTATATCAAGCAATTGGTATGACCTGTTTTTATGCTATTAAATAATAGGATTATAACTGTGCCATTGCATTTACTAACATTCCTACTCTTCAGTATTATCAAGCTCAGAATTTTCTTGTCTCAATATTTCATTATAATAAAGCCAAATAAACTGTCTTACAAATAACCCCAGTTCGGGATAAGCTACATTGTAACTCATTGATACTATTTACAATGTTGCTACCTGTCCCTGCTGAGGCATATTTTTGATGGTGGGTTTATAGGGAAACCAGCAATAAGCAATTAAACCTGACAGCAAGTTTGTGATAAACCCCGTGACACTACGATGGCGTGAGTGTTCGATTTGGCACAAGTTTTTAAGCTCTCCAAACACCGTTTCAACCAAAGAGCGATGATTGAGTAGTGCCTCATCCATAGGCTCAAGTAATTGGGGTTTCATATTACGCCGAAGTTTGGTTATCAACGTGGTATCACTGTGTTTTGTGAGCCACTCGTTTAGGGCTTTACTGATATAGCCTCTATCCCCAAACACCTTGCCAAACACAGGCGTTGCCATATCCTTAACAGGCACTCTGTCATCCGTATTACCCGCAGTGACTTTGACGGATACAAGCTCGCCCTTATGATTGATAATGGCGTGCAGCTTAAAGCCATAGAACCAGCCCATGCTGCTTTTGCCTCGGGTTGCAAGTCCCTTAAAGACTTTATGACGGTAGATACGCTTGTTATGACAAACTGCTATCTTGGTTGAATCAATATAGCTGATACCCGTACAGTCGCCCATCATGCTTTGCAAGTAGCTGCACAGTGGCATGATACTGCGCGGCACAAGCTCTATAAATCGCGAGTAGCTCGGCAGATTTGGAAACTCCCGTTTCATCATGCCAAGCATGTGATGGTAGTAAAACGCCTTAAACTGTCGATACCGCAGTTGATGAAACAGTACCAAGATGGTCATAATCTCTGCTACACTTATCTGGCATGCTCTTAACCTTTGGTGTCCCGTTGCGATTAAATGAGCCTCAAACTCAGGTTTGAATTGCTGATAAAAGTCGTCAATATGGCAGTATAGTTCGGTTAGGTTGTCCATGTAAGAAGTCCTTTTTGCTTAAGTGGTCTTGGTAAACTTACTTTAGCAACTTCGGACTTCTTTTTTTATCTTTTTTTTGAGCCCTTATCCCGAACTGGGGTTATAAATAGCAACTCTTCATCAGTATCTTCATTATTTAACCTCGAAGGGTATTTATCTGAAGTATTAAGCTCGTTGGGGAAATGAGTACGAACAGCTGCCATTAAAATTGAGGCATCTATGTATTTTGATAGTGTATCGCATTCATTCCTTGTAAAGTCTTCTTGACCTGACCTACCTGTTCCCGTAGTCCAAATAGGAACATAACTCGATATGAGATACTGAACTGAATTTATATCGTTAACCTTTTCTTGCGCATACTGATTTAAGTATGTAGAAGAGTGGTATCTATGTACTATCCAGAAAAGCTTTGCAAAGCTTATACTTATATCGTTAATACGATTTGTTTCCAAGTAAGTTACTATCTCTGAAGCTAAGTATTTACCAATTTCGTTCATTTGGTCTTTAGCTAAGCAATCTTCGACAGAGTTATCTCTACCTTCATGTCTTAACCAACGGAACACCTCTACCTTGTATTCTAGATCGTTAGTAGCATCAAAGGATGCTTTTATCATTTTAACACGGCGACTATTGTCTACCGTCTGAAATAGGTCAGATAGTAACATTGCTGATTGAGAAAACGAGTCTGTCCACGTAGCTCCTTTGACTTGAGTAAAGTTGTTACTAACCTGACAAATTGCTATTGCTAAAGCCTCAGCTGTCTCTTCATTAATATCTCTAAACTTATTTCCTAATTTTTTTATAACTGTGTTTGGATTATTACTCAATATTAGTTGAGCCAAAGGATTAGAGCTAATTGAAGAATCCCACCCATCTAGTTCTTGTATCATATTGCTAACTTCAAGGTCTGAAATATCATTTTTTGATATAGAATAGGTAAAGTATCTTGAAAAATAACTGTCTGAACAGATTCTTTGGTTTTCATTCCAGGCGGAATACCAGTCAGAGCCAAAACTGACATTGCCGTATACTGATTGTAGTTTAGGAAACAATTCTTTTAATAACTTAATGAAGTTTTCCTTATTGGCAGAATCATTCTGTCCTAAAGAGTTTTCAATCAATTGATTTACCTGCTCTTTTTTATGTTCATCATTATAACTGTCACCAAAACTACCAGAAAAAGTACCAGTGAATAATGATTGGTTCACTCTCAACACTTCGTAAAGCTCTGGACAAAATACTCTAATGCCTTCTATCAACATCAGATCTACTACATTTATCTCACCTTTTAATATAGGTAATGAAAACATCAATATATTACCGTACAGTTTGGCTCTTCGTGGCGTAGTCAAGCAGTCATCAAATGCCAAATTAAAGCTCTTTACGAACCTTTGAACTTGCTCTTGATTCAAGTCTATTTCTGCTACGCTCAAAGCCTCGTTAATACCATCAAAGCAAAACTGACGTAATATATCCTTCTCAACTAGAGGTAAATGTAACGGTATTTGAATAATTTTTTCTAAAAAAGCATCACCTGAGTTACCATGAGAGTTTGAGTATCGATCTTGCAGCGATGAAGCAACGATATCTTTATCGAAGGCTAAAATGTAAGAGGTATATTTGAAATCTGCTGTTAGCTTTACTAATCTGAATAAAGCATGAATTTCAGACTTATCTAACCTATCTACATCATCTATTAAAATTAATACTCTTTTCTCAGCTCTCTCTAGTAGCCTCTCTGTTCTTTCTTTAAATTCATCAATATCCGGCATAGAAATAAACGAATCAATAATTTCTCCAGCTTCAGCTGTGCCAGCTAACGAAGCCAAAGGTTTAAACACTTTCCTAAAAGTAACTTTTAGCTTATCTCCTGCTGTATCTAACTTTACATTTAATGCTTCTGCTATTTCATGAAAAAAAGCCATCAGCAATTGGTCTTCTGTACCAAAGCGCCAAGGATTAAATTTAATACAGATAACCTTTTCGTCTGAAGCTAAAGAAGACTCTATAAAGTTTAGAACAGAAGTTTTACCGTCGCCCCACTTGCCATACAAACCGATGACGATACTGCTTGGATCACTTCTTTTAGAGATTACTTGTGCGACTCTTTCAGAAAAATTCCATCGAGAAAAACCATCTTCTTCCTGAATATGAACAGGCGCATCAGATGAATATATTCTATTGTCCATACGATTTCCTTGTTGCCGTTATATTTTTTGATACAAAGCAGTATTAGCCATTTACTTATATTCACCTTATTATCTTTACTTCCCTCCCAGCATTTTTTGCAACTTTGCCAACACCACACCATATAGCGGTAAAAAGATACACACACCCATCACTATCTTAAACAAGTAGTCTATCGCGCCAATCTCAACCCAGTGCGACGCCATAAAAGGGTCTGGGCTTTTATAAAAAGCGATGGCAAAAAAGCAAAAGCTATCGACCAGATTACCAATAAACGTCGATGCTAAGGGCGCAATCCACCAGACGCTAAGACGGCGCAATCTATTGAACACTTGGATATCTAACAGCTGTCCGACGACATAAGCGCTAAAGCTTGCAAGCACAATGCGAAAGACAAACAGATTAAAATCTAACAGGTGCTCATGACCAATAAATTGACCATTTAAAAACACCACTGAAAAATAATAAGAAATCACCAGAGCAGGCAGCATCGCAAAAAAGATAATGCGTCTTGCTAAATGCTGACCAAAGACACGCACGGTCAAATCAGTAATCAAAAAGATAAAAGGAAAGGTGACCGCGCCCCATGTGGTGATAAAGCCAAACAGCTCCACAGGTATCTGCACCAAGTAGTTACTACTAGCGATGATAAAGATATGCAGGCTGACCAGCCAAAATAGAGCGCGGCTATAGCGAATGGGTTCAATGGGGGTTGTCAAAACAGTACTAATAGTCATAAAGTGGCCTTTTTTTACATCAGGGTAGAGGGAACCTGAGCGCGCTATTATAAATCATATTCAGACAAATAACTAAACTACGTCTGTTATATCAATAACATCAACATCACTTTGTTATAAACAGAAAGATAGATGTCATATAGTCACACAAAATACGACTTGCTTACTAAGCAAACGCTTAGTATAGTAAAACGTAACGATAGACAGGGCACGGCGTACGGGTATATTCATTTAAACACCGAGGTTCATACGCTACTCACTGACCTATTTTTAGTTCGTTTTTCTTATAATCCAATCCACTCAATTATTAATCCAAAGGATATTTCTATGGCTATTAGCTTAACAAAAGGCGGCAACGTAAACTTATCAAAAGAAGCGCCAGGTTTAACCAATATTACAGTCGGTCTTGGCTGGGATCCGCGTGCCACTGATGGCCAAGAATTTGATTTGGATGCGATTGGTTTTTTGGTCAATGAAGCTGGTAAAGTTCGTAATGACCAAGACTTCATTTTCTTTAACAACTTAAAATCAGACAACGGTGCCGTTGAACATACTGGTGATAACCGTACTGGCGAAGGTGATGGCGATGACGAAAAAATCAAAATCAACCTTGCTAACATCCCATCTGATGTCAGTAAAGTAGCGATCTGCGCCATCATTTATGAAGGTCAAGGCCGTAACCAAAACTTTGGTCAAGTTGGTGACGCTTACATCCGCGTTGTAAACGACACTGGTAACGCTGAAATCGCTCGTTATGATTTGTCAGAAGATGGCAGTACCGAAACTGCGATGATTTTTGGCGAACTATATCGTCACAGTGGTGACTGGAAGTTCCGCGCGGTCGGTCAAGGCTTCAGTGGCGGTCTTGGGCCATTAGCGGCCTCTTATGGCGTCAACGTTTAACGCTAAGATCATCCTTTATCGTTTCATAAATTAGTGAGTGCAATCAGACGTCTGATTGCCCTGTAGATAAGCCATCAAGTGCGCCCTACCGAAGCGTTTGATGGCTTTCAATGTAATTGGTTCACGCAAATTTCAGCAAGCAGAGAAAAGACGTTGAAAGAATCCATTATTTAATACCCTATCTATCAAGCACCCATATTACAGACATTAGAATAAGGACTGGCTACTCATGACCGCAACGTTTAGCTTAATCGGTACCATTGAACCTTTTTTGCACTGCAATCTACAAAAAGGCGATTCAATCTATTGTGAAGCCAACGCGATGGTCATGATGGAGTCTAATCTTGAGCTAAAAGGTAAACTGCAAGGTGGCCTTATGCAGTCATTGATGCGCCGCTTTGCTAACGACGAGTCATTGTTTCAGCAGCAGATCGAAGCTGTGCATGGTGAAGGCGACTGTTTGCTTGCGCCGACACTGGACGGCGACATGCAAATCATCGATGTCGGAAAACAGCAATATACGTTGAGTGATGGCGCCTTTGTTGCCGCCCAGACAGGCGTCGATATCAGAGCCAATATTCAGCGTAACTTAGGCGGAGCCGTGTTTGGGGATACGGGCGGTTTTATGGTCATGCAGACACAAGGTCAAGGTCAAGTAGTTGTGTCAGGTTTTGGCTCGCTGTTTGAGATTGAGGTGACCCCTGATAAAGATGTGACTATCGACAACGGTCATGTGGTATGTTGGGACTCAAACCTCGATTATAAGCTGTCCGTATCGACCAGTAAGAAAAAAGGCATCATGAGCAATATTATCAATTCGGTCACCAGTGGCGAAGGGATGGTACTGAACTTCTCAGGTACAGGTAAGGTCATTATTTGTTCGCGCAATCGTGACAGTTATCAAGGCTGGCTACAAAGCATCTTAGGCACTAGCTCAGGCGGACGCGGCGGCGGTGGTGGTTTTTTAGATAATATTTTATAACTGTATTTCGTAACTCTAGATTTACTCAGCTCTCAATTCACAATTATTATAAGGAGTATCACATGGCAGTTAGTTTACAAAAGGGACAAAAAATCTCCCTCAACAAAGAAGCTGGCGGCGAGCTTACCCAAGTAAAACTGGGTCTAGGCTGGGATGTTGCACAAGGCCCACAAGACAAAAAAGGGGGATTCTTAGGCAAGTTATTTGGTGGTGGTAGCGGCGGCGATTCTATCGACTTGGATGCTTCTTGCATCATGTTCGATAGTAACAAACAAGCCATCGATGCCATTTGGTTCAGTCAGCTCAAATCAAAAGACGGCAGCATCGTTCATACAGGTGACAACCGCACTGGTGCCGGTGATGGTGATGATGAAGTCATCAACGTTGACCTCTCAAAAGTACCTGCTAACGTTGTATCGCTCGTATTTACCGTTAATAGCTTTACTGGGCAGACATTTGAAACGGTAGAAAATGCATTCTGTCGTATTATTAACGCCAATAATAACGCTGAGGTCGCACGCTATAACTTGTCGGCGCAAGGCGGGCACACGGCGATGATTATGGCAAAAGTGTATCGCCACAATAATGAATGGAAAATGCATGCAATTGGTGAGACGGCTTCTGGTCGTACCTTCCATGACTTAATGCCGGCTATCACACCGCACGCTTAAGCCGCTTGCCTGAAGACAGCTCATAGAGCTATCATTCATAGATCTATAAACAATCAGCCCGTCTACTATTAGACGGGCTGATTGTTTGTGTAAAAGAACACTATTAAAAGCTATTTACGTCCACGCTTCCAGCTAAACCCCCAATTAAAGGCTTTATCCATCTCTTGATGTCCCTGAAAGTACTGATTGATACGCTCAACATTAATACTGCCTTGCTGATTGACCAAACGCGCAATGGCACACATCGGCAAATTGCCTGTCCCTTCTGTTAGACGCGTTTCAATCGGTGGCTGCTCTGGCACATGAATGGTCACTACCCCATCTGTTTGCGCCCAATTTGGCGCACCATCATAAATAAAAGCAAAGATAAAGACTTCCTCAATCTGCGACCACTGCTGACCGTTGATATCGAGCCACTCACCGCCGCTTATCTGCCCCGTTCTGTCATCAGCGCGCAAGCAAACATAAGGGGTGGATTGCAAACTGCCAAAACGATTGCCTAGCGCTTGAATGAGCGTCTTTTCACCGTTTTTCAGATGAATCATCGCGCCGACATCAAGATCGATACCCCCTGCTTTATGCGACTTAAACAAATCGCCTAATAGCCCTTTTTTAGGCGCTTGCTTATCCGTCTCTGGCCGCTGGTTCCAGTTTAGGTTGACAGAGATTTTACCAAAATCATCGCGCTTTTTAAGATTGATGCTAGATTGATTTTTGGTTAAAGTGATTTTACTTAAATTGATTGAGGGACTGGCTGGGATCGGCGGTGGCGTGTTAGATGGAGAGGCACTACCCGCTTTTTGGGTATTGATTGGACGCTGTGTGTTGATAGGTTGAGACTGGTTTTGTGATTGGTTTTGAGCTTGAGGCTGAGCTGGCGCTTCGTCGGCAATGTCAACACCGAAGTGCTCAGACAACGGTTTTAGCCCGCCCTCAAAACCTTGAGCAATAAAACGAAACTTCCAGCCGCCCTGCCGACGATAACACTCAGCTAAGATAATCGCTTTTTCGTTACGCCCAGTAGCGATTAATTGACAAGTCATCAGCACTTGGCTGCCCTGTAACACCTGAATATCTACATCACCGACTTGCGCTAGCGTTTGTGCACTAGAAAAAGCGAGTGCTATCTTTTCAATACTCGTAGGCTGCGCTGGTAAGTTAATATCAAAAAATCCATCGCTATCATGGCCTCGAAAGCTAACACTACCGTCATCGCTACGGGTTTGCCCATAAAAAATCATGTCGCCATCACCACGTACCTTACCGTCAGTAGTCAGGCGATAAGCAGCGCAATCAACGGCGCTTTGGCTTAAAATACGAATGCTAATATTATCCGTCGGTAGTGGCGCATTGGCCCCTGCGATTAATTTTTGAGGTTCGGTTTGGCTCATGATATGTCCTTTCAGTGGTTTATTATATCGCTGTATTTATGATGCCGGTTATCGTCACATAGTAGCACGGATGCGTTTTTGTTTTAATCTACCTATCCATTCAACGAGCTGTTAAAAACCGTCAAGAAATCGCTGTATAAATACTTAAGGCTATTTTGTTAGGAGTGTTTATAACGCGTAGCATTTGTATATAATAGTCCATGCTATCAGCAGTATTAAGGCTTGGTTTTTTCCACTTTGCTAAGCCAAATTGGGGTCTTACTTATATTGCTAATGGTTTTGCGATGACGACACTGAGTTATCCAATGATATCTAAAACTGATGACAAGAGAGCACTATGGATAACCCTGCTAACGATAGCAATCATATAACGTCAACAGCCGCTTGGTTGGCTGAAGGTCAGTCAAGCCAGCGCGATATGTTGGCCAGCCTACAAACATTAAAAGCCCACTCTGATACCCCGTTTACCATTATCGCCTCACACCGTCATGATAGACCTGAGATTTTTGAGTTCGCTGATCGCACTTATCGTGAGCCACATAAAGCGGCTATAGACGACGACACACTGCCGACCAGTGAGTCTGCTGTACCTCGCTGGCAGTTCGTATTGGAGCAAGCCCAGCAGAGCAAGGTTAAGGTGTTGCTGACTGGTCGCAATGGTATTGATTATGAAGCGCACCGCGAAACATTTGCCGCAGCAGGTATTCGTCTATTGACGGGCGCAACCAGCGTATCGGCACTAGAGTCGATCGATGACAAGTTTGCCTTTATGCAACACTGTCACCAGCACAACATCCCCGTCGCTGATGCTTGGCGCTTTGATAATATGGTACAGCTTGAGGCTTTACTGGCCGAACATGGCCATCAGCCGTTATGTGTCAAACCCGTCACTGGTATTTTCGCACAAGGGTTTTGGCGACTTGATTCGGATAAAGAGGCGGCTGAGCAATATGACAGCTTTGAGCATTTATACTTCACCGAAGAGAAAAAAATCAGTACGGCTCAGTTTAAAAATGCCTATGCAAACAGCCTAATGGTTCATGAACGCCCTATCCCTATGCTACTTATGCCTTATTTATCTGGACAAGAGTACTCTATCGATGTGGTCTGCGAATATGGTGACGTTTTAGCCGCGATCACACGCTATAAAACCGGGAAAATTCAGCATATCAGCTACGAGCAATCCGTCATGGATGTCGTCATTCCATTGATTAAAGCCTTTGACTGTGATGGCATCGTGAGTGTACAAACCAAAGCCGATGATGATGGTCAACATCGTGTGCTGGAGATTAATAGCCGTCCTTCCGGCGGCATTGGTTATACGATTCACAGCGGTGTGGATTTAACACAAGTCGGTTTTTCTTATTGGTTAGGACTGACCGATAAACCGAAGCTGGTTGATATCAGGCAGCAAATTACGCCCTGCCAAGTACGCTCAATTATGACGAGTGTCAAAATTGAAGAAAATAACACCTATTAAGCAAATGACTTAAAGAACGTTATCAGAGTACGCTCTCACCAAAACGCTCACTTTGACCACGCCGCCGTTAAATAAAAAAGCGGCGCTGGGCTATGGTTGGTGGATTATCAACCTTAAAAACTGATAACAATATAAAATTAAAAGCGCAAGGAATACGAATGTCAGCTAAGCAACAGAGTACAACCATTACCTTACCTCGCGGCACTCTTGATTTGACCTATCAGACCAACGAAGCAACGGCGCAAAATGACTCGGATAAAAAAGGCAGCTATCAACTAGAGGACTTGCTTGGGTTTGCACAGCGTATTAACCCGAAACGGGCGTTTTTATTCGTCTCAAAAGTCTTAGGTCGTCATATCCCAGTCGCACCTCACACGATGCGTCATGCTTTCACCAATTTGGCAAATCTAGTTCCTAGTGATTTGCCTGAGCCCATTTTAGTCATTGGTATGGCAGAGACGGCTGTTGGCTTATCCGCTGGTGTCCATCAAGCACTACAAACGCGCTATCCCAATGCTTTATTATTGAACTCTACGCGTCATGCCCAACATGACGACCGTAGCACCGATACGTTACTGACCACATTTAACGAAGACCACAGTCATGCCAGCCAGCATTTGATTTACCAAAGTACAGATACCCATACTCAAGAGCAATTACTCGCTAGCAAAACCCTAATTATGGTGGATGACGAAGCGTCGACCGGCAATACTTGCGTGAATGTCGTCACTGCGCTACGTAACGCTGGACTCACGCAGTTAGAGCAAGTACATCTAACCACTTTGGTTGATTGGTCATTAGATCAAGAAAGCACTGACACAATGCCAGACACAACGACGGACACAACGCTGGAGGGCGCGTTGCCTGAGCGCATGGCTGCTCGCTTAGCGGGCGTTGACTTTCATCGTCATCACCTGTTGTCTGGCGCTTGGCAATGGACAGATGCCCCTAACCCTGAACCCATTACGATGCCAGCGGTCGATACGACCGAGGCTGGCAGTCAGGCGTTAGGTGATACGGGCAATTGGGGCCGTTTTCCAACGCTAAACAGTACAGATGGTTTTGCTGAGTATCTTTTGAGGTTTCAAACCATATTTACAAAGTTTAGTCATCAAGAACGCTTTGATGCCGCTCAGTTACCAAAAAGCGTCCTGATACTGGGAAGTAACGAGTTCGTTTGGTTGCCATTTTTATTAGCAGAATGGCTTGAGACACACGCTCAACAGCAGAACTGTGCCACCACTCCTATAGTGAAATTTAGCGCATTGACCCGCTCGCCGATTGCCCTTGGCGGCGCGATTACGACAATGTTAAGCTTTAGCGATAATTACGGTCTTGGCATGACCAATTTTGCTTACAATGTTGAACCAAATGAATGGGATTTGATTGTATTGTGTGTGGAGACAGCAGCAGATAGTGTCGACGATATGTGGAAACGCTTGAATAACGTCTTGGTGGTGGGTCCTTCCATGTAACACCCGCTCTGATTTTCCACCCTATTATCTATGGATACTCTTATGACCACCCCATTTTTCGAATCCAATCCAAACATCACCAAACCTTACGCGCTTATGGACTTGGACGACACCCTGTTCCAAACCCAGCGTAAAATTGATGCGTGGAAATTACCAACGGCTGAATCTGAAAACTTGGTTTGCGCCACTGTTAATAAAAAAGGTGAGCCATTAAGCTTCATGAGTCAGCGTCAAGCCACTTTCTTTAATTGGCTACTCGCTAGTACTGATTTAATCGTCGTCACCGCCCGTGACCGTAGTGAAATCAAACGCGTTAAGCTGCCCTTTGCCAGTTGGCAAGTATTGACCCACGGCGCGGTTATTTTAACGTCTAACGGGCAAATGCTAAACGATTGGCAGCAGCATATGTATGACGCCCTTGCTCCGATCCAAGGCAAGTTAGCCGAGCTGACAGAGTTGATTGGTAAGCACTCTAAAAATGCCAGTGACGCTCCTAATGACTTGGTACTGACACCGCATGTTGACAGCTTTAATGACGGCTCTGATAGCGGCGCTAATCATGACCCTCTGACCATTTATTTGGCGATTAAACATGCGCAAAAAAACCATCAAATACTGGCAGATTTGGCTCAGAAACTGCCAACATTAATACCAGATTTTGATGAGCACTTTTATGTGCATGTGAACGCAAATAATCTGGCGATATTGCCACATGCGGTTCATAAGCGTCATGCCGTGCAGTTTTTATTAACCAACCATTTAGACAATCAATGTCCAAGCTTTGGTTTTGGGGACAGTCTAGCTGACCTACCGTTTTTGCAACTGCTTGACTGGTACGGTATGCCCAGTCGTGGTCAGTTGCATGAGCAGCGTCATGCTGAGTAGTATTATGTTTAACATCAACCGCGCAACCTTACCGTTCTCCAATGAGTGCTAATATCTTACTATGACTTTAAATAACACAAACACAAAAAGCGCCCCTATAAAAAATTACGGCTCAGGCAGCTATCTTGCCAGCGATGTGACTGTCCTGCTTGATATTGTCAATAAAGATGCGGTTGCTGATGTGCCCGTCAGTCAAAAAGAGGCACTGATTCAAAGTGGACAACGTCACTATTCAGACATGTTGACCTTAGAGCAGGCACCAAGTGCGATGCATGAGCAGCTCTACATACAGGCACTAGAGCAAGGGGCGACGAGAACAGCCACTGATATCGTAAATTTAGCCTATACCCTACATCATGTTTTTCAGCGACAAGTAACTGATGAGCAACCGTTAGTTTTAATCAGCTTAGTGCGAGCAGGCTTGCCGATTGGCGTATTATTACAAAGAGCACTTGCCGACACAGCTAGTGGCTACTCTCTACCAAGTGTGCATTATGGGATTAGTATCATTCGTGACCGTGGTCTTGACCCAACAGCCTTACAAATGCTATTAGAGGCCTATCCAGACAGTCCTATTGTCTTCGTCGATGGCTGGACAGGTAAAGGGGCCATTTATCAAGAATTGACCCGTAGTTTAGAAGCATTTCGAGACCCTACTCATCCCAATTTTGCCAATATTTTTCATCAAGGTGTCGATGTGACTCCCTTATTAACCCTTGCTGATCCGGCGGGCGTCGCTTGGCTGGCTGCTAGCGAGGAGGACTGGTTGATTCCATCGGGTTTGTTAAATAGTACGGTGTCAGGATTGATTTCACGCAGCTTGTATACCGACCCAAAAACGGGGCTACATCGCAGTGTCTTTTATGATAACTTAGTTGAGTCAGATCATAGCTTAGCCTTTGTCGATCATATTGATGCGGCACGGCGAGAGTTGTCTAACACATGCCAATACTTGCCAATGTTTCCGCAACCGCGCTACCAAACCGCTGACTTAATAGATAAGCTGGCGTTAGAGTACAATATCTGCAATCACAACCGTATTAAGCCGACCATTGCCGAGGCAACACGTGCCATATTACGCCGTGACCCTGAACGTATCTTACTGGCAACCGCCAATCACCCCGATACGGTGCTGCTAAGACATTTATGTACACAGCGAAACATCACTATGAGTGTGTTAGGTGATAAAATACTCCCTTATCAAGCCATTACCCTCATCAAACAACGTACCAAAAATAATTAATTAACAGTACGCTTATAGGGGTGTGTAAATGACTTAATAGCACCACTGAGTCATGTCTCTTAGACCATACACCCTACCTTTTATAGCCACTCATTTATCACTATTTACGATGCCAATTATGTCAGACATGCTAACCCACGAATCAAACCTTTATAACCATACGCAGTCTTACGCTCATCTGATTACTGAGCGTCATGCGATGGTCAAGTTGCACACCCATCATCCTTATCAGCTTGGTGCCAGTCTATATATGCCGGCAACTCGCCAAGATATTTGGCAAGTCATTAAACGTGATAAATTACCAACGATTAATAGTATTATTATTTGTCTAGAAGATGCGGTCAGTCATAGTGACGTTGAGTTAGCACTTGAGCGCTTGCAAACGCTGCTCCATACGTGGGCGGCGCACGTGGATAGCATCAGTAACCCAGCAAGACAAGCTGGTCTGCAATCAAAGCCGCAAGCCCAGCACCCGACCCGTCCATTAGTGTTTATACGCCCACGCAATCCAATGATGCTACAGCAGCTGGCGGACTACGCCCATATCGATCTGATCGACGGCTTCGTCATGCCAAAAGTTGATATGTTCAGCTTATCCAATTGGCGAATGGCGTGCCAAAACCTGAGTGCGGATCAATTGTTAATGCCCACACTTGAGACCGCCGCATTATTTAACCCACATCACAACCAAGAACTTGCCATTGGCTTTAAAGAAGCCTTTAGTCAGCCAATCTTTGCTCTGCGGATTGGTGGCAACGACTTGTTTGCCACCCTGCGCCTGCGACGTCCTAAGAACAGCATCGTCTATGACACCCCTATCGGCACGCTTGCCTATCAACTGCTTGGCTGCTTTGTCCCGCATGGCTTCTATTTAACCGCGCCAGTCTTTGAATATTTGGACCAGCCCACGTTGTTTATGCAAGAGTTGACCCGTGATGTCAGCTTGGGGTTGGTCGGAAAAACTGTCATTCACCCAAGCCAAATCGCGTTGGTACAGCAAGCTTATTGTGTACCACTCAGCACCTTGGATGAAGCGCAAGCGATACTCCATAGCGAGGCCAAGGCGGTGTTTAAATACAACAATACCATGCTAGAGCCCGCCACGCACCGCGCTTGGGCAACGGAAGTGGTGAACCGAGCCGAGGTGTTTGGCACCATTGATGACGGCAATAGCGAGTACAGCTCACGACTGTAGTAATCAAACAGTTAATAATCATATGTATAAAAAATGGTGCAAAAAAAAGCCGCTGTCATAATGTGACAGCGGCTTTTTTATTCAGCATTGGGTGCTAAAAGCTAAAGAGTATTACTAAGTCCTTTACACACAATTTTCTAAAAACTGACCGATCACTCGATTTACCTGATCCGGCTCTTCTACCGTCGAGGTATGACCAGCGCCTTTGATAACCGCAAGCTTTGAGCCTGCAATTGCAAAGTGCATACGCTCAGACTTCGAATAAGGCGTGGCGGCATCTTCATCACCAACGATAATGAGCGTCGGCGTCGTGATGTCGCCAAGCTGCTCATAGGTGCCTGTCCGCTCAATGACGCCCATCGTCGCCTTAATCACGCCGCCTTTGCGATTGCCCTGTAGCATCGCTAGCCACTGTTTACGATCAGATTTACGCAACTTGTCTGCCAAAAAAGTACTACCAAACATAATAGGCATGACTTTGTTACTCACGCGCTTGATACCTAACCAGCGAATGGCTTTTACCAGCTTACGATACTGCGGTACGTTTTTGGGATCTTCAGGGTCAGCAGAGGTTTCTAAAAGGATAAGCGACTGCAGCAGCTCAGGCCGCTTAAGCGCGATACGCTGTGCGACAAAGCCGCCCATTGACAACCCAACAAAGTGACACTTATCAATATCAAGCGCCGCAAGTAACCCAAGCGCATCCTCCGTTAGTGTATCCATATCATAGCCGGACTTGGTGATCTGCGACTGGCCTTGACCCCGAAAATCAAAAGCGATACAGCGATAGTCTTTTTGAAAGTGCGCAACTTGCTTGTCATACATCCGCGAGTTCCATAAAAGACCGTGAGCGAACACCATCACTGGCTTTTGCGCGTCATTTGGCGCACTGTCCTCAAAATAAATATCCGCGTTATTAATCTTGATAGTCGGCATAACCACTTCCTTGTTTGAGAGAGTAAAGATGTCAACATTTTAGCATAATCCAATAACGCTTTTGGTAATAGCCTTTTTTATGCCTCTGCTGCCTGTATGCCGTCAAACATTAGACTTCTAGTGCCATTTAACGCACTAAACCAGCGTTTTGATGTGTCTTAAGCGCCCACAAAACCTGCTTTTATAATCGTAGCAAGCTGCTATAGTAATCAGCACTGCGTTACTTGTTACCGTTAATCTTTACATTGCAACGTCAACAAATCATTATTTAAAATAAGGAAATATCAGATGTCACACCCTCTCGTTGAGTACAAAAGCGAAAACCACATTGCCACCATCACGTTAAATGATCCAAAAAGCCTAAATGCTTTTAGCACCCCCCTAAAAGCTGGCGTGTTAAAAGCGCTTAATAAAGCCGAGGCCGATGATCACGTTCGCGTTATTATTTTGCAAGGTGCTGGCGGCAACTTTTCAAGCGGTGGTGACATTAAAGAGATGCTGTCTGAGGGTTTAGACAAGGACGTCATTTCAAATAAACTAAAAGGCATGGTAGAAGGTGCCGGAGAAGTCAGCTTAAAACTGCGTAATATTCATAAGCCCATTATTGCTAAACTGGAAGGCGCAGTCGCTGGGGCTGGTATGAATCTTGCGCTCACTTGTGATTTTCGTATCGCCGCTGACAATTCAAAATTCGTCCAAGCTTTTATCAATATTGGACTGATTCCAGATGCTGGTGGTATCTATCTGCTGAATCAATTAATCGGCGTGGCAAAAACCACCGAGCTTGTGATGCTAGGTGATAAGCTTAAAGCTGACGATATGGCTCGCTTAAACTTGGTGAATGAAGTCGTGAGTGTAGAGGATTTAGATACGAGTGTACATGCACTGGCAACGCGTTTAAGCAATCTGCCTGGTAAAGCCCTAGCGTCGATGAAGCACATGATTAATACCCATGCTTATATGGGCCTGAATGAAGCCCTAGATATGGAAGTCGATCAGCAAACCATGCTGGCAAAAACCGATGACTTTAAAGAAGGAGTTACGGCGTTTATAGAGAAACGTAAGCCAGTTTATCAGGGGAAGTGATTTAACCATTAAAGCCTACACCTCACTTCAAACTACTGATACAAAAACCCCGCATCATCACGATACGGGGTTTCTATTTAAATAAGAACTGTAAAACTTAAAAACGTTTTCAGACCAGGTATTAGGTCAACTGAGCAACGTTGATCTTGTCTGCTTCTTCCGTATAGTCTTCCATACGGTCGAAGTTCATGTATTGATACACTTCATCGCCCATGCTGTTTAGCATGCCAGCATACTGCTGATACTCGTCGTTAGTCGGCAGTTTACCAAGTACGGCGGCAACAGCGGCAAGCTCTGCAGACGCTAGGTATACGTTAGCGCCTTGACCCAAACGGTTCGGGAAGTTACGGGTTGAGGTCGATACCGCAGTAGATTTCGGTGCGATACGTGCTTGGTTACCCATACATAGTGAACAACCAGGCATTTCAGTACGCGCGCCGGCTTGTGCATAGATGTTGTAGTAGCCTTCTTCCATCAACTGGCGGGCATCCATTTTAGTTGGAGGCGCAATCCATAGACGAGTCTTGAGGCTACCTGCTGGCACGTCTTGTAGCAATTTACCAGCGGCACGGAAATGACCGATGTTGGTCATGCATGAACCAATGAATACTTCATCAATGGTATCGCCAGCCACGTCAGCTAGGGTTTTTGCGTCATCTGGATCATTCGGGCAGCAAAGGATAGGCTCTTTGATCTCACTCATATCGATAGTGATGTCGATTGCATATTCTGCATCATCATCAGCACGCATGAGGCTTGGGTTAGCCAGCCACTCTTGCATGGCTTCGATACGGCGGCTGATGGTACGTGCATCACCATAGCCTTCTGAGATCATCCACTTAAGTAGCGTGATGTTTGAGTTTAAGTACTCAGTCACTGACTCTTCAGACAAGGTAATGGTACAACCAGCAGCACTACGCTCAGCTGAGGCATCAGACAACTCAAACGCTTGCTCAGCCGTTAAGTCCTCTAGACCTTCGATCTCAAGAATACGGCCGTTAAACTCATTGATTTTACCTTTCTTATCAACCGTTAAGTAACCTTCTTTGATCGCTTGATAAGGAATCGCATGTACTAAGTCACGTAGCGTAATACCTGCTTGACGCTCACCAACAAAACGAACACGGACAGACTCAGGCATATCAAGTGGCATCACCCCAGTCGCAGCGGCAAATGCAACCAAGCCAGAACCCGCTGGGAACGAGATACCCATTGGGAAACGAGTATGCGAGTCACCACCAGTACCAACGGTATCTGGAAGTAGCATACGGTTCAACCATGAGTGAATGATGCCGTCACCTGGACGTAAGCTTACGCCGCCACGGTTCATGATAAAGTCAGGTAGTGTGTGCTGAGTCTCAACGTCAACTGGCTTTGGATAAGCGGCAGTATGACAGAACGACTGCATGACTAGATCTGCTTGGAAACCCAAACATGCCAAGTCTTTTAGCTCGTCACGCGTCATTGGACCTGTTGTATCCTGAGAGCCGACAGTCGTCATTTTAGGCTCACAGTACATACCAGGACGTACGCCTTCTAAGCCACACGCTTTACCAACCATTTTTTGGGCTAGGGTGAAGCCTTTGCCCGTATCAGCTGGTTCTTCTGGCTTAGCAAATACGTCTGAATGACCTAGACCCATGTACTCACGAGCACGATTGGTCAAACCACGACCAACGATCAATGGAATACGGCCACCAGCACGAACTTCATCAAGTAACGTTGGCGAGTTTAGTGTAAACGTTGACAGTACTTCGTCAGAGTCATGCTTAGTGATTTTGCCTTCGTATGGATAGATGTCAAACACATCACCCATGTTTAGGTTATCAACCGCGACTTTTTCGATTGGCAACGCGCCAGAATCTTCCATCGTGTTAAAGAAGATAGGAGCGATATTGTTACCAAGTACTAGACCGCCGCCACGTTTGTTTGGCACGTTAGGGATGTCTTCACCCATGAGCCACAATACTGAGTTGGTGGCAGACTTACGGCTAGAACCTGTACCCACAACATCACCAACATACGCCAGTGGATGGCCTTTTTCTTTTAGTGCTTCGATCTGTTTCATTGGGCCAACAACACCCTCTTCGTCAGCAGTGATACCGTCGCGAGAGTTTTTGTGCATGGCTAGTGAATGCAGTGGGATATCAGGACGGCTCCACGCATCTTGCGCAGGTGACAAGTCATCCGTGTTGGTCTCGCCTGTCACTTTAAACGTCGTATAAGTGGTCTTTTTCGGTACTTCAGCACGGTTTAAGAACCATTCTGCGTCAGCCCAAGACTGAATTACTTCTTTGGCAATGTCGTTACCGGCTTCGGCTTTTTCCGTCACGTCATTGAACGCGTCAAATACCAGTAAAGTCTTTTTCAGCGCTTCAGCAGCGTCTTGTGCGACTTCGCTGTCGTCTAGTGCAGCAACCAATGGCTGAACGTTGTAACCACCTTGCATGGTACCTAGGATTTCAACCGCTTTTTTCTTGCTGATCAGTGGTGATGAGGCCTCACCCTTTAAGATAGCCGCTAAGAATGCCGCTTTAACGTATGCCGCTTGGTCAACACCAGCAGGGATACGGTTTTCTAGCAGATTCATTAAGAACGCGTCTTCGCCTGCTGGTGGGTTCTTTATCAGTTCAACCAATTCTGCTACTTGTTTTTCGTTCAGTGGTAGCGGTACAGTTCCTAGCTCAGCACGTTCTTCGACATGTTTACGATAAGCTTCTAACACAATAGTCGTCCTCGTCAGTTGGGATTTAGCACATTACGTGGGTAGTCAGCATGACAGCCTGCGTCTATATACTATATGGAATAATTATCTGTGCAATCATAGCTTAAAACGCTCTAAATGTTAATGGTTGAACCTTGAAAAGGCGCATAATAGGGCCATATTGGACATTTATTATAAAAATAGTGCCATCAATAATGTGATTGAGTATGCTTTGGTGACCAATACCCGCGTGGCCCGTTACGCTAGGTAAAGCGTGGTTTGTGGTTAAACAATCACCGTATGGCTGCTATACTCTTTTTTAAGATATCGTTTTGATAAAGTGGCTTAGCAAAATCATAGCACCATCGAAGTAACATCGATTTTATAAGCAAATATTAGGGACAATGATATGGACATAGACAATAACACCACTTATGACAATGGTTTACAAGTTCGCACTGAAGTCATGGGAGAGCAGCATGTCAAACGCTCCCTTGATGCGGCAACAGGATTTACCCAACCGTTACAAGATTGGATTATCGAAAACGCTTGGGGCAGTACTTGGCAAGATAACTCAGTATTACCTCGCAAATATCGCTCATTGATTACCATTGCCTTTTTAATTGCCCAAAAAAGCCCGACTGAGTTAAAAGGACACATTCGCGGCGCCATCAATAATGGGGCTAGCGTCGCTGAGATTCGAGAAGTATTGATGCACAGCTTGCCGTACTGCGGCGCACCTGCCACCCAAGAAGCGTTTCGCGCAGCCATAGATGTACTGAATGAGTTAGATATTGACATAGATATTTAAAACTATGGTCGCCAGTTTAATCGTAGTAGTCTTAACACGATTGATTAAAAATTGACGCCTAAATTTCTGCTATAATACCTCCACTCATAACACATTCTGATAATTCCATAAACCCTTATACCATAAAGGGTTAAGAGATAATTCTATTATGACAACTGCCGTACAAACACATGTACCTGCCGCTAAGGTCAAACCCAAAAAAGCCATTCAAGGCGAAAAGCTACGTGGCTACGATAAAGTTGCGCGTATCCCAATTAAAGTGATTCCGACCGTTGAAGCGAAGAAAAAGCCAGATTGGATTCGGGTAAAAATGTCGTCACCTGCCGAGGTTGCCCGTATCAAAGCCACGTTGCGTGAACAAAAGCTCTACACCGTCTGTGAAGAAGCGGCCTGCCCTAACCTGCCGCAGTGCTTCGCTGATGGTACAGCCACCTTTATGATTATGGGTGATATCTGTACCCGTCGCTGCCCGTTTTGTGATGTCGGACATGGTCGCCCTAATGCGCTAGATGCGGATGAGCCGCGTCATACGGCTGAGACCATTCAAGGCCTACAGCTCAAGTATGCCGTGATTACTTCTGTCGATCGTGATGATCTCAAAGATGGCGGTGCTGGGCATTTTGTCGAAGTACTGAACGAGTCAAGAGCGCTTAGCCCAAACTGCTTGATCGAAATCCTAGTACCTGATTTCCGTGGCCGCATGGATATTGCACTGGATTTGTTGACAGAGACCGCACCAGATGTGTTCAACCACAATATCGAAACCGTGCCACGTCTCTATAAAGCCTTCCGTCCAGGCTCTGATTATCAGCATTCACTCGATTTGCTCAAAATTTATAAAGAGCGTCGTCCGGATATCGCCACCAAGTGCGGCTTTATGGTGGGTCTGGGTGAGACTGAAGAAGAGATTTATGCTCTACTCGATGACTTAAAAGCGCACGACGTTGACATGATTACCATTGGTCAGTATTTACAACCAAGTAAGAACCACGCGCCAGTCGATCGTTACGTGCATCCTGATGAATTCCAGCGCTACATGGATTACGGCAAAAAGATTGGCTTCTTTAGCATTTGGGCGGGCCCAATGGTGCGCTCAAGCTATTTCGCTGATCGCCAGTACTACGGTGAAGACTGCCCAGCGCCTATTCGTAGCAAAAAGGCACTAGAAGCCGAAGGTAAACTTGGCTGTTAATGAATAGCTTGACCGTAAAACATTGCTGACAAACGTAAAAAGGGTGAATAACAGCTCATTGTTATTCACCCTTTTTTTTGACTTGATCAACATCTAAAAATCAAACACTCACAGTCGGTGTTGCTGCCTTACTCGTTTTTATATTAAACAACGCAACAGCAACGACGATGACGCAACCTGCGATACCCGTGGTAATCTCTGGATAAATCAGTAACAGCGCGCCAATCGTTAAAATAACGCGGGTCACTGTGTTCATACTTCCTTTAAAGTACCCTTCAAGTGCCGAGCTGAGCGCAATCACGCCAGTAATCGAAGTCACCACCACTGTGATAATATCGATAATAGGCGGCAGTGGGAAATCTTTGGCCGTTACTGCCAGATCCGTTGGATCTATCATCAGCATCGTTGGGTTATAGATAAACATAAACGGCACGATAAATCCTGCTAGGGCGAGCTTGAGTGATAAAAACCCTGTCTTCATAGGATCTCCGCCAGAGATACCCGCGCCAGCAAACGCTGCCAAACACACAGGCGGGGTAATATTGGCAAAAATACCAAAGTAAAAGACGAACATGTGCGCTGATAAAATCGGGATATCAAAGCCTGCCAGTGCGGGTGCTGCCATGGTTGCAGTAATAATATAAGCCGGAATCGATGGCAGCCCCATGCCCAAGACCATAGACGCTAACATGGTTAAGATCAACGTGAAGAACAGCGACCCTGCCCCAAGCGTCACAATAGATGACGTCATCACTGTACCAAAGCTGGTCAAACTCACCACCCCAATGATAATACCAACGACCGCACAAGCAGCCATTACCGCAAGCGATTGGCGAGCGCCGTCTTCTAAAGCGCCTAAGATGTCAGAAAAGCTCATGCGCGTTTCGGCACGCAGCATACTAATCACCACGGTAAAACCAATGGTATAAGCGGCCGCATAACCCACGGGCACATTTCTAATTAACAAGAAAATCAAAAAGACGATTGGCAGTAACATATGCCCACGCGCTTTTAACACCTCTTTTACCGCAGGCAAGTTTTCTTTAGCAATGCCTTTTAAATCACGACGTCCAGCGCGAAAATGCACCTGTGCAATCACGCCCAGATAGTACAATATGGCTGGCAGTAGGGCCGCAAGCGCAATCGTGCTATAGGGCAAGCCTGTCGTCTCAGCCATAATGAACGCACTAGCACCCATGATTGGTGGCAATATTTGTCCACCAACAGACGCACTTGCCTCAACGGCACCCGCAAAGTCTTTGTGATAACCAACTTTTTTCATCAAAGGAATGGTAAAGGCACCCGTACTCACCACGTTTGACAAGGCTGAGCCATTAATACTGCCCATAAAGCCGCTAGAAATAACAGCTACTTTTGCTGGGCCACCTTTTTTATGACCCGCGATGGCTAGGGCTAAATCATTAAACAGCTGCCCCATGCCTGAGCGCGCTAAGAACGCACCAAAGAGTATGAACAAAAAGATAAAGGTCACCGATGCGCCAATCGCGACAGAGTACAGCCCTTCCGTTTTTAGAAACAATTGACCAAAAATATCGCCCATATCATAAGGACGAGTCAACAGTCTATCCGGCATAAATTCTAAATGACTGACAAACGGATAAGCCAAAAATATCCCTGCCAATATCGGCAAAATCCAACCGGTGATACGGCGACTGCCTTCTAACACGCAAATCACGGTAATCAGCGAAAATATCACATCAGTCGAATTTGCCATGCCCCCACGTGAGGTGACAATATCTTGGTATTCATAAATCAAGTAAGCCATGCCAGACAAGGACAACGCAAACCAAATCCAGTCATACCATGCCACCCGCTTGCGACTGCTTTTTTTACTGGCTGGAAAAATCAAAAAAATCAGCGCAAAACCAACGCCCACGTGTACCGAGCGCTGTAGCAGTGCGGGCATTGGGTTAAAGGTGATATATAAGTGAAAAAGTGAATAGAGTATACAAATACCAGCGATAAAGTATTTTACGGGTCCTTGAGTGATGTGCCGCGTGATCGACTCTCGATCATACTTTTCTAATATGGCTTTATTATGGGCTTGCACCTCAAGTTCAGCGTCAACATTAGTTTCAGAGTCGGTGTTGGAGTGTATGGGTAAATCATTGTTATGATCCGTCACTTGGGAGTTCATGACACAAGTCCTTTTTAAATCTATCAATTAAACCATACGATTGAGGCATGATCACGACTTCAGAATAGTCTGGCACCCACTCATGAATCAAAACACGGTGGTTGCCATAGTCAATCTCACCTTTGGTCAGTCGCGATACGACCCAATTAAGGCGTGGCAATTTTTCGTTGATTTGATAACCCAGATAGCCAGGTTTTTGTATGGGCGCAAGCCTTTCGGTAGAAGGTGTCCCGGCACCAAAAGCTTCAAAATAAGTGGTGGTCAGCAGCAGACCATCGCTCTGACGTTGGTACTGCTCCTCCCACCACTGTTTTTCTACAGAATGAATCCAGCGCAGTTGAAAATCAGGCTCAGTAAAATAACAAACTTTGTCATTCTCTCCCTCAGTGCCTGCCACTCGCACTTCAGTCACAGGCTGACCTGCCAAGCCCATCCACAGTATAAGAAAAACCAACGCCGCAATGAATGCTGCGCCAGTTAACCACCTTAACTGTTTACTTGCCGGCTTGTTCATCATAGTACTTTTTCGCGCCAGGATGGATAGGAGCAACCATGCCGTCACGAGCGGTTTCTAAGCTGATGTCATTGGCCGCTTGGTGAGCCGTTTTTAGCCCTTCTAAATTATCAAACAACGCTTTGGTCAGCTTATAGCCATCATCTTCAGACAAATCAGAGCTGACCAACAACGCATTCATGATGGCAGCGGTTGGAATCGCGGTTTCATTACCATAAGTGCCCGCAGGAATCTCAAAAGTTTTAAAGTACGGTTTGGTCGCGATGATCTCTTTTAGCTTGTCTTGGTCAATGGTGATCAGCTGTAAGTCTAAGCCTTGCTCTAGCTCCATGAGCGACGAGTTTGGAAGTCCACTACTAAAGAAGGCCGCCTCAATTTTACCTGCTTTCATGCCATCAGCAGCTTCAGAAAACCCTAAATAGTCAACCGTGACATCATCATAAGTAATACCAAATCCTTCTAACAAAGTTCGTGCATTCACTTCTGTGCCAGAGCCTTGATCGCCTACTGCAATGCGCTTGCCTCTCAAGTCTTCAATATTTTTGATGCCAGAATCTTTGGTTGTGACGATTTGCACCACGTTCGGGTAAAGAACAGCCAGCTGTTGGATATTGTTGATCGGCTGATCAAAGTTGTTTTTGCCTTCGACCGCGTCTGTGACCACATCACTCAGCGCCAATACCATGTCGACTTTGCCTTGGGTCAGTAGATTGACGTTTTCTACTGAAGCGCCTGTGGTTTGCGTCTTTGAGTTCACCCCAAAGGTTTTGACGTAGACTTCTGATAACGACGTACCGATAATATTGTAAGGGCCAGATGCCCCGCCTGTAGCGATGGTGAGAAACTTAGTATCCAGCTGATCAGTGGCGGCGGCATCCGTGGCCGAGCTATCTGTCGCCGCACTGTCACTGCTTTCTGAACTTGGAGATGAGCATGCAGTAAGTCCTAACGTAGCACTTAGCATCGCTGATAAAAGTAGGGAAGATTTTAAAGAATTGAGCATTGAATTCATCCTTGAAGTAGTCGATTTAGTCCTGCCAGCTACATCAATATGTCACTATTAATGCGTTACAGACGAGTAATAATATAGCAATTTTTGTAGTAAACAAACCATAGACTATTTTGTTTTTACGCTTATCCCTCATATTTAGGAACATTTGAGCCAAAAAACCCATTATTACTCAATCACCAACTGTATTGTTCTGCCAAGCGGAACTACGTTTCATTAGTTAAACCATTTAAGCAAAATTCAGGTAGGTTGTAAACCTTTATCACAAGGTAAGCAGCAACAAGACTAGTTTTTCACAGCACGTCACCACACATGGCGTATTTAGAATAACTCAATTTTATGGTTCAATTGACGCTTGTTTGACTCTATGGGTGTTAAGCGAGCGGCGCTTTAAAAGCGTGGCGATCAGTGGCACACAAGTTAAATAGATGCCATACAAACAATGGCGCAAGCACAATTGTCTTAAATAGCATTGACCCAATAACGCTTTGTCGCTACATTGTTTATCACCTTTATGGCGCTAAAAACGTGTGGCCCCAAAAACAGTATTTGTGCGCACACGACGAAAAACGCTCAAACAAGGTAAAATGAATGACCAGCGCCCAATACCAACATTTATTATAAGCGTCGTATAATACGCTGACTTTTTAAACGCTGTTTAGCTGTTTAGCTGTTTAGCTGTTTAAAAGCACAATACCTACAACCAATTAAAATGATAAGTCTTTAAAACCTTTCAAGGAAACCGCTATGAACACCGATACAAGTAACGACCACATCCTCTCCTCCGATAACATTCACTACTTGCATCATGATTTTTTTGAACCCAGCCATAAAGACACCGCGGTAAAAGCCACGTTACTGATCGTGCATGGTATGGCAGAACACAGCGGCCGCTATGCAAATTTTGCGCAATTTTTAGCAGACAATGGTGTCGCAGTGGCAACTTATGATCATCTAGGCCACGGTCAAACCATTAAAACAGAAGCAGATTTAGGCTTTTTCGGTGAGGAACATCCCGTACAGTCGCTATTAAAAGACGTCATAGTCATGGCCGATAGCTTAAAAGCGCGCCATCCTAACGTCCCCCATTTTGTCATGGGGCATTCTATGGGCTCCTTTATTGTCCGCAACGTCCTCAAGCATCACGCCCACAATTTCACAGGGGCTATCTTAATGGGTACAGCCGATACCAACCCATTAACCAAAGTGCTCCTGCCGGTCAATAAAATACTGGCAAAAGTAGCGCCCAGACAGCCAAACACAGTGTTTGCCAGTACAATGAATAAGGTACTCAACAGCAAACTTGAAAACCGCACCTCTTCCTCACAATTTGCTTGGTTAAGTGCAAATACGGCGAACATTGAGGCCTATGAAGCCGATCCACTGACTGGTTTTGATTTTACCAATAACGGTTTTATGACCTTGTTTGCTTTAATGGAAGCCAGTTTAAATAAAGGCTGGGCGGTGACAATTCCTAAAAGTTTCCCTATGCTATTTATCAGCGGTGCAGAAGATCCCATTGGTAACATGGGCAAAGGGGTCCGTAAAATTGTCACCCGTCTAAACAAGCAAAACTTTAGCCGCATCGATATTCAGCTCTATCCAAACATGCGCCATGAGCCATTACATGAAAAAGACAACCAAATCGTCTATCAAGATGTCTTGGCGTGGTTAGAGAGCCATGCGTCAGATAGCTGAGATTAGCAACAACGTTTGCGTGTAACGCGTTTGCTAAAAGTCGCCAAATTAGCGACAATACGGCAAGCAAGTTTTTAGTCCAAGTCACACTCATCCTGTAACTATAATATTTACTGTCACTTACCTTCCATTTATCTTAGGAACCTTTATGTCATTACAGCAAACCATCGAACAAGCCTTTGAAAACCGCAATGAGTATAGCCCAAGCAATATGCCACAAGACGTGCGTGATGCCATCGAGCAAGTGCTTGAGCAACTAGACAACGGCAGCTTACGGGTTGCAGAAAAAAAGGACGGCGAATGGGTCGTCAATCAGTGGGCAAAAAAGGCTGTCTTACTCTCGTTCCGTCTCAACGACAACTACGTTCAAGCAGCTGGTGAGCACGTACAGTTTTATGACAAAGTACCAACTAAGTTTGCCAACTGGACTGAAGCCCAATTTAAAGAAGCAGGCGTACGTGTTGTCCCGCCAGCGGTAGCTCGTAAAGGCTCATACATTGCAGCAGGCGCTGTACTCATGCCATCTTATGTCAATATTGGCGCTTACGTTGATCAAGGGGCGATGGTAGATACGTGGGCAACGGTGGGCTCATGTGCTCAAATCGGTAAAAACGTGCATTTATCAGGTGGCGTTGGTATCGGTGGTGTATTAGAGCCATTACAAGCCAATCCAACTATAATCGAAGACAACTGCTTCATCGGTGCACGCTCTGAGATCGTTGAAGGCGTGATCGTAGAAGAAGGCGCTGTTATCTCTATGGGCGTCTATATCGGTCAATCTACGCGCATCTATGACCGCGAAACGGGTGAGATTCATCGTGGCCGCGTACCAGCAGGCTCAGTTGTGGTACCAGGTAGCTTACCTTCAGAAGATGGCACGCACAGCTTATACGCCGCTATCATCGTGAAAAAAGTGGATGCACAGACCCGCGCAAAAACCGCTGTCAATGAGTTGTTGCGTTTGGACTAAACCCCTCCCAAGTACGATCTTTATTTTTAACAAAAAAAGATGCTGGAGAATGACTCCCGCATCTTTTTTGCAGCTTAATATAAGGCATTACGTTATAATCCGCTTTTTATTTTGGTTTTATTGAAACCTAGCACGGTACAATCTATAAACTGTCTTTTATTAAGAGTGATGAATGCTTAATCGCGTTGTCAACATTAACTGTATTTGAAAATATTATGAGTGAGTCACTACTACGCACATCTACCATTCCTGTCACTGACCCTGAAGCGGGTCTACGTTTAACAGAAATCTTTTACTCATTACAAGGTGAAGCGCTAACGTCAGGCTTACCAACGATATTTGTGCGCCTCACTGGCTGTCCGCTGCGCTGTGTCTATTGCGATACCGAATACGCCTTTACAGGCGGCGAGCGTCAATCATTGGACACCATTATAACAACGATCAAACGCTATCCTTGTAAACGTATCTGTCTGACGGGCGGCGAACCGTTGGCTCAGCCGAACGCCATTGCTTTGATCAAACGCTTGCTGAGCGATGGTTATGAGATCTCGCTTGAAACAGCTGGCGCCCTCACGGTAGAAAATGTACCAACGGCCGTGAGTAAAGTGATGGATCTCAAAACACCAAGCTCAGGTGAAGCCGATAAAAACTTATGGTCAAACCTCGACTACCTCACACAGCATGACCAGATTAAGTTTGTCATCATGAATCGTGAGGATTATAACTGGGCGAAAACCAAACTGTCTGAACACAAGCTCAATGAATTGGTGGGCACGGTGTGGTTTTCTCCAATGTTCAATGTCGCAGATGATATCAATGAAGACACTGGCCCCGATGTGCCCGTTTTGGCGCGCGACCTTGCAGAATGGATATTGGCTGATGCCCTGCCCGTACGCTTTCAGTTGCAACTGCACAAAATCATTTGGGCAGACGCCAAAGGAAAATAGCAAACTAAAAGTTAAACAGCCACTATTAATCAATAATAAGCCAAGGATAAGGGCGTAGGTATGATCAAACTCATTTTATTGGGCTTATTGGCGGGTGCGTTCTTTAGTTCAACGTTTGTCCTAAACGAGCTTATGAGTGCGGCTGGTGGGCACTGGTTTTGGTCTGCAAGCCTACGTTACGCTTTTATGTGGTTGATTCTCACAGCCCTTATTGGGATGCAGCATGGCGCTGGTCGTATCAAGGCGCTGATGGCTATTTTTCGTCAACATTGGGGATTTTGGTGCATTACTGGCAGTATTGGCTTTGGTATATTTTATACGGGTATTTGCTACGCTGCTGACCATGTTGCCGGCTGGGTTGTTGCCGCGACTTTTATGTTTACAGTGGTCGCAAGCCTACTCGTATTACTGGCGTTTGGGCAGCGTTTTGATAAAAAATTCATTGTCTATGCGCTGTTAGTGTTTGTCGGGGTGGTGCTGGTGAATGTTAGTGAAGGTCTGCACGCTGCCTCGTTATTGGACAGTCAGGCAGCGCCCATGACAGACATGCTACTATACGGTGCCATACCGGCGCTAGTAGCAGCCTTTAGCTATCCCATTGGCAATCAGCTGGTTTGGCAAGTCTCTTATAATGCACGTCATCGTAGCGCTGAGCTGCGGTCTACCAAAGAAGCGCCTATTCAGCAAAGTGATATCGGCGAGCACACCAGCGCACTGATCACCGAAGCCCCTGTTTTATCGACTGACATAGATCATATGCCAGACGTAGCCGGCCCCGTACGTCTCACCTCCTCTAACCAAGCCTTGCCTAACTCATTTTTACAACATCTTATCGCGCGCATACCAGCGATTGAAACCACTTTACTGCAAAATGCTTTTAACAAAGTGTGGTTAATGACGCTTGGGAGTTTGCCATTTTGGCTGGTTTTAGGCATTATAGTGCGCCCTGATTTGCCAGATGCTTCCCAACTATTCAACACGTTACTTGTCGCTTTATTGGCCGGAGTAGCAGCAACCAGTATTTTTTTGTATGCTCGCGAAAAAGCAGAAACGTCAAGTGAAGTGGCTGGCGTTGATGCAACACAAGCCAGTGAGGTGATATTCGCCTTAATTGGGGGTATGTTATTGCTCAACAACACCATACCATCGGCCATGGGCTTGATTGGGATCGGACTGATTATCGTAGGACTCATACTGTTTGCAAAAGATGGGTAAACAGGGGCCTGATACTGAGCCGCTTCTTTTTACCCTATTGGTATAACCTTTCAATATACGTTCCATTTAAAACACATACTCAAGCCACTTTGATGGGCGCTACTTGGCAACATAACCATGGTTAATGATTTGATTTTTCCTGATATTCTATTATATTTGTTAGACATGGTGGGCGTGATTGCTTGCGCGATAGCAGGGACGCTACTGGCTCAACACAAAGGTTTGGATATCTCAGGCTGCATCTTGGTTTCTATGGTCAATGCCATCGGTGGTGGTACGCTGCGTGATATGGCGCTTGATCGTCATCCACTATTTTGGATGACGGATCTCAATTATGTGATCGTCATTACAGTGACATCACTGATACTACAGATGTTCTTTCACCTGTATCATAAAATTGATAATGCCCTTAAACTCTTTGACGCCATTGGACTGGCAGCTTTTAGTGTGATTGGCTTTAAGGTGGCATTGACGCAGGACATGTCCCCTATCATCGCTATTATGATGGGTGTTTGGACGGCCATTGTCGGTGGTCTGCTACGCGACATTATCTGTAATGAGATACCGCTGGTACTACAGCGTGAGATTTATATCACTGCCAGCATTGCAGGATCTGTCACATATTTACTTTTACAATCCTTCGGTGTCAACGCTGGTATCAATGAGTTCATTATGCTATTTGTTATCTTTGCAGTGCGGATGCTAGCGCTTAGATTTGATTGGCATCTGCCCTCTATTCGCTTGGTGGCGTAAAAGGCCTTTAACACCACTGTAGAATGGGTTTACGCTTAGTGCTCCCCCTACCGCTTGATAATATTCACAATGAGTGAGATTTGCGCATGTTGGCTATCGCATTGGACCCTGCAGCACTGATCACCACCTTTGACCCGCGCTCTTTGATTTACTTGTTTGACATGATCGGCATTGTCGCTTGTAGTGTGTCGGGCACAATACTGGCCAAGCACAAAAACTTTGATGTGTTCGGCTGCTTACTGGTGTCCATTGTGACCGCTATCGGTGGCGGCACAGTGCGAGACGTCATTTTAAATCGTCATCCATTATTTTGGATGGTAGACATGAGCTACCTTACCGTCATCACTATATCTTCTTTAGTGATGCAAATATTTTTTCACCCCAACTCTCGCCGCGTCGATAAATTCCTCAAACTCTCAGATACCATTGGCCTGTCCGCCTTTACGTTAATTGGTATCAAGGTTGCCGTTGGCATGGGGGCAAATGTTCCGGTGGCCTTACTGCTAGGTGTCATTACCATTGTGGTGGGCGGCATCATTCGCGATATGATTTGCAATGAGATTCCGCTGGTGTTACAGCAAGAGATTTATATTACCGCTGCATTGACTGGCGGCATTCTCTATTTTGTCCTACACCATCTTGGTGTGACCGCTTGGGTTACGGATATCGCGACTATGAGTACGATCTTTACCTTACGCATGCTCGCGATACGCTATGATTGGCAGTTTCCGACATTGGAATGGAAGTATTAAAAGCACTTCACTTTAAAAATAATGAAGCTCTTAGGTCTTTTCTACCACCGCCAAGTCTTTGACCATCAGCTGCAAGCTTTGTTTGCCATTCCATTCATTGATATCCAACTGAAATAACACATGCACTTGTTTGGCGCGGTAATCCCAAACGCTGCTATCAAAATTAAAATAAATCGCCTCAATCGGATACTGTACATCAGGATAACGCAGCGATAGCTTGAGATGCTTGTCTTTTAACACCTTAAAACTCAACACTTCAAACACGCCATCAAATATCGGCGGCGCAAAACCATGCCCCCAAATATTGGCATCAGCTAACTGCTCTGCAAACCACAAGCTAAAGTCACTCGCTTGTAATGGGCCATCGGTGAATTTCTGCTCTGCAAACACGTCATCATTCATCTGCGACATGACTTCATCAAAAGCTGCTACAAATGCCTCAAAATTCCCGCGCTTAAGGGTCAAGCCTGCGGCCATCGCGTGTCCACCAAAGTGACTGATAAGATCGGGGTAACGCTCAGCGACTTGTTCAATCGCATCACGAATATGCACGCCAGCGATAGAACGCGCTGAGCCTTTGATGGCATCGTCATCGCCCGTACGCTGTGTGTCTGCTGGCGCAAAAACAATGCTGGGTAGATAATGACTTTCTTTTAAACGACCAGCGACAATGCCAATCACGCCTTGATGCCAGTCATCTTGGTACAAAACAATACTACGCTTATGATCGTTGACGGCTTTTTTCTCAGGCTTACTCTGAACGATAACATCGCGACTTTCATCAGTGTCAGTATCAACACCATCAGCCAATGTTTGAACAATACTGTCAGCTTGTGTGCGCATCTCGCCTTCTACTTGACGACGGGTACGATTTAGCTGCTCAAGCTCCTGTGCTAGACGCTGCGCAGTGCCCCAATCTTCAGTCAATAAACACTCAATCCCGATACGCATGTTATCCATACGTCCAGCAGCGTTGATACGCGGACCTAAGACAAAACCAAAATCCTGTGCGTGTAATTGCTTGGGGTCACGTCCGGCTTGTTCTAATAAGGCTAAGATGCCTAAGCAGCAACGTCCTTGGCGAATAGCAGCAAGTCCATGATGCACTAAGATACGGTTGTTTTTATCCAGCACACCAACATCAGCAATCGTACCAAGCGCCACTAAGTCTAAGTACTGACTGACTTGTACCGTAGACTTGCCAGCTGTACGGCGCAGTTTGGCCAGTCGCCCGAGCACATAAAAGGCCACGCCTACCCCAACCAGCGCCTTACTGGTAAAGCTGCAATCAAGCTGATTGGGATTGACCACGGCCTCTGCAGGCGGTGTTTCTTTCGTCGTTAGATGATGGTCAGTAATAATGACCGTTATACCATCTGCCTGCGCGCGCGCCACGCCCTCATGACTAGAAATGCCATTATCAACCGTCACTATCATGTCCGGCTGATAAGTTTCGATACCCAACTCAACAATCTCTGGCGTCAAACCATAGCCGTATTTGAAGCGATCCGGTACTAAGAAATCAACCACCGCGCCCATTTTTGTGAGCGCGCGCATCATCAGCGCCGTGCTGGTCGCGCCATCACAGTCAAAGTCACCAACGATTAAGATGCGCTGTTGGGCATCAATCGCCTCATCTAGTAGACGTACCGCTTCTGTGACACCGTGCAGCATCTCAGCGGGCAACAGACCAGATAATCCCGTATCAAGCTCGGTAAGTTCAGTGATACCGCGGCCTGCGTACAGACGAGCAAGCGTTAATGATTGGGCAGCAAGTGGTTGCAACGCGACAGGCAACTCGTCAATGCGAGTATGGGTATAGCGGGGAGTTAAATTTAGCATGGACGTATTCTACTGGCTTTACGAGAGGCTCACAACGACAATTTTTAACGTCTCAGTCCATAAGATCATCTCGTACTTACAAAAACGGTGCATAGTGACGTAATTTTCTGCATTTTGCTACAAAGCTATGATTGTATGCCGCTTATAAATCCATAGAATAGGAGTCATCTGAAGTATTTTTTCTCTATTTTAATCAATTTTTTATAAGGAAATCCTATGAAAACGACACCACTCGCTGAAAAACTACCAGACACCATTGATCCAAATCTAGACCTTGATAAAGTCAAAAAAGAATGCCAAAAGTTAGTAAAGAAGCGTGCTAGAGTGTCAGCTGGTGTGGCTATTGTACCGGTGCCATTTTTTGATGTCGCAGTTGATGCGGGCATGCTCACTCAGCTTGTCCCTGAGATCAGTGAACGTTTTGGTTTGATTGAAGATCGCAAATCAGCGATTGACTTACAATCAAAAGAAGTCCATTGGCGTGCGGTTAAAGATCGTACGGTAGACTTTGCAGGTCTCATGGCGACACGTGGCCTCGTCAAAAAAACCATTCAAACTTTCGGTGGTCGTATCGCAGCCAAACAAGTAACGAAGTTTGTTCCACTAGGCGGACAACTGGTTGCCGCAACGATGGGTTACACCATCTTTAAGAAAATCGCCAACGACCACATCAATGACTGCTATAAATTGGCCAAAGACATCCAAAAAAAGCAACACGGTAAAAATGTCTAACCACAGTTAGTCAATGCTGCATCATGTTCACCAGTTAAGACGTTAAGTCTTAACTGGTTTTTTATTGCCTAACGCTAGAACTGCTAAGACTGACGCTTAATCAGGATGACATCATAAGTCCTATCGTTTTTCCTGTGTAAGTTATGAATAACGCGGTTAAAAATATGCAATAATCACAAACGTTTTCAAACAGCGCGCTCTTTATTTCCACTCAAAAAACTTAAAGGACTTTCCTATGAAAAAATACGTTGCTTCCACCCTCTTACTCGCCACTTTTGCCTTAACTGGCTGTACCACGACAGGTGGTGTTAATAACAGTACAGGTAATGCTATCGGTACAGCAAACGAGATTGGTATGAACGTCTTTAAAGCAGCCATTGACAATCAGTGCCGTAGCCAAATTGAGAAACAAAACGCTTGGCGTATTGCGAGTGTGGCCATGACTGAAACGCAAGAAGAAGCGGTCAAGAGTAATGTTTGCGGCTGTGTCAGTGAGCAAGCACCGCAGCAAGTCACCATTGTGGAACTTGGGAATGCTGCTATAGACTCCCAATATCGCACGCAGCTGGTAGCGAGAGTCGTCGCAAAGTCCCTACAAAGCTGCTACGCAAGTTTTACCAAATAAGCCGCTAAAAAATACAAAAAAAAGGGAGACGTGAAATGTAACGCTCCCTTTTTTCTACAAGTTTGAATACCGCTCATACTATAGGTCAGTAGGTGGCTTAGAAGGTAAAGCGGCTGTGGAAGGCAATACCTTATTTCGACGAAAATACTTGGAGGAGCCGTCGATAATTTTGCTCACTTCTTTGATCAGATCATCGATGACATCATCATAGACACCATGATTCAGCTCAGTCTCAAATGAGGTAAAAGGATGTTTACGTGATGCTGAGCTTACTTCTGTCACCCCTTCTTTGCTATAAAAAATATCGACACGACCATCACTATTTAACACGCAGTTTAGTAAACCGCCTTCAAGCTCCATCTCGACGCGCTCAGGCATAAAAATATAATCATCTACATCAATGAGCTTCTTTTCTACTTCTCGTTTAAAAAACGATTTGATATCAAACATAGACCGTTCCTTCACTTAAAAATTTATAAAATACGTTAGCACGCCTGACTTTGTAATCCACGTCTAGCATTTATCTGTATGCTTTGTCGCTCGTGCCTTATGTATTTAGCCTATAAGATACGTAGGCATTTTTTAAGGTGGGATATGTAAAACTGCGTTTGATGTTAGTAAAAATGTACTGTCAATATTCGTTCTCTTCATAGATATCGGGTGCTGTTTCAAATACAAGCCAGCTTTTAAGCCCTACAAAACATTGACACAAAAAAAGTGAGTCACAAACACTGTGCAACTCACCTTTTTTACTTCTAAATACTATCCAAACTAAACGGCTAGATTAGATGCGCTTTAAGCTCAAGCACCTTATCACGTGTTTTTGCGGCTTCCTCAAACTTTAGGTCACGCGACATTTGCTGCATCTGTTTTTCCAAACGCTTAATCTCTTTGGCCAATAAATCCGGACTACGCAAGATATTAATATCGACATCAGGCAGGTTACTCTTAACTGGAATGGCTTGATTGTCATTGGCATCCAAGCTCTCACCTGTATCAATCTTATCGGTGATACTACGGCGCGCGCCTTTTGGCGTGATGTTATGCTCAAGGTTAAAAGCAATCTGCTTGTCACGGCGACGATCCGTCTCATCTATCGCTTTTTGCATACTTGGTGTGATGCGATCGGCATAGAGAATGGCCTTACCATTTAAGTGACGCGCAGCACGACCAATGGTCTGAATGAGGGAGCGCTCAGAACGCAAAAATCCCTCTTTATCTGCATCAAATATAGCAACCAATGACACCTCTGGCATATCCAAGCCTTCACGCAATAGGTTAATACCCACCAAGACATCATGGACGCCAGTGCGCAGCTCATGAATAATCTGCATACGCTCAACCGTATCGATATCTGAATGCAAATACGCCACTTTGACATCATATTCTTTGAGATAACTGGTTAAGTCCTCTGACATGCGTTTGGTCAAAGTGGTAATCAGTACGCGCTCATCTTTTTCGCGGCGCTTGGTAATCTCGGATAGCACATCATCGACCTGCGTCAACACAGGACGTATCTCAATCTCAGGATCGATCAGGCCCGTGGGACGTACCACTTGCTCGACGACTTGTTCGCTATGCTCTAACTCATACAACGCAGGCGTCGCACTCACATAAATCGTCTTGGGTTTGATACGTTCCCATTCTTCAAACTTCATGGGACGGTTATTCATCGCACTTGGTAGACGAAACCCATAATTGACTAAGTTCTCTTTACGGGATCTATCGCCTTTATACATCGCCCCAATCTGCGAGACAGTCACATGTGACTCATCAAGGAATAGCAGCGCATCCTCTGGAATATAATCAAACAACGTCGGCGGCGCTTCTCCTGATGGACGACCAGACAGATGCTGCGAGTAGTTTTCGATACCGTTACAGTAGCCAAGCTGCTGAATCATCTCAAGATCATATTGCGTACGCTCTTTAAGGCGCTGCGCTTCAACCAGCTTATTGTTATCACGGAAATACTCCAAACGCGGCTCTAACTCTTCACGAATCGTATGACTCGCCGCTTCTAGTTTATTGCGCGGTGTCACATAATGTGACTTTGGATAAATCGTAATACGCGGCACGCTACGTACGGTCTTGCCTGTTAACGGATCAAACCATGTGATTTTTTCCACTTCATTGTCAAATAAGTGCACCCGTACAGCCAGTTGCTCAGATTCAGCAGGATAGATATCGAGTAGCTCACCGCGCAAGCGATACGTACCACGGCCAAAGTCCAGCTCGTTACGCGTGTATTGCATTTCGACCAGACGTTTAATCGTCGCCGTACGATCTATTTGATCACCAACGACCACATGTAGTAGCATTTTTAGATAGCTTTCTGGATCACCCAAACCATAGATACAAGATACCGAGGCGACAATAATCGCATCGCGGCGCTCTAACAAGGCACGCGTGGCTGACAAGCGCATCTGATCAATGTGATCATTAATGGCGCTGTCTTTTTCGATAAAAGTATCACTAGCGGCGACATAAGCTTCAGGCTGATAGTAGTCATAATAACTGACGAAATATTCGACCGCATTATTGGGGAAAAATGACTTAAACTCGCCATATAGCTGCGCGGCGAGCGTCTTGTTGTGCGCCATGATAATGGTCGGCCGTTGACACTCAGAGATGACCTTCGCCATCGTATAGGTTTTACCAGAACCAGTCACACCCAGTAGCAACTGCTCATCCATTCCAGAATTGATACCGCCAACGAGCTTTTTGATCGCTTGGGGCTGATCGCCTGCTGGTTCAAAATCCGTCACCATCTCAAAGGCACGACTCGATATTTGCGTCCCTGACGCATTAACACCACTAATTTCAGCCTCGCCTTGGAGCTGAGTGGCCAATTGGTTTAACTGACGCGACGAGCGCGGTTCAGGCATTCGCATAATGGCTTACTTCTTTTAAAAGTTTATAACAATATGGGGTCTGAATATGGATTTTTAAAGGATGGTTAAAAGGATGGTTATAGGCTTTGTCTATGACTTGCCGTGGGAAATACGAACCCGTATCTAAGCGTATAAAGTGACTCTTAATTATAAGCACACCCTTTATAAACGTACCCTTTATAACAGCACTATCCATAAAAGCATTACTGCTAAGTGTGCCTAAGATAGTTATATAAAACGCACATAGCATCCACTCCATTTACAAAGCTTTTCATGGTTAACAAACTCATTACACGACCACCTAACAAAGCATAACGCTTAAGGGTTTCATACCCTATTTAAGCTGGTATGATTTATAACGAATCAACAAGCAGTACCGACGTAAAATATCAATAAAAACAAGTTAGACATTCCATTCAATAAAATAACGATATAACGGAGTAAAATATGAGAGAACGTTACGCAAGTGGTATTAATGATGAAACTGCCAAAAAAATGGTTGATCTGCTAAACGCTAATTTAGCAAATCTAATTGACTTAAGCATGGACAGTAAGCAGTGCCACTGGAACCTACAAGGCACAGGCTTTATCGGTGTGCATCAGCTATTAGACGATACTTATGAGCGTTTGACAGAGGGCTATGACACTGTGGCTGAACGTATTGTTATCTTGGGCGGCAAAGCAAATGGGATCTCAAAGCGTGTGGTTGAAGATTCTATTTTGGAAACTTATCCTACTGATATTACCGAAGTCGATCAACATGTCCGTGAGCTTACCAACCGCTATAAAACAATCGCCGCCTCACTACGCGAAGCGATCGATACTGCAGGCGAAGCCGGAGACGAAGATACCGCTGACGTACTGACAGAAGTAAGCCGTATCATCGATAAAGATGCGTGGTTCATTGGTGCCAATGCGCCAAAAAAATAAGCTTTCATAATCTAAATTATTGAAAGATGAGCGTGATAAAAGATAAAACACAAAAAAGGTCGCCTAAAATAGGCGACCTTTTTTAGATGCGTCTGAGCTTTTTTTTAACGTCTGACTTTTAACGCCTGATACTAGCCGAATTCCGGAAAATCACGTATAAACCTTTCAGACTTCCACTAACTAAAAGATACCTTTGATAATTTGTTTCATCTGCGGCAGTAATGCTTCTAACTGCCTTTCAGCTTCGCTAGTATCGTCCGGTAGTGATTGCTTTAAAAAATCTGCCGTGATTTGTGGCTGCTTGGCTAAAATACTTTGACCGATTACCGTATCGTAAAACCCGATCTGGGCATCGACTTCTGCCTGCGTGTAATAAGTCTTCGCCGCATTGACGTAAGCTTGGGTCAATGTTTGCTCATTAGCTGCTTCACCAATACTCTCGGTCATTATTTTGCTGTATTGACCCAAAACATTTTGTATTTGTTCTTGCAGCTCACGCTGGCGCGTACTTGACGCTTTATTTTCTGGTAAATGTTTTCTATTTTGGGCTTGTTCGTGAATGGCTTCGATAGTGGCTTTTTGCCCTTTGACGATAGATTTTATTTGCTCATCGATGTGCATCACTTGCATCAACTTAATGACAGACGCATCCGTCGGTGCAGTCATGTTATGACTCCGATTAACCACCCACATTTTAAAGACATCACTATTAAACGCCTCTGTCTGCTCAGAAGTCACTACTTGCTGCTGAGTAGGCTCGCTATGAATAATCAGTTCAGCATTCGCCTGTGTCAGGCTGCCTACTATCAGCGCCATCCATAGTGCCCTGCTCAATACTTGCGTGATGGGCAGACACATACTCGTGTTTTTAATAACTGCCTGTAGACGGTATCTCATAGAACACTCTCGCTATTAAGCATGTCAGTCGTGCTTTTACTTTAGTGATTTAGCGGCTAGATAAATTCAGTACGTCAGCACTGGGTGCCGAGAGTGTTAAAATAGCCTCTTGAAACAGGGGATTGGCACGGAACTGGTTCTCAATGTCTTCAAATTTTTGCGCGATCTCTTTTTCTTTTTGATTACCTGCGATGTCTACTGCCGCCACCATAAATATTTTTTTGGGACCTACCCATTCTAAATGTAGGTACGAGACGCTATCAATGTCTGGATGATTGAGCAGCTCACTCAATACGTAGGTATGTATTCTATCTGATACTTTATAACCCACCAAGAAATCCCGATTACGACTGATCAGAAAGATAGCCACCACGCCTAGTAGTAGCCCCACGATAATAGAACCTAATGCATCCCAAAACGGCTGACCTGTATAAGCATGCATGCCCATCGCTGCCGCAGCAATAACCAAACCAATCACAGCAGCCAAATCTTCAAAAAATACGCCGCGTAGTGTTGGGTTTGACGTATCGACCACATAACCGATGGCGCTGATATTAATTGCTTCACCGTGCTTTTTACTTTGGAGGTAAGCTTGTACTAAAGAAAATCCTTCAAGGACAAAAGCTACGGCCAATATAATAAAACCAATCGTATAATTGGTCTCACTCTCTGGTGCGTTCCACTCAGTGATGCCCGTATAAATAGACACAATAGAGCCTGCCATAAAAACGCCAAAAGCGGCAATCATTGACCAAACGTAGGATTCTTTACCGTAGCCTAGCGGATGGTTTGCGTCCGCCGGTTTGACGGCTTTTTTTTCAGCGACAATTAATAATGTGCCATTGCCTGCATCGGCCCAAGAGTGAGCGGACTCCGCTATCATAGAAGCAGAACCAGTCATGAATGCGGCGATGGTTTTTGCAATCGCAATGATAAGGTTTGCCCCAACGGCAATCAACACCGTCACCAATGAGCCAGAGTGTTGCTTATCTTTGTTTGGTACGGTTTCAGAAGAACCATTAGAGTCCGAATGAGTCAGAGCAGCAGAAGTGCGGTCAATGTTGATCTGGCTTATACCACGAGAACGCCTCGTGTGCGGCGTGGATTGATGAGTAGCAGGACTAGGTAAATTGTCTTTTGATGGCTTCAAACTCATAATAGCCTCAGTAAAATAACATCTGTTTAACCACTGTCTTCAAAACAGACTGACTATGTCGTAGGACTGACTTTAGCTGTCCCAATGACTGACATAAAAGTTCGCGTATTCTTAGATAAAGCGTCAGTAGATTTTTAGGGTGTGGGGAGTAATTTTAGATGATTCGCGGTGGACAAACTGTCTGTTAAGCCGTTGTTTGCCGTTCTATGCAAACTGGCTTTTATTGATCCCGCTCTCCGATCATATCTCCCTCTCCAAAATCGCAGCTTGGACGATGTGAGCTTTCCATACGCAAGTTTTTACGTTCCAGCGCGGCGTCAGCGCGGCACTGCTGCATCTCATTTTTAATATTAAGCGGTGGCGCAGGTGTCGGCTTGCCATTGTCATCAATAGCCACCATCGTAAAATAACAACTGTTGGTATGGCGCACGGTGCGAGCTCGGACGTCCTCTGCTTCGACCCGAATCCCAATCTCCATCGAGGTATTTCCTACATAATTGACACTTGCGGCAAAAGTCACCAACTCACCAACATAGATAGGCTCACGGAACATGACCTGATCCACAGACAAGGTCACTACATAGTTACCGCTATAGCGACTGGCACAGGCATAAGCGACCTGATCAAGCATCTTTAACAAATCCCCACCATGGACGTTACCGATGAAGTTCGCCATATCTGGTGTCATGAGTATCGACATATACAGCTCATGGTTTAAAGGGGCTTTTTTGGCAGTCGAGCTGGTATTATATTGCGGCATAACGATCCTCAAATTGTCTAAAACTTATTTATTATGAGTATCAGTTATACCGTAGCGTCCGACATAGCTCAAACAGTCATCTGTCGACTAATGGTCTAAGTTATGTAAACTGTCATCTTGATCGTGGTGGCAGCCCTTTAGGTCAACCAATGAAAGCGGTAAGCAAGCCAAGCAACCATCGCACTAACTGAGCCTGTTAAAATACCACCCCAAGCAAAGTCAACTAACGCTGTGTCTAAGGTAAAGCCTTTATACAGGGCCAAACTGGTAAAGTCATACGTCCCGTAAGCCATCAGCCCAATTAATCCACCGAGTAAGAAAATATGACCGATTGAAGTGCCCGCTTTGATTTGTGGGTACAGGATCAATATACAAAGCGCCAATATGTAAAACATATAAAACACACCTGCGGCGACCATATTTGGCTCATCAGCCAATAAGTGACCGATACGTGCCTCATAAAAAGCCCCTTTCATAGTCGTTAACCAAACCGCATCAACGCCCAAAAATATGACCACAGCAGCAAGATAGACAAATACGTATCCCATAACCACATCCTTGTATTAAGATTATTGTCGGCACCACTTATAAAGGTAGCGCATGTTGGTTGAACGCATCTTGGTCATTATCGTTCATAAGTTGATCCATAAGGCGACAGCTTTGCTCCTCACTCACCCTGTCATCGAAAGACCCATCAGAGAAGTGCATCGTGTCAATGTTGTTAGGCTTCACTGCAGTCACTTGTACCACGCCAATGGTCCGTTCTAAAAAGCCCCCTTCACAGTAGCAAAAGTAAAAACTCCATAAACGAATAAAGGCATCATCATAACCAAGCGCTTCGATTTCTGTACGCTGCGCCATAAATGCGGTACGCCAATCCCTCAGCGTGTGTGCGTAGTCAAAGCCATAGTCGTGTAGCTGTTTGATGACCATGTCGGTCTGCTCAGTGAACTGTGTGTTTAGCTCTTGGTTAGATAACAGACAGCCACCAGGAAAAATATGTGTCTGAATAAAATCGACCGATTTTATGTAGTCTTGGTAATTTTGGTCATTAAAGGTAATCGCTTGTAGTACCATCAACCCTGTAGGTTTGAGCAAACTATTACACTGTGCAAAGAAAGTCGGTAAATATTCATGCCCGACCGCTTCAATCATCTCAATACTGACCAGTTTGTCGTACTGCCCTGTCAGCTCACGATAGTCTTGCTTAAGTAGTGTGATTTTATCAGACAGTCCAGCGGCTTTGACTCGGCGCTTCGCCTCACAATACTGCGCATCAGAGATGGTCGTTGTTGTTATGTGACAACCATAATGCTGGGCGGCATAAATAGCAAAACCACCCCAACCCGTCCCAATTTCGATAACGTGATCATCAGGGGTAAGTTGTAGACGCTGACATATAAGCGCCAATTTGTACTGCTGCGCATCGCTAAGTGTCATCTCAGGCGTACGATACACGGCTGAAGAATACATCATCGTATCGTCCAAAAAGCGCTGATACATATCATTACCCAAGTCATAATGCGCTAGGATATTAGATTTGGCGCCAGATTTATCATTATTACGCAGTTGATGCTTCGCTTTCTCAAATGCCTTACTCACGCCAGCAAATCGACTCTCTAGTTTATTGAGTACTGCCAAGTTACGCGCTGCCAAGCGAATCAGTCCCGTTAAATCATCCGTATCCCATTCGCCATTAATATAGCTGTCTGCCAGCGCTATAGAGCCACCCAGTAACAGTTGCCGATACACAGCGCTATCATGAATCATCAAGGTGACGTGTAATGGATGACGACCAACCGCTGAACTGCTAGCAACGCTAGATGACACGCTACCAAAGTGGCTTGTAGTAGGTGTCTGTTCACCAAACGCTTCGATCAAGGTAAGTCGGCCGAACTGAATGTGCTTTAGGGCTCGAAATATGAGCTTTCTTGCCAATTGATTTATTCCATCATTCATGGGTCGCAAAACAGCGCTCTCGTTGGCTATTGTATTCAGCCGTACGGACAGTTTCTCTAATGCTGAGCTGGGTGCGCGGTCGGTTGGTCGTGCTGGCATTGTGTATTCATCCTTGTATAGGCCTTCTGTAGTCTCGTATTTTATTTCTGATACTCTTTGAGCTCTCCATCGTTAAGAGTCAGCTTTTTGAGTGTTTGCTGGGTGCTGTTGGCTATTGACCAGTTTTTCATCATAGTTTACATACGGCACTTTTTTGATCGCATAAAGTTTAAAAGCGTGCCAATAGACACGCGTTAAAGACGTTATATTCATGAGGGGGTTTTGTCGCAAGCTTTGACGGACAGAAGCATCAGTCAGAGCTGTGCCTGACATCTTTACCCCCGTTTTTAACACGTCACCGCGCTCATCACTGATATCAATAGCAATACGAACCTGCAAACCATTGTTCGGCTGCCCTTTTGCCTCGTTTTTTGTCGTACTCTTTATGGTCACCTGCCAACGATAGAGCTGATCGATAGGGTTAAAGGGTGACACATGGAAGTTTTTATCATGGCAAAATTCAGTACACTCACCTTCTAACAAAAACCCATAATAGTGACGATTATCCCATGGTGTATTAGAAACTTCAGCCAACAAATGGGTGGGCACCTGCTGCTTATCAAAACCCAAATAAAAATTGACTGGACTAAAATAAATGCCAGCATTGCGACAAACCACAAGTCCGATCGTCTCGCCTGATGGCGCGCTGCCCATTTGAGCGATAAATGCTTGTTGTAAACGATGCTTAAGTGCTTGAACCTGATCTAACTGGCTATTGATATTAGTATTATTACTGCTTAGGCTATTTATTCCCTGCAAGTAGTCATCAGGACAAAACTGCTGCAAAGCCTTTTTCTTTGCTGAAAATAACGGCCATTGTATTGCTAATAGTCTCTTTGGCAGAATTGAGGTCAACCCTAATTTTTTCAGGATTTTACTTTCACCAATGACTGCCGTACTGATGTCAGAGAGCGCCTGTCCTGCCGCTAAGGCGCTAATATTGATCCCCCAATAACGATAGGGGTAGACAAACTTATTTACGCTTGGCAGCAGCCTGCTGTGCCATGTTGTGCCGTGGAACAACTGATGGGGCATGGAGGTGTTATACGAATGGGCTTTACTAGTCATAACGCTCTCTTCTTTAGTATTGCTTGATTTTACCCCCCAAATTACCGCCCTTTACGACGGCCAAATAACCCTCGGCTTCTCGTTTGAACGCTATCAATGGTCGCAGACTGTAAATGCGCCACATACTCAATCAGCTCTTGATTGGTAGTCGCCGTCGTGACCTGACGTTTATGAAGTTTGCGTGACTTTGTATCTGCTTTAACAGGTAAGTCCTTATAGCGAAATGGCGTATGTGTGCTATCGGCATCCGGCAGATGAGATGGATCGACTTCATCTTTTATATCAATATCAAGACCGAGCGCCTGACAGACACGCAATCCACTGCGTACGCCATCTTCATGAAAGCCATTGAACCAGTATGCACCGCAAAAATGCGTATGCAAACCGTTGCCAGAGATACTTGACCATTTGGTTTGAGCCTCAATCATCGCTAGATCAAACACTGGATGACTATAGTCGATACGCTTGACTACCTGTCTCTCATCAATCTGGTGATTCAAAGTGACCAAATAATTATGCTTTTTGGTCAGGCGTTGCAAGATATTCATATGATAGGTCAGTACGGGCTTACTCGATATTTGCACGTTTCCGGTGACTTTAGAAGCTTGCCTCTCTTCTGTCACGTGGCCTGACGATTTTTCATCGATTAAATAGTTCCAACTTGCCCATGCTAGTGGTTTTTTGGGTAGGACACTGGTATCGGTGTGCAGTACCGCGGTATTTTTGGTAAAGCGGAAGTGACTTAATACTTTAGATTCATCCGTACTGGCATCTTTTAAAATATTGAGTGCGGTGTCTGCATGACAAGCAAAGATGACTTCATCGAACACAAGATTTTCGCTACGATTCTCAGTGTTACTTTTACTCTGTACCGTCAAAATCACTTGTTCGCCATCACGTACTACAGATTGTACTGGGCTATTGACTCGCACCTTGCCTCCCGCTTTGATAAAACGTGGAATCAGTTTATTGACATATTGCTTTGAGCCGCCTTTGATCGTAAACCACTGCGGCCGATTGACCACATCAAGCAAACCATGGTTGTCAAAGAACTGCGCAAAAAACACCAGTGGAAAATCTTGGACTTCATCCAGACTGGTTGACCAAATAGCCGACACCATGGGCAGTAGATAGTTATCCGTAAACAGATGACCATAGCGTTTTTGTACCAGATAACTACCGAGGGTTTGTTCAGTAAAACGACTCACCTCTTGCCCGTGCGCGCGAGCAGCTTCATAATCTTGGCGCAGCTGCTTGATGTGTTTATTGAACTGTAAGACCTCTTTTATAAACTGCCAAAATTTCGGATTCAGTACATTCTTTCGCTGCGACAATAAAGTGTTGAGTGTATGACCGTTATATTCAAAGGCACGCGCCGTATTCTTTACGGAGAAACTCATCTCAGTTGCCTGAAACGGCACTTGTAACTCATGAAGCAAACGAAAGAAATTGGGATACGTACGCTCATTAAAAACAATAAACCCTGTATCTATCGCACTGCTCTCTACCTTGCTGCTCTTTGCTTTTTTGCCATCTTGTAGCGCGACATCGATGGTGTTGACATGCCCGCCGATATAATCATTGGCTTCAAACACCGTGATATCATGCTGCGCCACAAGATAATGGGCGCAAGTCAGTCCAGACACACCTGAGCCGATAATAGCAACACGCTTTTTCGTTTTGATATCATCACAATTTTCAGCAGTATGCGTATGTTTTTGCGCGGTCTTTTGATTGTTTGCACGCTTGAAGCGAATAAACGGCATAAAGGTGCTCCTTCCTATATGGGTATCTATGTCTTGGTGAGTCGTCCTTTAAATCACTGTAGAGCCTCACTTTTTATTGAGCTTTTCACTAACTTGCTGCCAGACCAAATCAGGCAATGTACCCAATGCCTTTAACGGTAAAGTCAGTTTTTTCGGAAACTCAATAACCTCATGACCACTCTTGATACCATCGCGTATGGCTTGGCTTGCCTGCTCTGGAGTCTGAATAAACGGCATAGGAAAGTCATTTTGTTTGGTCATAGGGGTTTCGACAAAACCCGGCACCACTAAGCTGACCGCCACATTGTACGGAGCGAGACTAATCTGCAGGGTTTTCATCAAGTAATGGATGGCGGCCTTTGAGCTGCCATACGCTTCAGCCCGCGCAAAAGGCACATAAGCAGATGCGGACCCAATGCCAACCAAGCGGCCTTTTGAGGCAATCAGCTTTGGCAACACGCCCTCAACGGCATGTGATAATGTGCCCATATTCACTGACATGACTTTCATAAACGCCGCACTATCAAAATTTGGCATGTCCAGATACTCACACATACCCGCCCCACAAATCGCCAAATCTACCTCACTGATTTTGTCAAAAGCTGCGAGCACTTTCTCTCGATTCATTAAATCTAAATCGATGGTTTCTGCCCCTAGCGACTTCAGTTCAGCCAACGCCTCATCGTCACGGCCAACGGCATACACGTGATGGTTTTCTAAGAGATAGTCTTTTGTTAACTGCTTACCAATACCCGAGGTCGCTCCAGTAATAAGAATATGCAGTTTTTTAGAAGAGTCTGTCATGATCAACCTCCTGTTGGTCACATTGATAGAAAAAATCACCGTTTATCCAAGCTTTAATGACTCGTGTTTCTACTTAGAATATCAGGTTAATTTTTATTAAAATAAATTCCGTTTTATGTAATATATCTAAATAATAATAGCGTAAGATAACCATTTTATTGTTGTGGTTTCGCAATCACTTAGCCCCTCATCCTATTAAATCTGTCCGTCATCACGCTGGCAAACCTGCTAAGAAATTCGTCATTTTCTGTTACGACCCCTATAAGACAGTACAATAACCACATGCTACAATGCCAAGATCAAAAGTGCGTAGAGGTCTGAATGCTCACTGATTATTGAGCGTTAACTACCATCACAATACGTCCCTTTTAAAACGTCCCTTTTAAAAAGAAAAATAGTGCGGCTGGGAGGAATAAGTCGATGCCTATTCTGCAATAGCACAATAAGCGAGGACACCTTACCCCAATCAAACACTTTTTTGCGTCACGATACTACTTTGAACGGATAACTGCTTAAAAAGACAAGGCGTGAAGCTGTCTGGCGTCATGTTTTCATAACCCTTAACAGTTTATATAATCAATAACACGTCTTCACTAACCCCACTCCAATGTAAAAAGGATCTCTCATGAGCGAGTTGCAACTGTCTGACCGCGTCAATAACATCAAACCATCACCTACGCTAGCGATTACCAATAAAGCCAAAGAGCTCAAAGCAGCGGGCAAAGACATTATCGGTTTGGGCGCTGGTGAACCTGATTTTGATACCCCTGAACACATCAAAAAAGCAGCCATCGATGCGATCAATGACGGCTTTACTAAATACACGGCTGTCGATGGTACGCCAGAGCTAAAGACCGCCATTATAAAGAAGTTCAAGCGCGACAACGACATCAGCTATGAGCCAAACGAAATCCTAGTATCGGTCGGTGGTAAGCAGTCGTTCTTTAACCTTGCCCAAGCCTTTATCAACCCAGGCGACGAAGTCATCATCCCAGCGCCATACTGGGTCAGCTATCCTGACATGGTCATCATCGCAGAAGGCGTGCCAGTCATTGTTAAATGCCCTGCTGAGCAAAACTTTAAGATTACCGCTGAGCAATTAGAAGCCGCCATTACTGACAAGACCAAACTGTTGGTATTGAATAGCCCCTCTAACCCAACGGGTATGATTTATACGTTAGATGAGCTAAAAGCCATCGCTGAAGTACTGAAAAAGCATCCACAAGTCTATGTAGCCTCAGACGACATGTACGAGCATATCCGCTGGACGGGTGATAAGTTCTACAATATCTTAAATGCAGCACCTGAGCTAAAAGGCCGTGCGATCATTCTAAATGGTGTGTCTAAAGCGTACGCAATGACAGGTTGGCGTATCGGTTATGCTGGCGGCCCTGCTAAGCTAATCGGTGCCATGAAAAAGGTACAATCACAATCCACCTCATGCCCAACCTCGATTAGCCAAGTGGCAGCAGAAGCAGCAATCAGCGGTGATCAGAGTGTCCTCACGCCAATGGTAGCCGCTTTTGAAAAGCGCTGTGACCTAGTCGTAGATGGTTTAAATGCCATTAAAGGCATTACTTGCCTGCGTCCTGATGGCGCGTTTTACGTGTACCCAGAAATCAAACCACTCATTAAAGCCGCTGGTCTCTCATCATGTACGGAGTTTTCAGAATGGTTATTAGACAAAGTCGGTGTGGCCGTTGTCCCTGGTGATGCATTTGGCCTTGGCGGTTACATGCGTATCTCTTACGCAACCGATGAAGCCACCTTAAAAGACGCCTTATCACGTATCGAAAAAGCAGTGGCTGACTTAGACGTTGCCGAATAAGTCATAAAGGACACTTAGTCTTATAAGTTTTTTTATAGAAAAAGACACCCTATATATTCTATAAGGTGTCTTTTTTGTAGACGTTTTAGCCATTTTTTAGTAAAAATCTGCTATCTCATCATTAAAATGACAATTTTTACTAATTATGCAAAAAAACGCTTGACGTATTTTTTATCTTTGCTAGAATACGCCCCACTTAGCAAGAACTCATTAGAGACTTCTAAGGCTCGTTGTAGGAAATTAAAGTCTTACAGCCTATTCTCCAATAGCTCAGTTGGTAGAGCAACGGACTGTTAATCCGTGTGTCCCTGGTTCGAGCCCAGGTTGGAGAGCCACATTTTAGTAGTAAATTTCTTGAGTCATCTTTGATTCAATTATGGCATTTGCCAAAACCCTCATCACTTTGATGGGGGTTTTTTTATGGGTGATTTATTGTGAGAAATCTCTTATACCTGACACCTCATCTATTTTAAATCTTCAATAAGTGCCTGCATCTCGCTTATTTCACGTTTTTGTGTTTCGATGATTTGATCAGCGAGCTGTCTTACTCTAGGATCTTCTATATCCGCTCTCTCACTGGTTAAAATAGCAATCGAGTGATGGGGGATCATGGCTTGCATCCAATCGACCTGATCAACGGTTTGCTGTGATCTAACGCCCCAAATACCTACCGCAAACAGTACGATACTCAACCCATAAATCATTAAATTAATCTTGGTTTTCTTATACATGTTGGCCATAAACGCCAGCATAACCACTGCCATACCCGCCCCCATGTATAGCGCCATGTAAACTCGAGTCTCACTAAAATAAACATGATCCCATGCATAAGTGTTGAAATACATCATGATATACATCAGCACAGTAGACGTAAGAATCATGAGGGTAAATTTCACATAAGGGTTCATCTGGTTTTTCTCGTCATGATTCATCGGTCAGTCTCCATCAATGTTACCAATTTATTGAAGTGTCAATTAAGTGTTTTTGGTTTGAAGACATCAGCTTATAACTGCTGCTCTGCAGACTCCACTTCAACATATACCTGCTTTGTACCATCTTTGTTTATTTGCATGATCTGATACGGTGCAAACTGACCCTGATATTCCATACCCGGACTACCGACGGGCATGCCCGGTACAGCCAGTCCAATGGCTTGCGCCGGTGGATTCTGCAAAAATTCAGCGACGTACTTCGCTGGAACGTGACCTTCAAAGACATAGCCATCAGTGGTGATAGCAGTGTGGCAAGAGCGTGTCTCAGCAGGCACGCCATAACGATCTTTAATCAGTGATAGATCTGCTGGATGCTCGACAGTCGAGTGTAAGCCATACGACTGTGTGTGCTCTATCCACTCTTTGCAACAACCGCAATTGGCATCTTTGTAAATGGTTGCTGACACATTTTTGAGCAGGTCTGTGTTGTCTGCTGGATTTTCTGCCACCACTTGCGCCACTTGTGTGGTCTCTGCCTCAACAGGGCTGGCATTAGAAGCATCGATGTCAGATTGCCCACAAGCTGATAACACAGCAGCTACTAAAAATACAGCCGACCCTTGAATAAACGTAGGTAAATAGCGATAAGACTTCCTATTAGACGTAGTGGTAAAAATAGTCATAGACACTTCTCATTTCATTAAATGGGGAATACAGCCTTAGAAAAAGTACGTGGAGATAAGCTCCTTTCTGGCTTAAAAGCAGCCTGAAAACAATAAATAATTATAAATCAAACACTTAATAAAATCTACAGACACAAAAAAACCCCAAACAATCTAATGTTTGAGGCGAAACTTGCTTAAACTTAACAGTTTAAATTCGTTTTAAATATGGCGCAGCGGACGGGACTCGAACCCGCGACCCCCGGCGTGACAGGCCGGTATTCTAACCAACTGAACTACCGCTGCTTAGGTCGTCTTAGCTTATTTATCCACTCGCTAAGAAGTGGTGGGTGATGACGGATTCGAACCGCCGACATTCTGCGTGTAAGGCAGACGCTCTACCAACTGAGCTAATCACCCTTAGAACAATTGCTATGCAATTTATTCAACATCAACTGAGCCCTAAGTTTGTCACTAAGCTCCGTTGCTGTGGGTGTGTATTATATAGATTTACAGTTGACTGTCAAACGCTATTTTCCAGTTTTTGCGATATTTTACGCATTTTTATTAAAAATTATAGCAAGCATATGTTTTTATTGATTTTATATTTTTATAAAAAACCCATATTTTTTTAGGTTCAATACTTATTTATTGGTGAGTGCTTGCTCGATATCGTTTTTGATCGCTTCTGGCTTGGTGGTTGGGGCATAACGTTCGATAACTTGCCCATCACTACCAATCAAAAACTTGGTGAAATTCCATTTAATACCATCGGTGAGCACACCGCCCTTTTGACTTTTAAGCCATTTAAAGAGTGGATGAGCCTCATCGCCATTGACATCGACCTTTGCCATCATTGGGAAGCTGACACCGTAATTCTTTTGACAAAACTCGCCAATCTCATCATTACTACCGGAATCTTGGCTACCGAACTGATTACAAGGAAAGCCGATGACGACCAACCCTTGCTCTTTATACTGTTGATACAGCGCTTCTAGTCCTTCGAATTGCGGCGTAAATCCACATTTGCTCGCGGTATTGACGATGAGTAACACCTGACCTTGATAGTCAGAAAACGCTTGTGAGGTGCCATCCATGCGCTCAGCAGTAAATTCACAAATAGGGCTCATCATTTATCCTTAAATTGACTGATTTGTTGGGTGTGTCTATTAAGCATTTATACCTCATTCACCGTATAAATAATACTAAAAAGGAAGCCTCACGCGCTTCCCTTTTGTCCCTCTAACATTATGTCACTGACTGCAAGAGTCGATACTACTTCTCAGACTTATCCAAATCAATAGAAACAGAGTTGATGCAGTAACGCATCCCTGTGGTCTCACGCGGTCCATCAGGGAAAACGTGACCCAAATGAGCACCGCAGTTGCTACACGTTACTTCTGTGCGAGTCATACCTAGCGAGTTATCGACATGCTCTTCAATCGCGTTGTTATCGATGCCTTGATCGAAACTTGGCCAACCGCAGCTGGCATCAAATTTACTAGATGAGTCGAACAAACTGGCCCCGCAGCCTTTGCAGCGGTAAACACCATCATCAGTGGCATCGTTATAGACACCTGTAAACGGACGTTCTGTGCCTTTTTCGCGCATCACATGATACTCATCAGCGCTCAGACGCTCTTTCCAGTCAGCTTCGGTTAACTGGCTGATTTCTTCTTTGCTTAGTTGATTGTCTTGCATAATGTTTCCTTATTCGAGTATTTATGATCTCATCTCTGTAACCGTTTTATCGTCATCTTATTATAAAAACGATGCTGTATATCTGCTGGTTATCGATTCACTATTCAAGTCATATGCACAAAGAGTGCTGCCAATATTGTTTGGTTTCCCTATTTTAAGCGAGATTGGCTACGTTAAGCTTGTGTTTTCATCAGTATCTCGTGACAAAGATAGTAATGAATTAATTATAAATGCAAGTATAACTTGCATTCCATGAATAATTTTGAATGAATAACGCCTTGCAATCGCCTTCATTATGCAATAATATCTTGCATTGGTGTTTAATTAAAACAATATACATTTTGCACTTTAGCTTATCTATTACAAACTCACTGATTATAAAGGCTTAGATCGCTATGTCTGATGACAATAGTAACAGTACGCAAGCGGAACGACTGGTGCGGTTGCGCCGTGAAAAAGGACTCACGGCTGAGCAATTAGCCCAAGCGATGACAGCAGCCGGTGCCAAGGTGAGTCGCGGCGCGATTTCTAATTGGGAGCGTGGCACAAATGGCATTGTGTCCTCTAAGCTACCAACCCTAGCGCGTATCTTGGGCTGTAGCGAAGGATATCTATTACGCGGTGAGCGGCAAAACCAATCTAATGATAAAAACCCGCCTCATTTAAATGTCGCACACACAACCTCTGATACTCGCAAACATTCACAAAACAACCCGATGAGTGGTCACTCTATGAGTACAATAAAAAAATCCGATAAACTACAAAACGTTTGCTATGACATTCGCGGCCCTCTATTACAGACCGCTAATAGAATGGAGGCAGAAGGTAAACGTATATTAAAACTTAACGTCGGTAATCCCGCCCCCTTTGGTCTAGAAGCGCCTCATGAGATTTTGCGTGATGTGACCATGAATTTGTCTGAAGCCACAGGATATTCTGACTCGCAAGGGATTTTTTCAGCGCGTAAGGCGGTATTGCAGTATTACCAATCAAAGGGGTTGTTGTCAGCGGTCGATGTCCGTGATGTTTATTTGGGTAATGGGGTCTCTGAGCTGATTGTGATGACCATGCAGGCTTTGATGAACGATGGTGATGAAGTGTTGATTCCGATGCCAGACTACCCGCTTTGGACAGCAGCGGCCAATCTATCGGGTGGTACAGCGGTACATTATCGCTGTAATGAAGACGACAACTGGCACCCTGATATCGAAGATATCAAATCTAAAATCACCGATAAAACCAAGGGTATTGTGGTCATTAACCCCAATAATCCAACGGGTGCCCTTTATAGCGATGACGTACTCCGACAGATTATTGAAGTCGCTAAAGAGCATGACTTAATCATCATGGCCGATGAGATTTACGATCGCATTCTTTATGATGATATGGCCCACACACCAATGAGTACCTTAACCGACGATGTGCTTGTCCTCTCCTACAATGGTTTGTCAAAATCGCACCGTATCGCTGGGTTTCGCGCGGGCTGGATGATGGTGTCAGGTCGCAAGCAACACGCGGCCGACTTTATTGAGGGCTTAGATATGCTGGCCTCTATGCGTCTGTGTTCCAACGTTCAGGGTCAATATGCCATCCAAACGGCGATGGGTGGCTACCAAAGCATGAAGGATTTGACGTCTCAAAAAGGTCGCCTGTATAAGCAGCGCGAAATGGCAGTATCACGCCTTAATGCCATCAAAGGTATTTCTTGCACCATGCCGCAAGGCGCGTTTTACTGCTTTCCCAAGATGGACCCTGAGGTTTACCCTATTGAAGACGACATGGACTTTATGATGGATTTGCTGATTGAAGAAAACGTCTTAATGGTACAAGGCACAGGATTTAACTGGGACAAGCCCGATCATTTCCGCTTGGTCTTTTTACCAAACCTTCATGATTTAGAAGATGCAATGGATCGTTTAGACCGCTTCTTTGCCAAAAAACGCCAACAATTTGGTACCGATTAAACGTGAAACTGACATAAAAAAACGCTTATCGGTATGATGCCGATAAGCGTTTTTGTGGTATTCAGTTAGCCCATAAATCTATGGGATGCTGCGTTTTTTAAAAGATCTGCTTGAGTACGACATAACTGATTGCAGACATGGTAGCGGCTGCAGGAAGCGTAATCACCCAAGCTAAGCCGATTGGCTTCATCAGTGCCCAGTTGGTATCTCTATTAACAATACCGATGCCCAGTACTGCGCCAACTAATGTGTGAGTACTCGACACTGGCAGACCCATCGTCGATGCTCCCATAACGACAGCAGCAGCCGCCAGTTCAGCTGAGAAGCCGGAAGCTGGATGCATCTTCGCTAGATTGGTACCCACCGTCTGAATCACTTCTTTACCGATGAACCAAAGACCGACGATCAGTGCCACACCAAAGGTCAACATGACAGCGGGAGGAACGGCAGCTTGTGAAGCGATCTCATTGGTACGAATAACGTCCATAATGGCTGCAAAAGGACCAACGGCATTGGCAATGTCATTCGACCCATGACTAAACGCAAAGGCTGAGGCGGTAAAGACCTGCATCCAGCTAAACATAATAAAAGTCGCCTTAGTAAGGTCTTCTTTATGTTTACCACGGATAGTCTTGGTGTAGATAAAGGTAGCCAGCCAAACCAGCGCAGCAATCATCCCCATGATCAAAAAACCCTGCAACGTCGTCAGATTGTTATTGACGTTTTTGAGCCCTTTAAACACGACTAGAGAAGTCATGACCGCCCCGCCCAATGCTGCAATGATAGGCACCCATTGCTTCAGGGCTTTTAGGGTATCAAGGTTAGTGCGCTCGTTCTCGATTTCATAAAGCTTTTTATAATAGTCAGTTTCTAGGTCTTCAACGACGCAGTCATCGTCTTTATAAATCTCTTGATCGCGTAACATGGCGGACGTATAGGCCAGTTGTTCTGACTCTGTCAACCCATCCAAAAACTCTTTATGATTTTGTTTTAAGACTTTTTTATTGGCTTTTAGCTCACCAATATGCGCCTCTGTTCTATCATTATACTCAATGATGTTTTTCTTAATTTGTCCGTACAGCACATAGGCCAATACACCACCCAATAGTGGCGACAATACCCAAGAAATAGCGATGGTGCCAATGGTGCCCCAATCAACGGTAGAAAACGCTGTAGCGCTCCCGCCCAAATCAAACCCTAGAACGATAGAACTACCAACGACCCCGCCGATAATAGAGTGGGTGGTCGATACCGGCAACCCCTTGCGCGTAGCAAACAGCAGCCAAAACGCGGCCGCAATAAGCGCTGAAAGCATGACATAAATAAACTGATTGGGTGTGACTGACAAACCATCTAAATCAACGATACCTTTACGAATCGTGTCGGTCACCTCACCACCTGCCAATACGGCCCCCGATACCTCAAATATCGCTGCCACCCCTAATGCTTGAGGAATGGTTAATGTGCCTGCACCGACTGACGTACCAAAAGAGTTGGCGACATCGTTACCACCAATATTGAATGCCATAAAGACACCAAAAGCGGTTGCTACAATAAATAGCGTCGTCTGTTGACGCATTGTGTAATCTAGACCCCACCACAAAAAGTAGGCGGTCATCGCAATCAGTAAAATGGCAAAAAATAGATTTACTCTCATAGAGCCGATTGATTTGGTCGACTCTGTAGAACTGCTGCTAATACCCATACGTTGATACGTCCTGCGTAAGCTGATTGAAATTATATGCGGTTGATGACATGGCGTTGCTATTGATACTGCTGATTATGGCATGTGACATTAAGATGGCGTATAGCAAACGCGCAACGTGCTTTTTAAATAGTGTCTTTTCTCACGACTGTTTTGATGTCCTACCCGTGCGCTCTTAGCTACTCTTTAACATTTGATTTTACTGATAGGCAGCAGATAGCGTAAAAAAACATCATTCAACATGTCACAAAGCCGCAAGTGCTATTGCCAAATCATCTGATTACAGCATCTTGCGGCTTAGATTTTTTATAGTGATAATTTTGGTATTGATAACTGGCACTGTAACAAGCTTTGTTCAAGTTGTTAAGACATGCGTGTTTAACGACAAGCATACTCTGCTTGCTAAGTGGGTTTAGTACTTAGTAGAAGCCAATAACGCGCCTATTATATTAAATATAAACACATAATGCATGATGATATTGCGATATTTGTAACTGCCCGTGTGTGACCCAGATAATACCGTGGCTCCACTCTCTATGAAATGCTCATGGAATAGAGTTTTTGCATAGACTCTTGGGACGTTAATTACTCGTTTTTTTTATGAAATTGTATAAATCACTACAAGCATTTACTCATCCATAGTGCGTTAGCTTTCATGCGCTGCAGATAGTTGCTTAATCGCATGGTCTAAAACCTCTAAACGTGCCTGACGTTTTTCATTGGTTGCTATGACGCACCAAGGGGCATTTTTTGTATCGGTACGTGCCAGCATGTCAGCTGCTGATTGCACATACTCTGACCACTTATCACGATTACGCCAATCATCATCCGTTAACTTAAATTGCTTATGCGGTGTGTTTTGACGCGCTTTAAAACGTTTAAGCTGTTCTTGTTTGTCGATGGCCAGCCAATATTTAATGACTATTGTACCAGCTTTGGTTAAGTCCGCCTCAAAACGATTGATTTCATCATACGCTCGCTGCCACTCCGCACTACTTGCAAAGCTTTCGATACGCTCAACCAACACGCGCCCATACCAAGTACGATCAAAGATGGCGATGCGACTGATGCGATCTGTCTGCTCATTGGGCAATCTTGTCCAAAATCGCCACAGATAAGGATGCTGTGCTTCATATAGCATTGGCGCCCCGATATTATAAACTTGATATTCGCGTGGGTCGAGCGGCGCCACCAATCTTTTGATCGCCCCGCCTTTGCCAGCCGCATCCATCCCCTCAAAGGCAAAAACGATGTGACGACCATTGCGCGCGCGCAGTAATTCAGCGAGACGAGCCTGCTTTTCTGCCAATGCGGTACGATAGTCAGCCTTATCTACTTTGGTATCATCGATATCTTTTAAGCAATCAGGTATGTTTACAGGTTCAAATTTTTCTGGTGCAGGTGATGGCTCAGCTTGCCATCCAGCATCTGGTGTCTCAGATAGAGCCTCTTTAATAGACGCAGTCTGGTTTTCCGTCGTGTCAGCGCTTGTTTTGCTACTTACTAGCGCGGTTTGCATCGCATGCAGTGCTTCATGACAGAAATGATCGGCGGCTTGCGACTTATCCTCCCCATCTATAACAATCCAGTCATCCTGTTGTCGCAGCAGAATCGTGGCCACTTCATTAAATTTTTCGACAACTTTTTTACTGTGCCAATCCACTTGATACAAAAACTGTGGGTCAGCCTCAGCGTCATTCAGCCGATTTTGTAAGGTATCAACATCGACATGAAACCAACATTTTAACACTCTGGTATGATTGGCTATAAGGTCATCTTCAAACGCTTGTAGTTCAATGAGTTGCTGTTGTAAATAGTCTTGCCATGTCGTAGTGGGAAGACTATTTATGTTTTTATGACCTTTGTCTTTTGCATGGTGATCTTCACTTTTGCTGTCTGACAGTGCCATACGCATGACGTTATAGAGCAAGTCAGCATACCAGTTACCAAAATACACCGTTACATCACCGTGCCGCGGCATCACTTTGGTATGGGCTTGCCAAATAGGCTGATAGTTTAAGGGACAATAGCCAATGGTCGCCTCAACTTTTAAAAGCCGTGGATCTACCCACTGCCGTAGTTGTTTGACGGCTGTCCCCTTACCCGCCTGCTCCATACCATTGACCAGCACCAGTAGTCCGGTGGGTTTATTGGTGGTGGACGGCGTTTGTTGCCGCGTGGCGCGCAGAGCGTATTGGGCCGTGACCAGTGCCAATCTAAGCGAGTCTTTATCCATAGAAAACTGACTGAGAGGATTGGGGGTTAAGCGCTGTTTGACCACCTCATCGCTAAATTGTGCACTTACCGCTTGTGGTGCTACCGGTTCAGTCGTATGATTCTTTTTATTCATAACTGGACTCCTCTTATGATTGAAAACTCGTCAGCTCAATCATAGCATTCGGCTCATGCAGTAAATAACGCTGCTATGTAACAGTTTGACATTTGTATTCTGCTTTATTTTCTTTTAAGGTGAACACAATTTTAGACACATGCTTTAATAGATACCATTCAGTATAAAAAAACCTAACATTCAGTACTGCCCACCTTGCTCTCGATCTCATCACGATCTTTACTTTTATAGAGGATTTTTTCATGTCTGCTCTAGCTGATTTACAACAACATTTAGTACGTTTTTGGGCGTTACCCCATCATCAAGACGCTGAATTAAATACCAAGCTCAATGAAGTACAAAAATGGCAGCAATCAAGACTTAAGCGTACTCATAGCGATCTGTTTGAACAACCCAAAAACCAACTCATGGCAGACTATTTCCTGACACAATTATATGGTGGAGATGAGTTTAAATTACTGGCGCAGCAGCTAGAACGCATCCTTCCCAAGGCTAAAAAACTTGAACGGCTTGCTAAAGAATCAGCGTTAGAAGCTGGTAGCATGGGCATCCAAGCGGCAATTTTAGCCATTGAGCTAGACTTACATTTGGCCCAGTGGTTGTCTGCTCAAGACTTACCTGTCAACGAAGACAACATGCTGGCCGCCTACCTCGCGGTCGATGAAGCAGATGAACGCCGCGTACAGATTGCCAACCTCAAAGAAGTCTGCTATCGCACTGACAAACATTTGAACTCCTTTATGCTCAAAAAAGCGTTTGCCTTGGCGAAGGGCACCGCCTACCGTTATAAATTCCAACCACTTTATGACTTCATTGATACCGGCTTTAAAGCCATGAAGCCTCTAAAAAGTGTGAGCAGTTTTATTGAGCCGTTTTGCGAGCGTGAACTGATGATTATTGACCAAGTTCATGACAAGGATAATGGCGGTAAGCTAGTAGCGTTTGGTGTATCATAGGATCCATGAGGTGTTTGGCGCACGCTGACACCTTCAAAAAGATAACCATAAAAAGACCGTCACAAAAACGAATAATAGGACAATGTTATGACCGATAACACAAATAATAACAACGCTGACCTAAGCCAAAGCGCTACGAGCAACGGCCATTTACAAGATAAATTGGTACAAGACAGTATTACTCACAACCAAAGCATTAGCGCGCAAGCCCAAGCCCGCCAAAGCCCAGCACCTCACCCGGTGAGCGCCAAGGCTGCGACAAAAAACAACAACGCTAATGATTTTACGCACGTCCAAGATTTACCAACTGGAACGCCACAAGGCCAACAAACCACTATGCCAAATAACACTGCCAGTCACAACGTCAATAGCAGCACCGATAATAACGCGGCACAATCTGACACACAGAGCACCAAACAAACGCGTTTCAATCAGCGTGATGACATCAACAATCCGCATACGCCTGATACTGATGGGAATGAAGAAACGCATTTTGGTTATAAAACGGTCAACAAGGCTGAGAAACAAGCACGGGTGGCTGATGTTTTTACTTCAGTCGCCAAAAAATATGACATCATGAATGACTTGATGTCTTTTGGTATTCATCGTCTGTGGAAGCGTTATGCCATCAGCTTATCAGGGGTGCGTTCAGGTCAACATGTACTCGATATCGCTGGCGGCACAGGCGATTTGGCCAAAGTCTTTAGCCGCGAAGTCGGTAGAAACGGTCACGTTGTGCTATCAGACATCAATGCTGCAATGCTAGAAGTTGGTCGTGAGCGTTTGATCAATGCAGGCTGTAACAACGTTGATTTTGTCTTAGCAAACGCTGAAACCTTAGCGCCCTTTGACGACGAAAGCTTTGATTTGATCACCATTAGCTTTGGTCTGCGCAATGTCACCGACAAAGACGCTGCCCTAAAAGCCATGTATCGCGTTCTCAAACCAGGCGGTCGTCTGTTGATTTTAGAATTCTCAAAACCTGTATTTGAGCCATTATCTAAAGCTTATGATTTATACTCTTTTACCGCATTACCGATTATGGGTAAGCTGATTGCCAATGACTCTGAGAGCTATCAGTACTTGGCTGAATCGATTCGTATGCACCCTGATCAGCAGACGCTAAAACAGATGATGCAACAAGCGGGTTTTGAAAACTGTGATTATCACAACCTAACGGCTGGTATCGTTGCCGTCCATCGTGGCTTTAAAGCTTAACGAAAAAAGTGTCACGATAGCCTATCAATGACGACACCAAATAATCGTAACCACTGATCCTATAAACGCTGCGCCTGTCTAAAGGCGCTCAATTAAAGATGCGAGAGCCTTTATGCTGACTGTCTTACTTTTGGCGGGTGCCGAAAAGCTGATTAACTTTGCTATTGCAAGTGACGAGATTACCAAAGCTGGGCTTGTACCGCTCGCTGGCAAAGTGCTACGACTCAATATGGGTGTGCCTGACATTAACTTGGATATCCTATTTACTGATGAGCGTCTGCGTTTTGAGCCTGTGACGATAGATAGTGTGTTTGAACCAAGTGGCCAGATGAATGAGCGTCAAAAAGCCAGTATGGAGCGCGCACGTATGGGTCATAGTCGCCCAGACTGTAGCATCACCGTCGACAATCCCGCCCAACTACTCAATCTGATGCGCGGCACTGAAGGTAATTTACCTATCTCTGGTGATTACAAAGTGTTGATGCAGCTTAAGCAGTTGGTGGCAGGGTTTGACCCCAATGTCGCAGGTCAGCTTGAGCCTTTTATTGGCAAACCGATGGCCAGCCAGTTGCACCTGCTCATATCGCAGCTTAAAGGTAGCTGGCGTCATAGCGCCAAACAAGCTTTTGATGATGTAAGTGATTGGGCCAATGATGTGGCAGGCAATAGCCTTACCGATCCGGCTGAGATGACAGAAGTCAATGACCTCAAGCAGCAATTGTTAAAGCTGCGTGCTGATGTCGAACGTGAAGAAGCCAGACTTGCTGCTATCAAAGATGAGCAAACGCAATTAATCAATAATCGTTAAGCGCTGTCATCGGTTCATCGTGATCTATGCATAAGCGCAGCCTTGTCCAATTTTTGACTTTCTTTAGAGTACCTATACCTCATGCTATTATCTCATCGCGCCCGTTTACTTGAGCTTTGGCGTATCGCCGCAACCTATCGCATTGATACTCATTTTTCTGTTGAAGAAGCCCCGCAACTGCAACCTTTAGTACGGTTGATCCGTTTGCATCCCGCAGCTTGGGGCAAAAAGCACCAGCCAAACGCCATTAAATACGCGCTTGAAGACATGGGCACACTGTTTTTGAAACTCGGCCAGCTGCTTTCTACTCGCCGTGATTTGGTACCACCTGAGATTATTGAGCAGCTGGTGCAACTACAAGACAAGGTCAAACCTTTTGACGCTGATACTGCTATCGCGCAAATCCAAGACCCCAAACACGGTCTCGGCCACTCTATTGACACGCTGTTTGCGCGTTTTGATGTCAAGCCGCTAGCCGCGGCGTCTATCGCCCAAGTACACACAGCCGCCCTGCATGATGGCCGTGAAGTAGTGGTAAAAGTAGTGCGTCCCAATATTCGCACCACCATCGTCGCTGACTTCGAGCTGTTACGAGAGCTTGCCAATTGGGCATCTGCACGTATTGAAGCAGCACGAGCCGTACATATTATCGATATTGTGGAAGACTATCGCCAAGTGATGTTAAATGAGCTAGATTTAACCCTTGAGGCAGACAACACCACGCAAATGCGCAATAACTTCTTAGGCTCTGCATTGATGTATGTGCCTGAAGTCTATGATGCCGCCAAAAATGTGATGATTATGGAACGCATTCAAGGCGTCCCTATCTCACAAGTGGAGGTGTTTGACAAGCTCGGCTACGATCGTGCCACACTGGCAAAAAAAGGCTTAACGATATTTTTTACGCAAGTGTTTCGCGACAACTTTTTTCATGCCGATATGCATCCGGGCAATGTCTTCGTAGAAACGCCGCCAGTCAAAGCGCTCACTGCAGATATGCCAGCGGTTGACTTAGGGCACGAACCACGCTATATCGGTCTTGACTGCGCCATCATGGGTACTTTATCAAAAGACGATCAACTCATCGTCGCCCGTATGCTACTGGCCGTGATGAATAATAACTTCACTGCGATGGTTGATATTGTGAGTCGTGCCGGCTGGATACCACCAAATACTGACAAACATGCCTTGATGCGCGATATGAAGCGCACTGTCGGTCCAATGCTGCAAAAATCTATTAATGACATCGATTTTGCCGGTGTGTTGATGCAAATTTTAGACATCGCACGTCGCCATCATATGAGTATTCCTCCGCAGCTCATGCTATTGCTTAAGACCTTAGTGCATGTTGAGGGCCTCGGACGCGACTTGTATCCTGACCTCGATATCTGGTCACTTGCCAAACCCATTTTAAGCAGTTGGATCAAAGAACAACTGGACCCGATGCGTAATTTGCAGCAGTTACGCCAGCAGTTACCAGAGATTTTATTATCCACCACTGATATCCCCAAACTACTAGACCAAGGGTTACAAAGTCTGGCTATGCAAGGATCAAGGCAAGACAGTCAGTTGCGAGAAATACAGCAAATACGAGCTGATCTGCTCAATGATCGACGCCGTGATTGGATAGCACTTGCAGGATTTGCGGTGTTTATTGCCATTGCGACACAAGTTGGCTGGCTTGCCCCTATCTTTTATCTATTGGCTGTTATCGTTGTTGTTTGGCGTATCTTGGCGTAGCCCCTGATACATGTCATAGCAATAGTGCTTGCTCATTTAAGCACACCTCTTATATGTAGGAGTTAACCATGTCATCTCTGCCTGTTTCACCCCTTAGTGACACCGTGAAGCCAGACTACAGTGCTGCTATTGCTGCTCTAAAATCTCGTTTTGGCAAACAGTTAAGTACTAACACAACGGTACGCGAGCAGCATGGCCACACCATGACTTGGCTCGCTAACCAGCCACCTGATGCTGTGTTAACCGTACAAGACAAACACCAAGTCGCCACTGCTGTAGAGATTTGCAATCAGTATCAGATGCCCGTGATTGCCTTCGGTATTGGCTCCTCTTTGGAAGGACAATTAAACGCACCTTATGGCGGACTGTGTATCGACATGCATGCCATGGATGCGATTTTGCAAGTCAATAATGAAGACCTGACAGTGACCGTGCAACCTGGAGTGACACGGGAGCAGTTAAATCATTACTTGCGTGACACAGGGTTGTTTTTTCCGATAGATCCAGGCGCGAATGCAAGTATCGGCGGCATGGTTGCTACCCGCGCGTCAGGAACCAATGCCGTACGCTATGGCACCATGAAAGACGTGGTACTGGCACTTGAGGTTATCACTGCCAGTGGCGAAATAGTTCGAACAGGCACACGAGCCAAAAAATCGGCGGCGGGTTATGACTTAACACGGCTAATGATAGGCTCAGAAGGAACACTGGGTATCGTCACAGAAGTAACGCTTAAACTGTTTGGTATCAGTGAATGTATTGGTAGCGGGATTTGTCATTTTCCAACCATTGAAGACGCCTGTCAGGCAGTGATGTTAACCATTCAGATGTGTCTGCCCATCGCTCGTATTGAGCTACTCGATGCCATGCAAATAAAAGCTTGTAATCAGTATGCCAATCTTGAATTAGCCGAAACGCCAACGTTATTTGTCGAATTTCACGGTACAGAAGCGAGCGTTCGTGAACAAGTGCACATCTTTACTGATATCATCGAAGAGTTTGGTGGTCACGATTTCGCTTGGGACACCAATGAAGCTGAGCGCAAACGCCTTTGGCAAGCACGGCATAACGCTTATCATGCCAGCGCTGCTCTGCGACCTGAAGCTAGTGCTTTATCAACCGATGCCTGCGTGCCTATCTCACGCTTGGCAGAATGCGTCAGTGAGACGGCCAAAGATATCGAAGTATCTGGCATGATTGGGCCTATCGTCGGCCACGTTGGTGACGGCAATTTTCATGTTCTCTTGTTGGTCGATACCAATAACCCTGAAGAAATAGCAACCGCTGACGGTATTATCAGCCGCCTAGCCAAGCGCGCTATAGAGATGGATGGCACCTGTACGGGTGAACACGGTATAGGGCAAGGCAAACAAAAATACATGCAGCAAGAGCATGGTAACGCTCTGGTGCTTATGCAGGCGATAAAATCAGCGCTTGATCCTAATAATATTCTTAACCCAGGAAAAATATGGCCTGAGGCTTTGACTACTCCCCAATAACTCCACAACAATCAAATACTAAAGCCAACACTGAAACAAAAAAATGCGCCCAATTTTCATGTTCATGATTAAAATTGGGCGCATTTTTTAAGTTTGATACTATAACAAGTTGGTACTATAACATCTGATCAATTGCCATTTGGGTCAATACACGTCCGCGTGCGGTACGCAGTACATAGCCTTGTTGAATAAGATAAGGCTCAATCACGTCTTCAAGCGTACCCCGATCTTCAGCCATCGCCGCTGCCACTGCTTCCACACCTGCAGGACCACCATCAAAACGCTCTTGCAATATTTCAATATAGCGTCTGTCCAAATGATCAAGACCACGTCTATCAACGGCCAACATATCAAGCGCACTACCTGCAATCGCGCCATTGATACTACCGTCGCCTCTCACTTCGGCATAATCGCGCACACGACGTAATAGTCGATTGGCAATCCTTGGCGTACCACGCGCACGGCGCGCAATCTCAACCGCGCCGTTTTCGCTCATCGGTACGCGCATCAAACGTGCGGCACGACTCACAATTGTGGTCAGGTCAGCAATATTGTAAAACTCAAGCCGCTGAACGATACCAAAGCGATCACGCAGTGGTGAGGTCAGCAGTCCGGCTCTAGTGGTTGCCGCCACCAAAGTAAACGGCGGTAAATCAAGCTTAATTGATCTTGCAGCAGGCCCTTCACCAATCATAATATCTAGCTGAAAATCTTCCATCGCTGGATATAGGATTTCTTCAATGACCGAACTCAAGCGATGGATTTCATCGATAAAAAGTACATCACCTTCTTCTAAATTGGTCAACATCGCTGCTAAGTCGCCCGGACGCTCAAGCACAGGCCCTGACGTTGACCGCAGGTTACCGCCCATCTCACGAGCAATGATATTGGCCAGCGTCGTTTTACCTAAGCCTGGTGGACCAAATATTAGGGTGTGATCCAGCGCTTCATCACGTCCTCTTGCGGCACCAATGAACACCTCCATTTGCTCACGTACCACCGGCTGTCCAATATATTCAGCCAGTAATGCTGGACGAATACTGGCATCAGGCGCATCGTTTGCTCCTTCTAGCGGATTAATCAATCGATCTTGCATCATAGAACTTATCATTATATTAAAAAATTAGGTAACAAATAGCATAACCAAACGCTGCGCATAAGTCATGCAAAACATCACTCAGTGGGTACCAAAACGAAAATAAGCGACACTGAATGTCGCTTATCTGTTCAATACATTATGTGATCACTATCGTTGATAGCTAAGAAAAACGATTTAAAAACCAGACAGCTGCTGTAACGTGGCTTTTAATAAGCCTTGGGTGTCAGCAAACGTATCCCCTTTACTCTTAGCGGCTTTAATCGCTTGCTGCGCTTCTTTTTCTTTATAACCCAAACTCATCAAGGCGCCCTCGACTTCAGCGATGATACTGCCTTCGTGAGAAACCGTTGCCCTCTGCGGGGTCAACTCCAAAGCGCTGCTATCAACCTCGATGTTTTTAAGCTTGTCTTTTAGCTCAATAAGCAAACGCTGAGCTGTTTTTTTACCAATGCCTGGGATACGAGTCAACGCAGTTTCTGACTCTTGTTCAACATGCATTTTCAGCTCAGCACCTGACATCGCCGACAGCATCGCTAGCGCCATTTTTGCGCCCACGCCGTTGATTTTGATTAACTGGCGAAAAACATCGCGCTCTTTGCGGTCGATAAAACCATATAGCAGCTGCGCATCTTCACGAACATGAAAATGCGTCCAAATACTGGCTTGCTCATTGAGATGCAATTGGCAAAATGACGGCAGTGGCAGCTCGATATCATAACCCACACCCGAGGTTGTCATGATACAGGCCGTGGGTGCCATTAAATACTGCACCTGTCCGGTAATCAATCCTATCATCACGTACTACCTCTTATAAGGGCTATTATAAAAATGAAATACACTGTCGTCACATGGGCCATGACCACCTTTTACCAGTGTAATTTACTGATAAAAATCCACCATACCTTCAAGACTGATTGGGCGAATCTTATGCGCTTGACCTGCTGAACCAAAAGCTTCAAAACGATTGGTGCAGATATCAGACATCGCGACCATAGAGGCTTTGAAGTATTTACGTGGGTCAAACTCGCTTGGGTTGTTAGCAAGGAATTCACGGATAGCGCCTGTTGATGCCAGACGCAAATCTGTATCGATATTTACCTTACGTACCCCATGCTTGATCGCTTCAACGATCTGCTCAACCGGCACACCGTAAGTTTCACCAATGTCACCACCATTTTCATTGATGACTTTTAACCATTCTTGCGGTACGGATGACGAGCCATGCATCACAAGGTGGGTGTTAGGAATGCGCGCATGAATCTCTTTTACTCGCTCAATCGACAAGATATCGCCTGTCGGTGGACGCGTGAACTTATAAGCGCCGTGGCTCGTACCAATAGCAATCGCTAACGCATCGACATTCGTATCTTTTACGAATTGCTCGGCTTCATCAGCACTGGTCAAGAGCTGCTCATGACCCAGTACACCTTCTGCACCAGAGCCATCTTCTTCGCCTGCCATGCCGGTTTCAAGGCTGCCCAAGCAACCAATCTCGCCTTCTACAGAAACGCCGCAAGCGTGTGCCATCTTAACCACTTCGCGAGTAACGCTAGCATTGTAATCATAATCCATTGGCGTTTTGCCGTCTTCACCCAGCGAGCCATCCATCATGACTGACGAAAAACCAAGCTGGATTGAGCGCTGGCAGATAGCGGGTGACATGCCATGATCTTGATGCATAACCACTGGAATATGCGGCCACTCTTCGATAGCAGCGATGATCAGATGACGTAAAAACGCCGACCCTGCATAATTACGTGCGCCAGCACTGGCTTGGACGATGACAGGTGAGTCACAAGCATCCGCCGCCATCATGATTGCACGCATCTGCTCTAAATTATTGACGTTAAAGGCAGGAACACCGTAGCTATGCTCAGCGGCGTGATCTAGAAGTTGACGTAACGATATTAAGGCCATAAAACGCTCTCTGATTAAATTTTGAATAGTATTTTAAAAACAGCTCTTGCAGTAGAACTTTAGAGTAATTAGCCCAAAACTTTTGCTTAATAACGGTTAAAGCCTTAGTAGTTAAAGCACCACCAGTCATTCACAGGATTCAGCGTTTTGGAGATAATTAATACGCCGTGATTATAGCAAAAAATGCGCTGTCTTCGTAGCAGTTGCCTGACTATTTATTACTCTAACTAAAGAAAGACAGACAACGCAAAAAGCCTTGGTGGTCACCAAGGCTTTTCTAGTATTTTGAGGGCTTATAAAACAACGAATCATTTTAGCGACCGAACTTATGAGTCATCTATCAAACAACCACGACTCCATAAATCAGTAATGAAACGGCTTAGTACTGTTGTTCTGCATCAACAGCGAGGTCATTTGCACCATCAGCGACAGCGTTAGCACCATCAGCAACAGCTGAAGCTGTACCTTCGACCGCTTCATTGGTACCTTCGGCGATAGCATCACCAGTGTTTTCTAGAGCATTTGTTGCAGCCTCGCCCGCGGTTTCAGCGCCTTCTGCAACTTCAGTGCCAGCATTTTGTGCCGCCACTTCAGCTTCAGCAGCCGCTTCTTCAGTTTCGGCAGCAGCAGCTTCTGTGTTAGCAGCGGCATCATCGCCTGCAGATTCAACAGCAGCTTCAGTTTGCTCTTCTGTTTGTTGGCTACACGCAGTAACTGCAAAAGTACCAGCAAGTAAGCTAGCAAGTAACAAATGACGTTTTAACATAATAAACCTCTCGTAAATAAAACATGTCAAAATACATGGTTGCGCTATTTTATAGAGTGCAAATAAGACATGCAATAACAATGTTCAGTATAGAAACAAATAATTACCAGTTAATAATAATCAATGACCAATCCCTCTCAAATCAACGTCTGTGGGTGTCTGAGCGCAAACGGGTCATTGCCTTATTTTTATAGCCTAACTCAAATACGTCTATTTGGTTGTACCGCTAATGTTACTAAACTCGTTAAATGCTTAAACGTCAGTTTGTAGCGCTGCGACCGCTGGTAGCACCTTACCTTCTACAAACTCCAAAAACGCGCCGCCACCTGTTGACATGTAACTAACACCGCCTGCAACTTGGTATTTATCAATGGCAGCTAAGGTATCACCGCCACCAGCGATCGAAAAACCTTCGCTATTTTTTACAGCATCAGCCAGTATTTGCGTACCACTGCCAAAAGCGTCTACTTCGAAAACGCCTACTGGCCCATTCCACAAGATGGTTTTGGCTTTGCTAATGGCATCTGCAAGCTGCTTTGCGCTTTTTGGGGCGATGTCTAATATCATGTCATTATCGCCAATCGCATCCACAGACTTAATGGTGGCAGTGGCTTGCTGTAGTGAGCCAATAAAGTCATCAAAATTGATGTCATTTTTGTCTGCAACGACGACCTGCTCAGGCAATAAAATCTCAGTTTTATCCATAATCTCACGGGCCGTATCAACCAAATCTGCTTCATATAGCGAGGCGCCCACACTATGACCTTGCGCCGCTAAGAAAGTATTGGCAATGCCGCCCCCAACGATAATCTGTGAACACACTTCTGCCAAGCTGTGTAGCACTTCTAACTTCGTCGATACTTTCGATCCACCAACAATGGCTAACATGGGCTGGGCTGGGGTTTCAAGCGCGAGACTTAGCGCGTCCAATTCAGCGGCTAACAACGGGCCTGCACATACGGTCTTATCTGCCTGACGCATCGCTTGCGTGACGCCTTCCGTGGATGCTTGGGCACGATGGGCGGTACCAAAAGCGTCCATGACGAACACATCGCATAAATCTGCATATTTTTTTGCCAAAGTGGCATCGTTTTTCTTTTCACCTTCATTGAAGCGCACATTTTCTAACAGGACAACCTCACCCGCTTTGATAGACACACCTTGAGTCAAATAGTCACGATTAAGACTGACGGAGGTAGATAGCTTATCCGTCAAATAATCAGCCACTGGTGCCAACGAGTATACTGCTTCAGGGTTACCTTCGGTAGGACGCCCTAAGTGTGAGCAGACGATAACGGCAGCCCCTTTTTCTAGTGCCAATTTGATGGTTGGCAGACTGGCTTGTAAGCGCGCATCACTTGTGACTTTACCGTTTTTGATAGGTACGTTGAGATCCTCACGAATCAGTACTACTTTATCCGTTAAGTTCAGCTCACTCATACGCAAAAAATTCATTTACCTGCTCCTATACATCAATCTGTTGGTTAATCTGTCTGTTAAAAAACTAAAGTTGCTGTCATTAAAGTTGCTATCATTACTGAAGCATTTTTATACAAAGGTATCTATAAAAGAGTGTGACCAATGACTTGCTGTCACATGAACCGTGTCGAATGCTCTTACTGGTTTTTACGTTTGGCTAACTTGCTTTTTGCTGATTGAGGTCTTTTAACCATTGACCTTAACAAGCAAGATTTAGCGGCGGTGTATTCTACCAGTTTTCTGGCCGCCGCTCATAACGAACCTGCCATAAATTTGACGAGAATGGGATTGTGACCCTCACAATTTAAGAGCAGGCTGCAAACCAACACGTTTATGATTGACTCAAAGTCCACATAAACATCAGTAACATTTCGTGGTGGTACTCACTAGTTAGGCGATTTATGATAGCGGAGTAAACAATAAAAATAACCCTTAGGAGAATACAATGAGTATTGATCTAGAGACCGCTAAACAGAATCTATTAAAATTAAAAGAAGAGTACGAAACGCGCATCGACAAAATCGAAGAACACATTCAAAATCCCCAAGATGATCTCAATGAACACTGGGAAGACCAAGCCATCTCTTATCGTCAAAACGACATGCGCAAAAACCTCATGGCTGAAGCGCGTCAAAGCTTAATCTACGTCGAAAATGCCTTAAGCCGTATTGAGAATGGTACGTATGGTGAATGTGAGGTGTGCGGTGAGCAGATCGAAGAGCAACGCCTAGAAGCCTTGCCTTATGCTACCTTATGTATGGAACACGCTGCGTAATTGCGCATTGTTTTAAGAGCGCCAACTATAAATCAGGTGTTTTCCAGCGGGAAAATGCCTGCTGCCATTGCTGACAACGCTCTGCAACTTGTGCGACTGGTAAGTCCATAATATCGCCAACTACTGCCACATAACGAATGGGCAAACCTATCAGCTCTGAGACATTCTCTGCGGTTAAACCGCCTATCACACACATATCTATTTCTTGCTCACAGCCATCGATCAGCTGCTGACGAGCAATAGTGTCAGCATTTGGTTTGGTCGTAGAAGCAAAGATTGCACCCATTGCGGCGTAACTTGCGCCGGCGTCTCGCGCTTTTTTGACCAAACTTACCTGACCATGACACGTACGACCAATAATCTGATTTGGCGCTAACCGCTGCTTGGCCTCTCTAATCGTGCCATCACCTTGACCAAGATGTACCCCAACGCCAAGCTTTGCCGCCACACCAATATTATCATTGATAACAACTGCCACGTTATGAGCTTTGGCCAAAGCCACGATCTTGGAGGCTTCTTCGTAAAGTTTTAACTCACCGTCAGGGCGCGCCAATGTCTGCTTACGACGAATTTGTAATAGCGCAATCAACCCGGTAGCCAGTGCTGCCTCTAACTTTTGATATAAAAGCCCAAACTCATCGTCATTGGTCAGTAAGTATAGCTGCGGCATAGAAAAATTCGATGTTTGAACCATAACATGTACCCCTAGTCTCAAAACAATAAAAAGGCCGTTATAGGATATAACAGCCTTTTTTATCAATGCTTACTTTTTTATAAGTCTTTATTTATCAGACCTAGGTTTTATAAGTGCTTTGTTTATAAGTACTTAGGTTTTATAAATACTTAGCCAGCAAGCTTACACTGTGCGGCGAGTCGCTAAACTGTTCAGAATGTTTTTAGCATCGCCCCAACGCGTGGCTGAGCTGTTTGCCCCTAGGATAACAATGATAGCGGGACGGTTATTGACGCGCGTTTCCATGACGACGCAACGGCCCGCTTCATTAATAAAACCTGTTTTTGAGATGCCAATTGGATAGTCGCCAGCACGCACTAAGCTACTCGTGTTATTGGCTTTATACGTACGGTTGCCACTGGAGTAATTTGATACAAAAAAGTCATAGCTCTTCGTCGTAGAAAAACGACGAATCACGTCATAATTACCAGCCGCACGTACCATTTTTACAAGGTCATTTGATGAAGCAACATTGCGCTTATCAAGACCCGTGGGATCACCAAAGAAAGCCGTGGTCATGCCTAAATCTTGAGCTTTGCGATTCATCGCCCGTATAAAGGCGCTATAACCACCTGGATAGTTACGCGCTAAGCTCTTGGCTGCTGGGTTCTCTGACTTCATTAACGCCATCAATAGCATTTCAGCTCGATTTAAACGATCGCCTGCTTTTAACCGTGAGCTTGCGCGCTTTGGACCGACAAAATCTTCTGGATCCAGCGTAATCTCTTCGCGCATATCAAGACCTGCATCTAATACCACCATGGCGGTCATTAATTTACTAATACTGGCCATCGGACGCGCAATATCAGCGTCTTTTTCATAAATAGATTCGCCCGTTTCCGCATCGATTACCGCCACACTACGCGAGTCCGTGCTGATCGGAATCATATCGCTACTACCAAATGCACCGCGATAAGTCGTATTATAGCGATTGCTACTATTGTAACTATTATTGCTACTACCGAAGCTATTGGTATTGGTGATACTGGTCGTACCATAACCGCTATCGACTTGCTTAATAGTAGAGCCAGTCGACTTGTACATGATGTTGCGCGCTTCAGACAAGCTATCTGCCCCGCCCCAACTCACACGAGCACTAGAGCCACTATCAGTGCTACCATTAATAGTAAGTGCGGCTTGTGCAGCACTGCCCAAACTCAATGAAATCATAGCAACGACTAATTGCTGTTTGGTTAATGGTAGGTGCTTCATTATGCCTCCTGCTTCCGTTATCACGCCATTTAGGGTTGTTTGGCGCCAAAAACGTACATAGCGTCTATGGATGTGTTTGTAAGTACTCGTATAGAGTTTTTGTATTTTTAGTGTATCATGGTTTGAATTTAAGTTTAATTTATCCAGCAGATTTAAGGTTTAATTTTGGCCTAATTCAAATTTTGCTACAACCACTTTATATTATAGAAACATCTATTCACATTTCAGCAATATAAGTTAACTTTAGATGGCTAATCATCTGTCTTTTGCTGTATTAGATAGAAATGTCTATATAATATCTTAGCCGTATTTTACGTTTTCAAACAATAAAAAATCAGCAGATGCCTTGGGTTTCCTTGTCGTTTAATATGAATAAAAAACCTTCATTCTGACAAATAGTAAAGAGTATCGTTATGATTAAAGTACTAGTAGTAGATGATCATGATTTGGTTCGAATGGGTATTAGTCGTATGTTGTCAGATAGCGCTGATATAGAAGTGGTCGGCGAAGCAGACAGTGGTGATATGGCTATTAAGATGGCCAAACAACTGCGTCCTGATGTGATTTTACTTGACGTCAACATGCCCAATATTGGTGGGCTTGAAGCAACCAAACGTTTAATCCAGCTTGATCTGGGTATCAAAATATTGGCCGTTAGCAGTATGTCAGCGCAGCCTTATCCTTCCATGCTCATAAAAGCGGGCGTCAATGGTTATATCACCAAGGGCACGCCACTTGACGAGATGATAAGAGCGGTCAAAAAAGTCTATCAAGGGAGTCGTTATTTTAGTCAAGATGTCGCTGAACAGTTGGCTGATGTTTTACTGTCAGATAATGCCAGCTCACCTTTTGACTTATTAAGTGATCGCGAAAAGCAGGTGGCAATGATGGTCGTCAACTGTCAAAGCCCGCAGCAAATAGCAGATCAGCTGTTTGTCAGTGTCAAAACCATCAATACCTATCGCTATCGTATTTACGAGAAAGTCGGGGTGGATAGTGATGTTAAGTTGACACATCTGGCGATCCGTCATGGTCTGATTCAACCGTAACTATTTAGTTAGCCACCCTTCTTTTCTTACGGTCATTTTATGAAGTCTGCCACTCGCCTCGTCTCTGCCATTACTCATTATTTGCATCGCGATGATACGCTATCTCTATCACAATTACGCAGATTAGGGCTTATTTACAGCAGTTACCGCTTCATCGTTAGCCTGTTCTCTCTGCTGATGGTATATATCACGGCTCACGCTGATAACAGCCTTTCTCTACCAAGTTTCTTGCAACAAACTGCCCTTAGCTTTTATGTCCTGCTTAGCCTCATTTTACTGGGGTTGTTTTATGTCGTTAATCAACAGATGCGGCGACAATTAGCTTTTGGATTGGCTTTAGATGTCATTATCCTAAGCCTGTTGCTGTATACGGCGGGTGCGCCTGATTTACAACTGACCATGCTTTATATGGTGGTGGTCGCAGCGAGCTTTATGTTGCTCCACGGCTCTCAAGCGTTAGTTATCACGCTACTCGCTATTATTTTTGTCATTTATCAGCAATTTTTTTATGCCATTGCCAATAGTATGAACTTGGCCAATTTGGGTGATGCTTTGCTCATGTCAGCCAGTTTTTTAGCAGTGGGCGGTTTGAGCTGGTCTCTTTCTCAGCGTTTAGTCCAACTTGAAAAAGTAGCAGCGAAGAGCGCGAAAGAAGTCGAGCGCCTACATGTCATCAACCAAGAAGTCATCACGCAAATGGTCAATGGCGTCATTGTCATCGACAAACAGCAGATCGTCTTAGCAAACCTTGCAGCTCATCAATTACTCAGCATCGCACATAATCCATCAGTATCGTTGCCTCACGTCTCCTCTTTTGACACAAAAAATTCGCAGAACAACCACCGCAATGCGCGTCTATTTAACTTTCAACAACAACTCAACAAACAACATGCGCAGCTGTTTAAAGCCTGCTTATCAGTAGCAGCTGGTCAGTCCCGCACCTTTACTTATGACTTGCCCGCAGGGACAAACGCCTCTGTACTCGATAAACTACGGGTACAAATCATTCCGTTAAAAGATGACAGTAAATTACTAATACTAGAAGATTTACGCCGCGAACAAGCCAGTGCCCAGCAGTTAAAACTGGCTTCTTTGGGACAACTAACGGCCAGTATCGCCCATGAAATTAGAAACCCTTTGGCTGCTATATCGCAAGCCAGCCAGCTGTTGATGGAGGAGGTTACAGAAAGTGAAGCAGACAGTCATGTTATGACGCACACCGCAAATAGTGATGCGACAGGTAATCATGAGCTTTATCAAATGATCTTTTCGCAAACAAAGCGCGTAAACCGTATCATTGAAGATGTTTTAAAACTGTCCCGCCAGCAAACAGCAAACCAGCAGTCGATTGTACTGACTGAATGGATGCCAATATTTTTAGAAAACTACTTTCAAGGACATGATGTTTTTTTACGACTAAAAACAAACCCAACCATCTCATTCGATACGCACCAATTGGAACAAGTTTTAATCAATTTAATCAATAATGGCTTACGTTATAGTAGCTACGCCCACCCTCATGCTTATGTGGAAATCGAAATTTATTGTGCTGATAACGATGTTATAATTGACATATTGGACAGTGGTACTGGCGTGCGCCTCGAGGATTTACCCCATTTATTTAATCCGTTTTTTACTACAGATCAAGCAGGTACAGGGTTAGGACTCTACTTATCACAAGCATTTTGTGAAGCCAATCAAGCGCGTTTGCTCTACATTCCAGAACATGAAAAAACCTGCTTTCGCTTGATAGCTCCTGTTGTTCACTCTGATAAGCATACAAATAATGTTGAAAATAATGCTAGTAAAGGTGTTTTTTAAGTATTAAATCCGCTCTATATCGAGTACTTTGTCGTTAGGGCACAGTGGTCTTTTACTATTTTATAGCTAATGAATACGATGAGATAATGTATGACAACAACCGCGCTAGTCGTTGATGACGAAGTGGATTTGTGCCGATTAATGCAAATCACCTTGACCAAAATGGGCATCAAAAGTGATGTGGCTTATACATTGGCGCAGGCAAGGTCGTACTGGCACGAAAACAGTTACGATTTTTGCCTAACCGATTTAAAGCTACCTGATGGATCAGGACTGGAGTTGGTCAAAGAAATCAGCAATAGCTCTAGTACGCCTATAGCCGTTATCACTGCCTATGGCAGTATGGATCTGGCCATTGAAGCGCTAAAGCTTGGGGCTTTTGACTTCGTTAATAAGCCACTTGAGCTACCACGCCTACGTCAGTTGGTAGAAAATGCCCTAAAAGTCATACAGCAAGACAACGTCGCGAAATCCACGCCAGAATGCTCACCTGAGCAAAAAATGTTAGACAGTCGGCTGATCGGCGATTCAGCCGTGATGCTTCCTATCAAAAATACCATTCTCAAACTCGCCCGCTCTCAGGCGCCTGTGTTTTTATCTGGGGCTTCAGGTACAGGTAAGGAAGTCGTTGCCAGTCTGATTCACGATTTAAGCCCGCGCAGAGATGGTAGCTTTGTTCCGGTGAACTGCGGGGCAATCCCCTCGGAGCTGATGGAATCAGAGTTTTTTGGTCACAAAAAAGGTAGCTTTACTGGTGCTGTCGCTGACAAGCAAGGACTGTTTCAGCAGGCCAATGGTGGGACGTTATTTTTGGACGAGGTGGCCGACTTACCTTTGGCAATGCAAGTAAAACTCTTACGCGCTATCCAAGAAAAGACGGTGAGAGCCATTGGAGATACCAAAGAGACACCAGTCGATGTGCGTATCTTATCTGCAACCCATAAAAATCTGAACCAGTTGGTGCAGGATGGTACGTTTAGGCAGGATTTGTACTATCGTATCAATGTGATCGAACTGAAGCTGCCCACGCTTAATGCACGTCGTGACGACATTCCTGTTTTGGCCGAGCATTTTTTGTCAATGATCACTCACGAATGGCAGTTAGACACCCCGCCGGCATTGACGGTCTCCGCCCGCGAGCGCTTGCAACACCATAATTTTGCGGGCAATGTCCGTGAGCTGCGTAATGTGCTGGAGCGTGCAGTGACCTTAGCAGAAACGTCACTCATTGAGGTGAGTCATTTGGGCCTTCCCGATCTTGAAACAGACATAAGCCATCAACTTGCCGAGTCCCAAGGCCAAAGTGAAGAGACCCACCTTAATAAGATGCAACGCTCTGATCCTAAAGCCGCCGACCTGATTGCTACTCAATCGACAGAAAACCAAGAAACAACCGTTCAGTCTACAGAGCGTGTAACAGGGATAAACCCTAAGCCAGTAACGACTAACTTACACCCTTATCGCACGAATACTCAGCACTATCCTTCCATGATACAGCGGCCAACCAGTAGCCAAGTAGAAGTGCCAAATAACGCAACCGGGCATAGTGTTCAAGCGCCCACCACGCCTCACCTCACTCAGACAGAAGGGGAAGAAAAAGGCGTCCCAAGCAAAAAGGTTGACGATCAATTGCCCCTGCGCGGACTCGAGCATCACCTACAAGAACAAGAAAAACAGCTGATTATTACCGCGCTTAAAAAAACTGACTGGAACAAAACCCAAGCAGCCAAACTACTGGGAACGACTTTTCGCTCTTTACGCTATCGCATGAAAAAGTTGGAAATCGCTGAAGATCAGTCTGAAGAGTAAGTTAAAACATGTCACTTCATGACGTACGGTTAAATGACGGCTACTTAGTCACAGTTTAGTCACGTTGTCTGCTATCGCCTGACTTTTTTCAACAGGCTTTCGGACAAAACGTACGCCCGACTCAAGCGCTCGCTCTTTTAGTAAGTCGAGCGCTTGCTGCTCCCATGTACTCTCACTGCCTTGTAACATCATGTCAGGCGCTACCCCGATTCCATCTATTTTGCCACCTGAGGCGGTCATATAGTTGGCGACGGTTAGCTTGACGGCTTGCTCGTCATTCAACGGTATGACTGACTGTACAGACCCTTTGCCATAGCTGACCTCACCCACGATAGTGGCGCGCTTTTGTGCTTGTAAGCTGCTGGCCAAAACCTCTGCTGCTGATGCCGAATAACGATTTTGTAAGACAACTACTGGCAATGACTCGAGTAGCGCCTTGCCTTGAGTCGATAGCGTGCGTGATTTACTTTGCCGACTTTTTACTTGTACCACATCGGTATCGCTCATAAACAAACTGGCAACGCTCACCGCTGATGTCAGTACACCGCCTGGATTATCACGCATGTCCAACAAGATACCTGAGACAGGGGCTTCTAGATTAATTAAGCTTTCCAGTAGTTTTTCACGGCTGTTGTTTTGAAACGCAGGTAATTTGATCACGGCAATGCCATCCACCAACTTTGCCTCAACGATTTGAGGATGGCTGTTGTTTCGCTGTAAAGTGGTGGTATGTTTACGGCGACCAGCTTTAGAAGTCACGATGTCCACTTGCGTGCCAGCAATCCCTGTTAAAAGTTGTTCAATATCATTGCTTTCTTTATCTTCATCTAGTTTAAACTCAGCCACTTGATGCAGATAGTCGCCAACTGCGATGCCTTTTTTATCCGCAGGTGAGTCATTGATAACCTCTGTAATGACCCAATAGCCAGCTGCTGGCTGATAAGCGACCTTGATACCAATGTCGCCCACATCCCCTTCTGTAAAGGCACGCAGGTTGTCATACGCCTCAGCATCCAAAAACTCCGCATGACTGTCGAGCTTTGTGAGCATGCCACTCATTGCGTTGTTGAATAACTCTTCATCATTGACCGCATCTACGTATTCACGGCGGACCAAATCCACCACTGCGACAAATGTCTTGAGCGTCTCTGGTGAAATAGCATTTAATGACACTTGGCCGACCTCAAGGGGAATGGCTGTATCGATATCACCCGTTTCATCCGTTAAAGCGCTCTCATCTGCCACACTGTCTATCGAATCGTCAGACGCATCTGCCGCATCTAACATATCAGCGATATCCGACAAGTTATCCATATCGTCTTTAACGGCTGTCTCATCAGCGTTTAGGCTAATCAGTTGTAGGCTTGCCGTGGGACTGGTCGTGTTGGCCGGTGCTTCTGCTGCTTGGGCGTGCATGTTAGCAGCAGCCAACCCGAATAACCCTATCATTAATGCTCGCTTAGATCTTGATGAGCGAATGAAATAGTGAGGATGCATAAGAGAACTCATTTAATAGTAGAATACGTAAAATTGTTATTATCGATACGTTTATGAATATTACCTTATAAGATAGCATCAAGGGTATCAATATGAGTCCCCAAAGTCTGTTCGACTTTGTCAAACCGGTTTAGGCGACTAGATACGGCTCTCCCTTTGTTTTTTTGCTACTTAAAATGTTGGGTTTGCTATAAATGAAGCAAAAAACATCGCAAAAAAGGGAAGGATAACCAGTACCCTTCCCTTTTTTATAATTTCTAGTAGCGTTCACAGCTAAGCGTTCACATATAATTATCGCATAATAACCACACAGTCATCGCGTAGCCACCGCAAAAACACGAGCGTGCTTGACCTACGATGCTGGTAACAACAGACTCTCACCTGTCATTTCAGATGGGATTTCGACATCCATCAATGTCAAAATAGTCGGTGCGACATCGCTCAGCTTACCACCACTCCGCACTTGTAACGCTTTTTCACCAATATAAATCAGTGGGACGTGTTCAGTAGTGTGCTGAGTATGGACCTGTCCACTTTCATAGTCTTGCATCTGCTCACAGTTACCATGATCTGCTGTAATAAGCATATCACCCCCCGCTGCACGTACTGCTGCCTCTACGCGACCAATACAAACGTCTAATGCCTCTACCGCTTGCACAGCAGCGTCAAATACACCAGTATGCCCGACCATGTCACCATTGGCGTAGTTCACGACCAGCACATCATACTTGCCCGACTCAATGGCAGCAACTAGCTTATCGGTCACTTCAGGTGCGCTCATTTCAGGCTGCAAATCATAAGTAGCGACGTCTGGCGAGGGCACTAGAATACGTGTTTCACCTTTGTACTCTTCTTCACGGCCGCCACTAAAGAAAAACGTCACGTGGGCGTACTTTTCTGTTTCAGCGATACGCAGTTGGGTTTTACCCTGATCTTGCAAGTACTCGCCAAGCGTATTGGATAACGACGTTGGATAATAAGCGATGCTGGTTTTAGGATTATTAGCCAAAACATCGGAATATTTCGTTAGCATCACGAAAGCGGCAAGTTTGGGCTGCTTATGGCGGGCAAACCCAGAAAATTCATGATCTGGTAGTACGAAAGCTTGAGCCAGCTCACGGGCGCGATCTGCACGAAAGTTCATAAAAATTAGAGCGTCATTATCATCAACGGTATATGGCACCTCATCACGACCAATCACGGTCGTAGGATTGATAAACTCATCAGTTTCGCGCGCTTTGTATGCTGCTTGTACCGCTCCATCAGCTCGGGTTGATAGACGATCCGCCTTTCCTTCAGTGATGAGCTCATACGCTTTTTGTACCCGATCCCAACGATTGTCACGATCCATTGCATAATAGCGTCCAATAATACTGGCAATCTGCACGTGACCATTTTCATAATGCGCATTCAACTTGTTAATATGCGTACGTAGGCGATTGATATACTTATCAGCGGATTTTGGCGGGGTGTCGCGACCATCTAAAAAGCAATGTACAAAGACGTTTTTGGCGCCGTGTACCAATGCTGAATGGCACATGGCTTCGATATGATCTTGATGTGAATGCACGCCACCGTCTGATAGCAGCCCCATAATATGTACGTTGCCGCCAAGCTCGTTTGCCGCTTTTACAGCATTAACCAATGCGTCGTTTTTATAAAAATCACGATTAGCCAGCTCATTAGATATACGAGTTGAGTCTTGGTAAAGCACACGGCCCGCACCCAAGTTCATATGGCCCACTTCTGAATTACCAAACTGTCCATCAGGCAATCCAACGTCTTCTCCTGAAGCAGATATCAACCCATGCGCATACTGTTGGTAAATTTTATCCAGATTTGGCATATTAGCCGCTGCAATGGCATTATCCTTATCGTCTTCACGATGTCCAAAACCATCTAGTATCATTAAGACATGCGGCACTTTTTTATTTTTCTCACTATCTTGCTTATGATTGAGATGGGCCTGACTATCATCGATAAACTCTGACTGTTGTTGGTTGTTGGACATGGATTCCCGCTCCTCAAGTGAATGAACGCCTATAATGCTGTGTTAGGATGTTGAAAGCTCTCTATATTAACACACATCTTGAAATAGCTGAAAAATTGACCTATTAAGCCATTAAACATTTGTTTCTTATAAACATATTTATTCACTGACAGTTCATCCTACTCACGGTTAAAGCCGCGTATCATTCTGTAAATCGTACTTGCAATCACCAACTTCATTGGTTAAGATATTTATATTCTGAAGTGTTGGCTAGTAGATGTTTATTCCCTGAGCCGATAATGCTTTACTAGGATGTGGTACCTATTACCTCATTGTGTATGCCTGCACCGCTTGCGGTGTATCAGGAAACCTGCCGAGGTAGTGACGCATCCGCCCTGAACTTCACGGTTCATGGGTCACCATCTTACGGCGGCACTTCGGTTGTTATATTCGGTTTGTAAATATACTCTCTATTATCAGTGTATTTATTACCACTAAAAAGCCCCTTTTGCTAATGGCAATGAACTGACCCCCAAAACTTGGACGGTTTAGTTTAACCCAAGGACTGAGTTCTGTATTGCACAGGGCTCAGTCCTTTTAGTTTCAATTGAATACGCTCATGGTTGTAATAATGAATGTACTCATGGA